>QHWY01000221.1 GCA_003223875.1 Acidobacteriota bacterium | reverse complement strand
TCGTGGCGTGTTCAAACGTGAAGCCAAGCCAGTTGGTGAGGCTCGGAGGGCCAACGAGCCTTTTGCTGTAGATGTTCGCATCACCGTCGAGCGGATGGAATAAGAGCGGGTACCCCAATTCCTGACATCGAGCGAGAATCGGCTCGAAGGCAGGTTCGAATAAATAATCGCGCTGCTCCATCGAATTCGGCAGGTGGACAGCGCGCATCCCCGGTTTACCCGCCACGCGATTCAGTTCCTTCAATGCCGTCGCAGGATCTTTGACCGGCATCGCGATGCCGGCAACGAACCGGTCTGGAAAAGCCGTGTGAGCTTCAATTGCAGCATCATTCACGATTTGCGCAAGGCGAACACCCTGTTCCGCGGTTGCCCACTGCCACGGCATACCGCCGGATAACGTCAGGACGTGCATTTGCACGCCGTGCTCGTCCATCCACTTGCGCCGCTTGTCCAGATCGAAATCGAGCGGATTGCGATTAGCCGGCGCGGGCCTTCCCATGTCGACTTGAGCCTTGACGTAAGCCTCCGGAGCCCAGTGGGTGTGCATATCGATGGAAACGGGACGAACCGATTTCGTATTGGCCGGACGAGCTTCCCAAGCGGGTACCGCTTGTGCGAAAACGGCGCCGGCACTCAGTTTCAGAAAATCGCGGCGGAGCATTTGTCGATCGTCTTTGCTCATATCGAACTCCTTCACAAGCTACAGGCGAGCAGATTATATGGCCAAATCAAAGCGCTGCGGTAGATTACAGGATCTCTCGGAAATCGAACTCGAAACCTGGCAGGACGGGATCGCCGTGGACGACAGTTGGTTTTTCGATTCGCTCGGGGGGCTGTCCGGGCCGGTAAATGGTGACACAGTTATCAAAGGGATCGAGCAGCCAACCAAGCCGCGCGCCGTTCGCGATGTACTCTTCCATTTTCGCCTGGACATCGGAAAGGCGGTCTGAAGGTGACCGCAACTCGATCACGAAATCAGGACAAACCGGCGCGAGCTTCTCTTGTTGTTCTTCGGGAATCCGGTTCCATCGCTCGCGAGACATCCAGGCAGCATCCGGCCCGCGCTTTGAGCTATTCGGCAGTGTGAATCCCGTGTCGGCGCCGAAACCGACGCCCGTTCCATCCTGTTCGCTCCAATTCGCCAATCGCTGAACAATGATGAAATTTCTCCGACCTGTCTTCGATCCTGCCGGCGGCATGATGACCAACTCTCCCTGCGCGCTCATTTCGATTCGAAAGTCGCGATTGTCGCTACAAAGGCGAAGAAATTGATCATCCGTCAGGCCTAGAGATCGCACATTTAGAACGACCCGAACTCCTGTATCTACATCGATTGCTGGTGGCCGCGCCATATTTTGTCCTCACCCTCAGGATAGCTCCCGGCACCGAGCGGTGCAATTGCAGTGCCGGTGTAAGCCGTCGAGAGTAGGTAACTACAATCCGAAGACGACGACGACGGGACTCCCTTTCGCTTCGAGGATGGTATCGTCGAGGCCTGCAGCGACGCCGATGCGTTGTGCGCCTCCTGCCTGATAGGTGACGACACCACCGCCCGCGGGTTGTTTCAGCGGTACGCGGTGGAGGACCTTACCTGTGGCGGCCTCGAGTGCGAGGAAATCGCCGTCCAGTCCAGCAGTGAAGACCAATCCGGAAGCCGTGACCGCAATACCGGCGACTATCGGCTGGGAACTTTCACGACGCCATCGAACAACGCCGGTGTCGGCATCGACCGCGGTGATCCAGCCTTTCTTGCGCTCGTCTTTATCGCCAAACGCATTTGCCGAACCCAGAAATTGCTTGCCGGCTTCGAAGACCGGAGCTTTCGTATCGAGTTTTACGGTGCTGCACCAATCGATGCTATTCACGAAAACGAGGTTCGCTTCAGGTGAAAAAGCCGGACCGTTCCACAGCACACCTCCCGCTGTTCCCGGGCAGAAATAAGTTCCGTCGGGCGACAAGGGGACATCGGCATTCACAATGCTCGTAACGGGAGTTTTCCACGCGATGGTTTTGGTGTCGATATCGATGGCATGAAGATAACCGTCTTTGCCGGCCGCCATCGCGCGGTGCCGGCCGCTTCTGGTATTGACTAATGCCGGCGTGGCCGCCTGATCCCAATCGTGTATATCGTGAGGAACCAGTTGGTACCACGTGCGCAGAGCGCCGGATTTCGCATCCAGCACAACGACCGAACCTGTAAACAAATTCGCGCCCGGCCGGTAATCACCGAAGAAGTCGGGGCCTGGATTGCCGGCGGAGACGTACAGCGATCCGGAGTTCGTATCGATTGAAATCGAGGTCCAGACGGACCCTCCGCCCACACGTACTCCCTTCGGCCAGGTCTCGGCGCCGGCAGCATCGCCTATAGGCGCTAAGGCGAAAGTCCACATCACTCGTCCTGTAGCTCCATCCAAAGCTGCGACGATACAACCACAAGCTCGTTCGGCGCCGGATGTGCCGATGAACACCATGCCGTTCCACGCAACGGGTGACGCTGCAATGGTTGCCGGCCTTCCGTCGGTTTCCGTAAGTCTCGTCGCCCAGAGTTGATCACCGCTGGCGACATCGTACGCAACGACATACCCGTCGCTGAATCCCCGATAGAGGCGGTTTTCCGCAATCGCAGCACCGCGCACTGTGCGTCCGGGAGTTTGTGTTTCGCGGCGGACACGCCACCGCAAATTGCAGTTGGATGCATCCAACGCGTACGTGTACTGCGCGGTGGTGAAATACATCGTTCCACCCACGACAACGAGACTGCTTTCAAATGTCGCCTGCTCCGGCAATGAATAAGAGCAGATCTGGCGGAGCTTCGAGACGTTGTCGCGCTGAATTTCCAATAGCGGCGAATAACCTGTCGATGCGTAGTCCCGCGCATAGGAAGGCCAATCGCCCGGGGCGGGGGTTTGTGCCCAGACCGAAACGCTGCTGCAGAGAAGCAAACAGAAAACCATCAGATTGATGTATCGCATACCGATAGAATCTAGCACCGGAAGGGCTAGTGTGGTGTCTCAAATAAATTTTGACAAGCAGACATGTTTCAGTTTGGGTACATTCCCCTCCTTACATAAGGAGGGGTGGCTGCGGCATCAATCAAAAGTCGCGAAGCCACCGAAGAGCCGCAGACGGGGTGGTCGCTCACGCGACACGTTTCACAAACGCATTCCGAAGCATCGTTTGTGAGCGACCACCCCGTCTGCGGCTTTTTTCGGAACGGATCCATTTTGCTAATGGCGCGTCCACCCCTCCTTTGCAAGGAGGGGAATGCACCTACCCCAAATCGGTGTCAAACATGAAGTGAGACACCACACTAGCCTCCAAGGTGATTCAACAGCGCTCCGGTCGTCTGGCGTAACCGCTGGCTCAGGAGCTTTGAGATCTTCAGCAGGACCTTGATTGCGAGTCGCGGCACTTCCGACGAGAGGCGTTGAAAATCATCGCCCGTCAACACCAGCAAAGTGGTGGCTTCTTCAGCAATGATCGAGGCCGAGCGGGGTTCACCGTCGATCAAGGACATCTCGCCAAACGTTTTGCCCGGTCCAACCGAGCCGAGTGATTTAGCCGCTTCACGATCGCCTTGCTTGACGATCCGGACTTCGCCATCCACGAGCAGGCACAAGTAAATCTCACGGCTGCCCTCGCTCACGATCACGCTTCCTTTTTCAGCCGTGTAAAGGCGGAAGTAACCAGAAAGTACTTCGACTTCTTTGTGCGATAGCGTGTCGGCCCATTTCGTATTTTCCAAAAAGTCGATGATTTGGGACGGATTGCGTGGTTCTGGCTTCAAATCGGGAGGCAAAACAGTACTTGTCATACCGTATAACTGTAGCGGCGGTCTATGACCGCCGGCAATCCTGAATGCGATATTCTCGGCGGTCATGGACCGCCGCTACAGTTGCATGTAAACTAGAGCCGCTATGCGAAATGGAACTAACAATGCGATGTTTGTAACTGCAGCTCTCGCTGTGCTCCTGTGCGCGTCGGTCGCACTGCCCCCCGCTGCCGGCCAGGCCCGCACGCCGGATGGCAAACCCGATTTCAGCGGGATATGGCAGGCGAACACGACGGCCAATTGGGACCTGCTAACCCACGGACCGCGTCCGATGGTAGCACAAGCAGGCGTTTATCCTGATGTGCCAGTGCTGGCGGCACCGGTCGTCGCACTCGGAACGGTCGGTTGGGTACCGCCGGGAATGGGGGTCGTCGAGGGCGACGAGATTCCCTACCAACCTTGGGCGGCTCAGCGGAAGCGCGAGAACGCCGCGAACTGGTTGGATCGCGACCCGGAAATCAAATGTTACATGCCGGGCGTCCCGCGGGCGATGTATCTGCCGTATCCGTTTCAGATCGTTCAAGGGACGAACAAAATAATGATGGTCTTTGAATTTGCAAACGCCCAACGCACGATCCATCTAGATAAAGTTGAGCCATATCCCGCCGACGCCTACATGGGCCACTCGGTCGGCCACTGGGAGGGCGACACACTCGTCGTCGATGTTTCCAGCTTCACGCCGTATACTTGGTTCGATAGATCCGGCAATTTCCATAGCGACGCCCTGCACGTTGTCGAGCGCTACACCCCGATCACGCGAGATGCGATCCAGTACGAGGCCACGATCGAAGATTCCAAAGTCTTCACGCGGCCTTGGAAAATCAGCTTACCGCTCTATCGCCGGCTCGAACCCAACGCTCAGCTCATGGACTTCAGGTGTGTTGAAATGGTGGAAGAAACAATTTATGGTCATTTGCGGAAGCAACAGCTCGTCAAGCACTGGGAAGGAAGAACCATGGCGGTGGATATCACGCGTAAGGTTCCTCCCGGCGAAGAGGTGTACGAGCGTCTGTGGTCCGGGAATCCTGAGGAAAAATAACAAATTTTTAGAAGGAGAAATCCGATGCGAACAAGACTGGCCATTATGGTCTTAGCCGCCGCCGCGCTTCTCGTTTCGGCCGGGATGCCGCTGTGGGCGCATCACGCGTTTGCGGCAGAGTTCGATGCTAAGCAACCGGTCAAATTTAAAGGCACCGTGACGAAAATGGAATGGACGAATCCCCACGTGTGGATCCATCTCGACGTGAAGCAGCCGGATGGCAGCGTTGAGAAGTGGTCTGTTGAAGCGGGCACCCCGAACGTCCTGTTCCGGCGCGGATTCACCAAACAGGCTTTGCTGCCGGGTATCGAGATTGTGGTTGATGGCTACAGGGCAAAGGACGGAACCCACCGCGCTAACGGGCGCGATCTCACGCTTCCCGACGGGCGGACGCTGTTTCTGGGTGGATCGTCGCCTGACGCGCCCGACCAAGAGCGGCAGTAAAGCGAGGAAAATTCGGGGTCAGACGGGTGAATTCCCTATTTTTGAAATACAAAAAATAGGGAATTCACCCGTCTGACCCCGAATTTATTCAATCCTGCGACCGGCACCACCTGTCGCATTGTCCTGGGTCGCCGGATCGGGTCCCTTTCCTTCCGCAAATGCCTTCTCTGCGGCGCGCGTGTTGGCAAGCATGCCCATCAGGCCGTAGTTGCCCTCGTGGCAGTTCCCCTCGTAAACCTGATTCTTTTGATCGCTGTTCTTCTTCAGTTCTTGGACGGCTGTCCATGGCCTTGTCCACGTGGTCGGATCTTCAATCGTGACTTGGTAGGAAAGCGTATTGGCATCGATGCGCTTGTAGCGCTCAATCAGATGCAAATTTTCGCGTGAACCCTGATATTCGTTCTTCTGGTTGAAATTCGTGACATCGACGACCAGCGTGTCGCCTTCCCAATGGCCGCGTGCATCGCCCCAGCGCTGCCGAATGCGGCTGGGCAAATGAGGAGCGTTTGTAATTGGAATGACCCGGCTGAATCCCTGACCCTGGCCGATGTCGTAATAAATTGATACGGCACCCTTAGTCTGGACAATGCGCGCGACGCCGCCGAAGCTGCCAGATTGCAATAATATCGGCATGTTCGTTCCAAAGCATCGCTCGGGTCCACCTCGGTCCTCGGGACCGTCAGAGCGATTCATTCGATCCAGGTTGTAGTCCGGAGGCGGCTGGTTTCTCCTCGGCGATATCGGTCCAGGCCTGCCGCCGGAGGTTCCTTGCAGCAACGCGGCGAGGTACTCTTTTTTCTCTGCAATCCGTTTCTGGGCGCCTGCTGTCAACGGAGGAATTCTTCCGTCTGGCGGATCGATAATCATCGATGTGCGCGTACTCCTCAACAGTGACGGATCGCCGAACCAGTGCTCGTTGTACGCGCGAGCGACGTCTTTTTCGGTGCCGGTTCCATCGCGGGCGTCACGGCCCGGACCCTTCGCGAGTTCCCGTAATCGGCGCTCTTCCGCAGCGACTTCTTCCTTGGTCAAAAACTCTCTTGTGCCGAACTGTCTGGGCCGCTCCAGAGGCACAACATAGGGATTATTCCAAATACCCTGTAGATCCGGCTCGCCCCACGGCGTGCGCGGAGTAGTTGTTTGACCCCGGACCGAAGGCGGCGCAAGTGCCGCAACGAGGACGACGCCTGCCACTGTTACTAATAGAGGGAAACATTGATTTCTAGTCTTCATCTGCAAACCCTCAGCATTTGTTCTCCAATCGTTCCTGTGAGTATACTGCGCTCGCTCGAAGCCGGAAGATTTTTTGTGTTTTCTTGCGCCTTTTTGTGGCTATTCTAACGACATAAATAAGGAGGTGCGGTCATGAATTCCAGATTATCCGCCATCTCAGCGCTTCTTCTGTTGATCGCGTTCGTCGTACCTGTATTGGCGCACCACTCGGTGCAGGCTCAGTTCGACCTCAACAAGCCGATCACGTTGACGGGCAAAGTTACGAAGGTCGAATGGATTAATCCGCATTCGTACTTGCTGATGGAAGTCACCGACGAGAAAGGAAATGCCAAGCGGTGGGCCTTCGAAATGGCTGGTCCCGGCGCGCTGCGCAAATCCGGCCTGAGCCGTGCGGACCGCGGCGGTTTGAAGGCTGGCGACATTGTGACCGTCAATGGGGTACTTGCGAAGGACGGTTCCGACCTGGGCCTCCTGAAGGATATCAAGCTGCCCGACGGACGTGTCTTTACCGTATGGACCAACGATCCCTACGCGCGATGAGCAGATCTCCAATCTCGAATTTCCAATTTTGGAATTTGCAATACCCAACGCTCTTGGAGATTTTAGATTCCAATATTCGAGATTTGAGATTTTTTTCGGAGCCTCATTGGAGGATGTTATGAGTCACCGAGTAACTCTTTATGGTTGTGCAGGGGTAATAATCTTCTGCATCGTTTCCTTATCGGCCGCCGCGCAAGGAACCACTGGACATCCGGACCTCACCGGCATGTGGAATGGCGGTCCGCCGCGAGGTCTGACGGTCAGCGCCGACGATCCATTCGGCGCCTATTTGCCGGCACGGGAGGGCACGCTTCTCAACTTCGAACGCGACAACACGATCATCCGGAGAATGGACCCGAATAAGCCGATCTACAAGCCGGAGTTCTGGGAAAAGGTCCAACAGTTCGATCAAAACGGGAACAACGCCGATCCATCATTCGGCTGCATGCCCGCCGGCGTGCCGCGGATGGGTCCGCCGGCTAAGATTGTCCAAACGCCGGCGGAGTTGTTGTTTTTTTATGTGAGCGCAGGGGCGCAGGGTTGGGGCGATCAATACCGCATCATTCCGATCGATGGGCGCCAGCACACGCCGCTCGATCAACTCGATGGGACTTGGAAAGGCGAATCGATCGGGCACTGGGAAGGCGATACGATGGTCATCGACACCATCGGATTCAACGACATAAGCTGGCTCGACATCGGCGGCTACTTCCACAGCGAGAACCTTCACGTCATTGAACGTCTTCGCCGCGACGGCAACACGCTTACATGGCAGGTCACCGTGGAAGATCCCGATGTGTTGATCAAGCCGTGGGTCATGAATCCGCGAGTCCTGCGGCTGAATCCCGATCCCAAGGCGACGCTCGAAGAGTCGCTGCCCTGCTCCGAACGCGATTTGGAGCACCTGGTGAACAAGGAACACCACTAGTCAGTTCGTAATGCGTTACGCCATCATTTTAGTAACGATACTTGCAACAGCGATTCCGCCGGCTCGCGCCCAAGACGCCGCCGCGCGAATCAAGGCAGCACAGTACGCGTTAGGTATGATCCGCGGCCCGCAGCGGATCGATGCCATCAATACCATAGAGTATTGGGGAACCGGAACCGCCGGGCGGCCAGCCGCCAAGGTGACCTACCACGTCAGCTTGAGCTACTTCACGCCCGCCATGCGCGTCGATGTCACGCGTGAGCCCGGCGGACGGCAAATTCAAGTCGTCAGTGGGACCTTCGCATGGGACGAATCCGTTCCCGGCGCAGGGTTCATTCCAGGCACGACCGCCAGGCCCGTCCCTGTAGCGGTGAAGGATCGGCTTCTTCAGTTATGGAGCACGCCGCACGGCGCGCTCAAGGCCGCTGAACGCGCAGCTTCAAATGCGCAGGTGGCGAATGAGAATGGCGTCACCGTCATCACGTTTCCCATGATGGCTCCCGTGAATGGAATCACGATGAAGGTGACGATCAACGCGAGCAATCACGTCGAGAAGGTTGAGACGCGAGCAGAAAATGGTGCTGTGACGGAAACGACGTACACCGATTACAAGGACCTCGGCGAAATCCAGACCGATGTTTTATTCCCTTCGCACATTACGCAGAAACAAGGCGGCGCTCAAGTGCTGGATCTGACGATCAGCAAAGCCGATCCCAATAATCCGTACGTCGTCTTTCCGGTTCCGGAAAACGTCGTAAAAAATCAGAACCGTTAGTCCGTTCGGATCTGTAGCGGCGGTCTATCGTTGAGGCTGCGCGCCTTCGCGCTTGCGCTTCGCGGACCGCCGGCGATCTCGCAAATTGCTTGAATTGTCGGCGGTCATAGACCGCCGCTACAGTGGGAACGTCCGAGAGGCAGCTTTCCTTGTCGCCTACTCAGTCTTCGCCGCCATCCCTTTGAACGTAAGCTTTTGCAATCCCGCCGTCGTCTGCATGATGTAGAGATTGCCTTTCGAATCCACCGCGATCTGATGGCCGGCTCCAATGATGCCGGGCGGCTGG
>QHWY01000251.1 GCA_003223875.1 Acidobacteriota bacterium | reverse complement strand
CGCTTCGCGCCACCCCGTCTGCGCCGACAGCCCACTGGCTGCCGGCGCATCCACCCCTCCTCTGCGAGGAGGGGAATTCGGCTAACGACAACAGCCATGAAAATCGAGGGGCAATTCGCATTTGATGGAACGGCACCCCTGGCCGTTTGGGGTTTTCTCACAAACGCGAATCGGATTGCCGAATGCCTCCCGGGTTGCGAAAAGCTGGTCCAAACGGGCGATGATACCTATGAGATGGAGTTGCGGTTTGGTATTGGGCCGATCAGCGGCGTGTTCCGTGGATCGATCCGTCTTCATGATCTTCGGCCCTCCTCTGAATACCAAATGACAGTGAGTGGCAGCGGCGTGCCTGGATTTGTTCAGGGCGAAGGAACGATTCAACTGGTTCCCGATGGCACGGGCACGCTGCTTCACTATTCCGGAGATGTCACGGCCGGCGGTCCGATCGCCAGCATCGGACAACGTATGATGGGCGGAGCTGCCCGTATGATCATCGATCAATTCTTCAAGTGCGTTGCCGGAAAGTTGACGGTAACGTAATCGTCCTATTCGAATGCAATCCATCAAACCGGAAGTACGGGAATTTCTCGATCGAGCTCCTTTGGGCCGCGCGTCGGTCGAGACACTAGCAGCGATGCTTCCCGCGAACGATGCGGAGCTTGAGAGTTGGATCGCCGAAGCCGTGCGAGAGCGTGATGCGATGGCATTCATGCTGATCGTCCTCGCGGCGTTGAGCCGCGAACGTCCGGTCGACGCCCGCCATTTGGCCGGAGGGGCGAAACTCGCCGGTGTGTGGACATATCTGGCAGCCATTGCATTTCGAGTGAAGGGTGAAATGCCCGAATATCTGCTCGAAGGGATTCGCAACACGGCGCTCTACAACCAAATCCATGCAGTGGCTCTTCTCTCGATTGCCGTTTGGTGCGACGAGCATCGCGGCGGCGTTTATCCGGATCTATTGATTCCCGAAGCGCGCATATTCGCGCGGCAGACGAACCACACTGCTGAGGTGGACGTTTTCTTGCTCGAGCTGGCTTTACGCACTCGTGACTCGGGATTGCAGTCGGTTATTCGCAAATACTATCCGAAAGCCTCGGATGAGGATTGGGAGAAAGTGCTCGATGACTGTCATAGCGCCGCGGAGAAGGCAATCGCCGAATCGCGCCGCCCAATTCTCGATCTGCTGCCGGAAACACCGCTCGAACCCATTAATGTTAGCCCCACGGTGCGCCGCGCTGTTCCACGCACGGGGCGCAACGATCCCTGCCATTGCGGCAGCGGCAAGAAATACAAAAACTGTTGTTACAACAAAGACCGAGAGCGTCTGCAGCAGTCTTCCGACGTCGCCGGCCTCACGCGCAAAGAGTTGAGGGCCAGTCCGGAGCGTCACCTGACCCAGGAGCGCCTGGATAGAGCAACCGCCGCCGACTTGGCTCACATGAATCCTTTCGAGATTCCTCGATTTCTGCTGACCGAGTACTTCGTGCGCCTCTCATTGTGCGATCTGGATCGCGCCGCGGAGTACTTGGAACGGCTCGGATATACCGACGATATGGAGGATGCCTGGATTTTCACAATGTGGGCGGCGGTTCGTGCCGGGCGCAAAGATATTGGAGACCGCTTGATGAAGCTTCGCGAGCCCACCGGCTTTACAGAGGACAAGCTCCGGTTGAGCCACCGGCTGCTCATCGCACAGGATGATCCCGCGAAATGCATTCTGTTGATCGAAGAAGCTGCGCGCACGGCTTTAAAAACCGAAAATTCCGAAGAGTTGGTGGACTTGGCGTACTCGGTCGCATTTTCAAGATTCAGCGCGCTCGGAATTCTCCTCTATCGTGCGGTGCTGCCCCTCGCTCCTCCAGAAAAGGTGGAACCACAGTACGAGCAGATGCTGATGATTCGCGACCGTTTGAACCTCCCGCCGGACGATCCGATTCATGAATTGCTGGAAGCAAATATTGCCAAGAGCGGCGAGGACCTCGAGGCTGCACTGCGAGAGGCCGAACAAAAGTTCGAGATCAAACGCCGCGAGGTCCGTGCTTTGAAAGAATCCCTAGATCAACTTGAAAAAGAACTTGCGCGCCGCGAAAGGGCAGTGCCGGATACGTCAGCCTCGCCTCCGCGTACACCGGAAAACGATCCGGCGGTCCACGAGCTGCGTCAAAAAGTAAAATTTTTAGAGTCCACTCTCAAGGAAAGCCATACCGAACGAAATACGATGGAGCGGCGTCTGGAAGAAATGCAGACGAAGGTCGATGCTTTTAACCAACGCGCGCAGCTTGCCCCGGCCGGGAACGGCAGCGAGGCGGACGCCGACCACGAAGAGGAACTGTTAATTCCACAAGACGCCGAGGGCCAGCATCCGCTGCGCCTCATTGAGTTTCCCCGAAGTTTCCACGAGCGGCTCAGCGAATTTCCACATCACGTTGCACGGGCGGCCATGGTCATGCTGGGACGTCTGGCCGGCGGAGATTCGGCCGCCTTCAGCGGAGCCAAACGGCTGAAGAGCCGCCCGAATGTCGTTCGCCAACGCGTCGGTATTGATTTTCGGCTGCTGTTCCGATTACTGCCGGACCGCATTCAGGTGATCGACTTGATTCCTCGCCAGGACTTTGAGAGAAAGATAAAGACGTTGTAGACACTCCTAGTTCGTCCGGAAGGAAGGCACTCATGGAACATCGCAGAGTCGGATCTCTTAATGTCTCTGTTGTTGGCATCGGATGTAACAACTTCGGCTGGCGGACGGATGCCGCGGGAACGGCTGCGGTGGTCCATGCCGCACTGGACACGGGAATCAACTTTTTCGATACGGCAGACGTTTACGGCGGCGGGCAGAGCGAAGAGTTTCTCGGCAAGGCGCTGACGGGCCGCCGCAATGACGTCATCATTGCGACGAAGTTTGGGATGAAAATGAGCGAAGGCAAGCAAGGCGCGCGTCCGGAATACGTACGTGCGGCGCTCGACGCCAGCCTGCGCCGGCTTCAGGTCGCGACCATCGACCTTTACCAGATTCATTTTCCGGATCCGAACACACCCATTGCCGATACCATGCAGGCGCTGAATGATGCGGTAAAGGCCGGAAAAGTGCGTGAAATCGGCTGCTCGAACTTTTCCGCTGAACAGATGCGGGCGGCGCGTGCGACACCCGGCCCTCGATATTTCGCGAGCGTGCAGAACGATTACAGTCTCCTGGAGCGCGCTGCAGACGCAGAGGTCTTGCCGGAATGCGCTCGCACTGGGGTTGCTTTTCTACCGTACTTCCCACTGGCAAACGGGCTGCTCACGGGAAAATACCGCAAAGGCAAAACGTTTCCCGAAGGCAGCCGGGGCAAGGACGCGTTCGGTCCGGAAGTTTTCACGGCTGAAAATATCGAACGTGTGGAAGCTCTGATCGCTTTTGCTGAATCCCGCGGTCACGCGCTGCTGGAGCTGGCGTTCTCGTGGCTCGCCGCGCGTCCGGAGGTCTCGAGCGCCATCGCTGGAGCTAAAACTGCGGCGCAGGTGCGCGCGAACAGCCGCGCAGCCTGGTGGAAACTCACAGCCGCGGATCTGGGTGAAGTGGATCGAATTCTGTCGTGACGTTGAGAGTCATTTTTCGCTATCCAGGGTCGCCATTTGTTCGGCGCCATAACGTGAACCCGCAATAGCGTTCTCAGGAATCAACGCCTCGAGCGCCGCCACGTCGGTAGCCGACAAGGGTTTGCCGAGAGCGCCCAACGCATCGGTGAGCTGCCCGCGCGTTCTTGCTCCGATGATCGGCACGAAATGCGGCTGCTTTGCGCGCGCCCACGCGATGAGCAACTGTCCCGGACTCATGCCGAGATCGGCCGCAAAACCTTTGAGCTGGGACACTGCCTCACTATTCTTTCGCTGATTCTCGGTGGCGAAACGCGGAAAATAAGTTCGAAAATCGATCTTGCCGGCGGGTTTGCTGCCCGTCAGGAGACCTCGTGAAAAAATGCCATACAATGTGGCACTGATGCCGAGCTGTTGGAGGCGTGGAAAGATCTCTCGCTCCGGCTTGCGGCTGGCGAGCGAATATTCGATCTGCAAATCGACAATCGGATGCACCTTGCTCGCGCGCAGAATGGTGAGAGCACCAACTTCCGAAAGCCCGATGTGCCGGACATAGCCCGCCTGGACGAGGTCACGAATGGCGCCGATTGTGTCCTCGATCGGCACTACCGGATCCAGCCGGGATGGCCGATAGATATCGATAACATTCACACCTAATCGCTTCAGACTATATGCGGCGAACGTTTTGACGGCCGCGGGCCGTGTGTCGATGCCGATAAATGCCCCGTCTGGCCCACGCAAAGCGCCGAACTTTACCGATAAGTGAACACGGTCGCGCCGGCCTGCGATCGCGCGACCCACAAGCAGCTCATTATGTCCCATGCCATAGAAGTCACCGGTATCCAACAAATTCACGCCGGCATCGATGGCAGCCTGAAGAGTGGCGATGCTCTCGGCATCATCTGTGGCTCCGTATAGGCCCGACATCCCCATACAACCCAGGCCAATGGGAAACACTGCCGGCCCCGTCTGGCCAAGTCTCACGGCTTTGCTATAACCAGTCATGTTCGCTCCTCCGTTTGAATCCACCAAGTGTATCCGAGTTTTGCAGATGCATTGTTATTGACTGGCGTCGTGGAGACAGCATACATTTCGTCCGATCCGTCTCGAAGGAGAGATGCATGGACTCTAAAAAAGCTAGTCGAAGGAAATTTTTAAAGGGTGGCGCCGCGGCGGCTGCCGTGGGTGCGATACAGTCCGCAAGCGGTCAGACACCGGCGCCTGCGCCAGTAAAGCGATCTCTGAAGGATGAGGTCGCCTATGGCGAGCGCTCCCATTACGTGACGTCGGTGCGGGTAGCCGTACTCGAGAGACCGTCGCCCGATGAGTTCGGCCTTACGTTTCACGTACTGACTCCGCTTCAGGACCAAGTCGGGATTATCACGCCATCCTCGCTCCACTTTGTGGGTACCCACCGTGGCGCTATTGTTCCGGACATCGATCCTCGGGAGTATCGCTTTTTGCTTCACGGCATGGTGGACCGGCCGCTGGAGTTTACGCTGGAAGAGTTGAAGCGCTTTCCTTCGGTATCCCGCATTCATTTTGTCGAGTGCCTCGGGAACCGCGCCAGGGCCGACCATAAGACAGTCCAGCAAACGCACGGTTTGACCAGTTGCAGCGAATGGACCGGCGTGCTCCTGTCTGTGTTGCTTAAAGAGTGCGGCGTACAAAAGGGCGCGAATTGGGTCGTTTCCGAAGGAGCGGAGGAGGTTAAAGGAGCGGGGAGCATCCCGCTGGCGAAGGCCATGGACGATTGTCTGGTGGCTTACGGGCAAAATGGCGAGGCGATACGTCCGCAGAATGGTTTCCCAGTACGGCTGATTGTCCCCGGCTTCGAAGGAATTTATAACACCAAGTGGCTGCGGCGCATCAAAGTGGTGGACCACTATTACATGACATATAACGACTACGGGCACATCTCCAAGGATCCCAAGGTCGCCGGGCTAAACCTTCAGTGGGGACCGAAATCGGTCATCACGTTTCCTTCCGGGGGACAAAAACTGCCGGGGCCCGGAGTCTACCAACTCACAGGCTTAGCCTGGTCGGGCGGTGGCGCCGTCCGCAAAGTGGAAGTATCCGCCGACGGCGGCCACACCTGGAAAGACGCCGAGATTCGAAGCCAGGTACACCGGATGGCGCATACCCGGTTTGGCATGACCTGGAAATGGGAAGGACAAGAGTGTATGCTCCAATCGCGGTGCACGGACGAACTAGGTCAGGTTCAACCCACAAAAGCCCAACTCGCCAAATTCTTTAATCAGCCGCCAGACTATTATCATACCCACGGCGTGCAAGGTACCGACAATACCATTCAGCCTTGGCGGGTGGCCGCCGATGGGAGCGTCTCCAATGCGTTTGCGTAGACTTGTCCCGCTTATGGTCATCCTGGGGCTCCCCCAACCTGGGTCGGCACAATCGTCCACTTATGGCTTGGGAAAGACTCCAACCGCAGAAGAAATCCGTTCCTGGGATATCGCGATCAGTCCAACCGGGAAGGAGCTCCCGCCGGGAAGCGGAAGCGCGAAAGAAGGCGCGCCGCTCTACGCCCAGAAATGTGCGGCATGCCACGGAGCAACGGGGTACGGAGGACGGGCTCCTCAGCTGATACGAAGCGAAAACACAACGCTCCCGCCAGGAGCTAAGGCGCCGCCTTGTCTCTCACCGTGTATCCGAAACGAGACTGTGATGGGCATCTACTCGCCATACGCGACCACGATATGGGATTACATCAATCGCGGTATGCCTTTCGGAAAGGAGGGCACGCTGACACCGAACGAGGTCTACGCCCTGACAGCGTTTCTGCTTTACAAAAACGGTGTTATTGCGGAGGAACAGGTACTCGACGCTCAGTCTCTACCCCAGGTCAAAATGCCGAATCGTGATGGATATGTGCTGCCCGAGTGGAAACACGGGATGCCGCGGCCGTTTCCGAACAAGCCGTAGCGATTTCTCGTCTCGCCATCTCAGCCCATTGTACTCGTCCTCGCACGTTTGCGACGCGACCGAATCATGCATTTGGCTCTCCCTTCTTCACTTTAGTGAACTCAACGCGCTTCAAGCAGTCGAAAACGCTTGCCTCGCGACTTATTCGTAGCGGAAAAAGCGATTTTCAGATTTTTGAGTCGCAGCTTGTCCGGTCTATATGGTTCGAGATATTTCCCGGTTCCCGGATATAATTCGGGCTAATTCCTGTGAACGGAGGCCATCTATCGTGAGTTCACGCCGTGAATTTGTGAAAATCGCCGGTCTCGCGACGATGTATGTAGCAGCTCGTGGATCCGCGCTCCCCGCAGCCGATGAACCTGCGCTAGGCTTGATTTTTCCGCCTCTGGATTATCCGATCCCGCCGGATGCGAAGCGTCTGTATCCGACCGGCGTCCGTTTCCTTGGCGATGGCGTCGGTCTCAGCGGCGGTATGACAATCGATGGTTATGAAGAGGCAATTCCACGGCTGATTCCCGCAGCCGAAAGGCTGGCCAAGCAGGGCGCGAAAGTCATCTCCTTTTTCGGATCATCGATAACTTTTTACAAAGGCGCGAAATTTAACGAGGAACTCACCCAAAGGATCACCAAGACCACGGGCCTGCCCGCCACGACGCAGAGTAACGGCCTTATCGATGGCTTGCGCATCGTGAATGCGAAGCGAGTGGCCGTGGCCACGGCCTACACCGATATTGTCACTGAACGATTGAAGATCTTTCTTCAGGAACACGGCTTCGATGTGACCTTCGCCAAAGGACTCGGCTATGAACGAATTCCCGAAGGCGGCGCAACTCAGGAGATTTTGTTCAAATTGGGCGCCGACACCTACGCCAAATCGAAGAAAGCCGACGCGCTGGTCATTTCCTGCGGCGCATTGAGAACGCTCGACTTGATCGTCCCACTTGAGAACGAAACCAAAGTCCCCGTGGTTTCCTCGACTCCGCATGGCCTTATGAATGGTGTTCGCATGCTCGGCATCAGTCCCCGAGCCAAAGGGTTCGGAATGGTTTTTGAAAAGGCGTAACCGTGTTCGCTTTTTCCAGTACCGCCCAACCATATTACGGCATCTGCGTCGCTCGTGTAGCGAGGCACTCCGTGGAAAGAAACATGTAGTGATATGCTACAGCGATTTGGAGGCTGAGAAATGCGTATACTGATTTGGATCGGGTTGCTGATCACCGTCGTTGCTACTTTAAGCGGCCAGTCGGGAAAGGGAACACAAGCTCCCGCCCGTTCTGCCACGCTCCCCGCGGATGTCCAGCCCGACTCACTCAACCGCCTTCCCGTGGTCAAGCGGGAACAGATGGATGAAAACGGCAAGAAGGCCTACGACCTTAATGCCGGCGGCCCCGGCAAGGTCGCCCAATCGACGGGTCCCGGCGCCATCTCGCTGTACAGCCCCGGAGCGTCCGAGCCGCTGCGCAAGCTGAACAACTATTTGCGGCGAGACGGGAACATCCTGGGCAAGGCCATCACCGAGCTGGCCATCCTGGTGGCCGCGCGCGAGGGAGATTCGCAGTACATTTGGAGCGCGCACGAGCCGGCCGCACTGAAAGCAGGCGTCGCCCAGTCGGTTATCGACGCGGTCAAATACGGCAAGGACATCTCTGCTCCGGGAGAAAAAGAGACGGTGGTCATCCGCATGGGCCGCCAGATACTTCGCGAGCACAAACTGGATTCCGCCACGTTCGCGAAAGCCGTGGACCTCTTCGGAAAACAGGGCACTGTGGAGTTGGTCATTCTGATGGGAGACTACACGCTGAACGCCATGCTGCTCGATGCTTTGGACCAGCATCTACCAGCCGACCGGAAGCCGCTCCTGCCGCCCCGCTAGTCAGCTCGCGGCCGTGAGAAGATCCGCGCCGAACTCACACGGATCAGATGCACAGATCAGCTGCAGAGTAAATCGTGCACCGTTTCATGCATCGCTTTCCGTGACGGCGTCATCTAACCGGCGCGGTTCAATAAATCCGCGAGAGGGCGCCGTTTTTACTGAACTCCGCCGATTGTGGGCACCATATTTTGGAGGTCTCTTTCATTCTCCAGACAGGAATGAGACAGGATGCGATCACCCACCCGACGTTTCAGTGTTAGCGAGGTCGTAAATGGCCTCACAAAAAATTCCGGATCATCGAAAGTCACCGACCACTTGATCGTCTCGGAGTCCACTTTCTGGAATCGCTCGAGCAACTTTAGTTTGCTGCTATGTTCGTGACCGTTGTCGAGCCAGGTTCTTTCATCGATACCCACTGTCTCTACCACCAGCGTGTCCCCCTCCCAATGACCGATTGAGGATCCGTACCACTCCGGATAATCCTCCAGATCCTCAGGATGCCCGCGACCATCCGTATAAATAAGGCGGTATGTGCGCTGAGATTCCGTGAGTATCGCGACAACATTGGAATGCTGAACAATCATGTTCGGATGGACGAGGCAGCAGACGGCTCGTACAGGACCAAAGGGAAGACACCTCGCCGATGGATCCTTGGAGTGGTCAACGGTTCTGAGTCTCTGCTCCCCG
>QHWY01000243.1 GCA_003223875.1 Acidobacteriota bacterium | reverse complement strand
TATCCAAGACTGTGGACGACGGTTCCGGCGTAACGAGCACGGGCGACAACTTCGTCCAGGGACAGCGCGGCGATTACACGTGGGACATGAAGCTCAAGCGCGGCCTGGCTTCCTTCGACGTTCGCCATTCGTTCACAACGAACTTTGGGTATGAGCTTCCTGTTTTCAAGACGGCGAACGGTTGGAGAGGCGTTGTGGCGAAGGGATGGCAACTGAACGGAATCCTTACAATGTCTTCGGGCTATCCATTCTCCATTGAAGAGGCCCGCTCCGCTCAGGTGAATGCGATCGGAAATCGTGACAATCTTCGTCCCAGCCTGATACCGGGTGGTCACAGTAACCCGATCCGTAAAGACAACCCGGACAGCTATGTCGATGCAAGCCAGTTTGTGCTCGCGCCAGTCGGCATGTTCGGCAATCTGGGGAGAAATACAGTAATCTCTCCAGGCTTATTCACGTTTGACGGCTCTTTGTTTAAGAATTTCACCTTGGCGGAGAACCACAAGCTCCAGTTCCGGGCGGAATTTTTCAATCTGACGAATCATCCAAATTTCGGCGCACCAGTCCAGGGTGGCGGCATCAACAATGCTTTATTGGTGAACGCCGACGGATCGCCGAATGCGAACTTCGGCCAGATTTCGTATACCCGTACTTCCGCGCGGCAGATTCAGCTTGCGCTACGGTATACGTTCTGAGAGTGTGACGTAAATGACTTATATTCGATTTGTTGCGGTCGCTGTAAGCATGATTGCGGTTCTCGCGCCTGGCGGGATCGCATACGCACAGCGCGCCGCTGAATCTGCGACTGCTTCGAGCCAGGCAATCGTCCCTTTCAAAATTCAAGTTCCGGACGCCGTCTTGACCGATTTGAAACGGCGGCTGGCCCAGAGCCGTTTCGCGGACGAGTTTCCGGATGCAGGATGGGACTACGGCACCAACCTGGCTTACCTGAAGAGCCTCGTCGAATATTGGCGTGAAAAGTACGACTGGCGAGCCCAAGAGAAGCGCCTGAACGCGTTCGATCAGTTCAAGACGAATATCGACGGGGTTGACATTCACTTCATCCATCAGAAGTCGAAGAACCCGAACGCGATGCCGCTATTGCTCCTAAACGGCTGGCCGAGCTCGATCATCGAGTACGAAAAGGTGATCGGTCCACTCACGGACCCAGTTGCTTATGGTGGACGCGCAGAAGACAGCTTTCACGTCGTGATCCCCTCGATGCCGGGTTTCGGCTTCTCAGGGAAGCCGCGCGAAAGAGGCTTTAACCCGGAACGCATCGCGCGAGTGTGGATCCAACTGATGGCGCGGCTTGGCTACACGCGTTATTCGCCGCACGGCAGTGACTGGGGGAACGGAATTGCCACCCGCATGGCGTTGGACGATCCGACGCATGTGGTGGCACTCCATATCGCCGGCTGCGGGGCCGCGCCTACGGCGCCGGCCGCAAACGTTGGGAATCAGCAGCGTTCGCCACTCCCAAACAGTGCGGTCAACGCGGCACACAATCTGGGTTATCAGGAAATTCAAACAACAAAGCCGCAGACGTTGGGTCAGGCGTTGAGCGATTCACCTGTCGGTCTCGCCTCCTGGATCATCGAAAAATGGTACGGGTGGGCCGACCATGAGGGAGACCTCGAGAAAGTTTTCACAAAAGATGAACTGCTGACGAACATCATGATTTATTGGGTGACGAACAGCGGCACGTCGTCGGCACGGATCTATTACGAAAGCCGGCACATGCTTGGCGGTTTGGCTCCTACGCCGTTTCCGAGGCCGGAAGGACGCGTGAGTGTGCCGACGGGGTGCGGTTCGTTTCCTTTGCAGTACGACCGGCGTGATCTGCCGGTCGATACCACCAGCGCAGACGCGCGCAAGGTGGCCGACGCCCGATACAACGTCGTGCACTTTACGACGATGCCCCGTGGCGGGCACTTCCCCGCCTTCGAACAGCCGAAACTGTGGGTTGACGATATCCGCGCGTTCTTCGCCACTGTACGCAAAAACCAACGCTGAGCGCAGCGGGGCGTTGGTAAATGTAGCGGCGCTCTATCTTTTTTGAGGCTGCGCGCTATCGCGCTTGCGCTTCGCGGAGCGCCGACAGTTCCGCAATTCAGAGATCGCCGGCGGTCATAGAAGGTGTGAACAAATTGGAATCGAGCATATTCCCCTCCTTGCATCACCGCAAGGAGGGGTGGCCGAGCGAGTAACAAAATATCGCGAAGCTTCCGCTGATCGCGAGGCCGGGGTGGTTTTCCGATCGAAAACCAAAAGGAAAACCACCCCGGCTGCGGCTGCTTCGGTGGCTTCGCAATATCTTATTGACGACGCAGCCACCCCTTGCGGTGACGCAAGGAGGGGAATGGCGGCTCGACTGTAATTCATTCACAGCTGTAACGAAAGTGTCGCAGTAAGTCCTTTAGATCCGTTGCGAACTTTCATTGTTCACTTTGAGCCGCGGCTCATGAATGTCTTCATAGACCGCCGCTACAGGCTGAAACTCGCTGGAAGGGAGGACTCGACATGCTCAGAGCGATCATTGCCGCTATTGCGGCTATTGCCGTTGCGATATCCCTCGCGGGCTGCACGCAGCAGAAGTCGGCTATCGCTGGGGTAGCCGATGCGATGGGAGCCGCGAATCTCAACTCGATCGAATATTCCGGCAGCGGAGAGCTTTTCGGCTTCGGGCAGGCATACGTTCCTGGCGAACGCTGGCCGCGTTTCATACAGCGAAGCTATAACGTCGCTATCAATTACCAGACGCCAGCCATGCGAATGAACACCGTCCGTTCGCAGGGGGAGTTCCCGCCGCGGGGCGGCGCTGCACAACCCGTCGGCGCCGATCAGCGAGCCATTCAAGTCGTCAGCGGAAAGTATGCCTGGACTGAAGGCGGCGCCCAGCCGAATCCCAATCCCAATGCAGTCGCTGATCGCTTGCGTCAATTGTGGACGACTCCGCATGGCGTGGTCAAAGCGGCAATGGTCAACGGCGGAAAGCTCGAAGGCAATGTCATCACGTTCAAGCTCGACGAGCGCGAGATCAAAGCGACAGTCAACGATCAGAACCTCATCCAGAAAGTTACTTTTTTAGGTTCAAACGAAGTCATCGGGGACTTCGCTGATGAGATCACCTATTCCGACTATGCGGACTTTAAGGGCGTGAAGTTTCCAACGCACATCGTGGAAACCCAGGCCGATTTTCCAATTCTCGACGTAAAGATCAACGACGTGAAGCCGAATGCGGCCATCGCCATAAACGTGCCGGAGAACGTCCCGCAGGCTCCAGCGCCGCCGGCGAAGCCCGCCGTGAATGTACAGAAGCTTGCCGAAGGTGTGTGGTACCTCACCGCGGCCGGAGTCAGCAGTTGGGCTATTGAGTTCAAGGACTATGTCGTCGCCGTTGAAGGCCCCAACGGCGAAGCGCGCTCACTCGCCGTCAATGAGGAAATCCAAAAGAGAATTCCGAATAAGCCGATCAAGTACGTGGTCAACACGCACGCCCATTATGATCACGCGGGCGGGCTGCGCACCTATGTGGCTCAAGGTATAACCGTCATTACGCATGAAACGAACAAGCCGTTCTTCGAGAAGGTGTGGTCGCAGCCGCGCACCATAGCTCCGGACACGCTGTCGCAAAATCCGAAGCCGGCTGTGTTCGAAACGGTGCAGGAAAAGAAAGTGATCACAGACGGCACGAGGATAATGGAGCTGTACCACCTGCAAAACAGCGGGCACAACGTCGCCACTCTCATTGCCTATCTTCCGAAGGAAGGGCTCTTGTATTACGGCGACGGTTATAATCCGCCGCCCGGAGATAACCCAGTCGACCCCGCGCGAACGCCCGAATATGGGATCGATCTTTACCGGAACGTCACGTTGCTCAATCTCAACGTAAAAACGATCGCGCCTGCACACAGCACACGCGCGGTGCCGTACGACAATTTGAAAAAGGCGATCGGTTTGCTTCCGGTGTCGTCGTCGAATTGAAGTGGTTCACACATGGGACGCGCTTTTGGATTCATCGTTCTGGTGATCGTTGTAGCAATCGGAGGATACCTCTACATGAAGCAGACGCAATCGGTGACTTCGGTCGGCTCCAATCCCGAAACAACGATCGCGGTGACCGCCGTACGCAATGACTTGCTTGCGATTGCCAACGCGGAACGGCGATATTTTGCTTCGAATGGAAAGTACGCCTCGCTGGACGAGCTCCGAACGGCCGGTGACATCACCATTCCGGCTCGCCCAAACTATTCGTACTCGGCTCAAACTAGCGAGACGACGTTCAAAATCGTCGCTGTCTATTCGGGCCCCGACGCGAAAGCACCCAAACGCATCACCGTAGATGAGACTATGACAATGACGACGGACTAACCCGTTATTGGCACACCGCCAGCATCTGAAGATTTGTAGCCTTCAGAACGGCCTTGTCCTTTTCTTTGGCCATACTCCCAGTGATGGTGACGCGATGGTTATTCGCATGACGCGCCAGCATTCCGGCATCGCCAGTCACGATGTAATCCTTGCCCTTTTCGTCCTTCAGGACGTAGTGGTCCGCATCCGCTCCCTTGTTGAAGCATCCAGTGACGCTGACGGATCCGGCGTCTTTCTTCTCCTGACCAACTAGTGCCAGGGGAAGCAGAATCGCGGCAAACACGACCACAACAAAAAATACTTTCCGGTTCATCGAACTCCTCCGATTTGGGTTTTAACTGTATAGTTTATCAGTGCGTCATCGCATAGAAAACAAAATTGATTCCCATCTTCAGAGCTTGCTGCATCTCGGACCCGCCAAATCGCTGAGCGTGGATTTCCGAGATCATGGCGGCGAGGAGCATCACCGTAAAGGAGACGATTTTGAATATCGACCGAACGCGATCGACATCGTGGGTCGGCTTTGCACAAAAAATCCTGGGCGGTCATAGACCGCCCCTACAGCTTGGGGTGCGCAACTGTAGGGGCGCTCTATGAAGACATTCATGAGCCGCGGCTCAAAGTGAACAATGAAAGTTCGCAACGGATCTAAAGGACTTACTGCGACACTTTCGTTACAGCTGTGAATGAATTGATGACACGCAACTCCCCTCCTAAGTAACTTAGGAGGGGAGTGCCCGCACTCCAATTCATTCACAGCTCCTATGAGCCGCCCACGATGTATTTTTTGTGCAAACCCTCGTGGTCTCCATTAACTCGTCAAGGCTGCCGAAATCTTGCTGACGTCCGGGGCTTTCTCGAACGTCCGAACGATCTGAATGACCGATTCCACCTTCGTCGACGGCCACTTCGCAAATTCGGCGCAGCCCCGGAATTTCTCGGCTTCGTCCTCGTAGGTCATCGGATTGGCGGGATGTCCTTTTGCAAAGTCCGCACGGCCGGATATGGTCTTTCCGTCCTTCAAATGGATCTTGATGATGCTTGTCATCTTGTTGAGGCCGGCCTTCTCGGCATCCGGATCCACATAGAAATTCACACGCCGCAACAGTTGCTGGACGTCGGGACGGCGAACCACCGGGTCGGTGAATTCCGTCAGACCGGCCTTGCGGTCCAGCAAAAGAATGGCCATACAAAATTCCATGCTGAACTTGGCCTGCAATGAATTTTCCGGCCGATGATGAATCAGCGCCGCGATCATGCCGCTGTTTCCGCCCATGTCGACTTTCTCGACATTCGCCGCCTGAATGTTGTTTTCGCGAGCAAGGCGCAGCATCTCACCCATTGCAGGATGCGTGAGCGAACCGGAGGGAAAAGGCTTGATCGAGACGCCCGGATTCGCGAACGTCCAGGGTTTACCGAGACGGTTCATGATCGCCTCGGGATCAAATCCCCCGCCGGCAGCACTGAACCAGCCCTCCTTCGCCTCGAGAATTTCTTCCGATGCCGTCCAACCCATTGCAGCGAAATCGGCGGCGACAACACCGTTTTCGGCGGCATGGCCGGCCGTAAATGGCTTGGTCATCGATCCGAAGTTACTCCGCAGGCCAGCCGCCTGGGCGCCTGCAATCCCCAGCGCATTCGCGATGCGCTTAGGATCGAGCTTCAGCAATTTAGCGCATGCCGCCGCTCCGCCGAACGATCCAAGCGTACCCGTGGAATGAAACCCGGCGCCGTAATGCCGCGGTGAGATGGCTTCGGCAATCTTGCATTCGACTTCCACACCAACATGGTAGGCGACGGTGAGCTCTTCGCCTGTATAGCGATTCATTTCGGCGAGCGCGAATACCGGGGGAAGGACCGGCACTGTCGGGTGCGTGAGTAGGCCATAGACACGATCGGGCGCGACCGAAAGCTGTGTATCGTCGTAATCGTCGGCATGGATGAAAACACCGTTTGCCAGAGCCGCGAAACGCGTGGGAACTTTCATTCCGGTTCCGATGATGCTGGCCTTCGAACCAGGAGCCGCGAATTTTTCGACATACTGCCGAATCAGCGGTCCCATCGGCGAGACAGAGCCCGCAAGAGCCAGACCGAAGCCGTCGAGAATGGATTTCCTTCCTAACGCCAGCACTTCTTCCGGAATGTCTTTATATTTCGTATTGGCGATGAAGTCGGAAACGTACTTCGTTAGCCCAGGTACATTGGGAAACTGACGCGCACCTTCCTGCGGCGGCAGCGCGGATCGAGAGGCCGCAACCATCCCAAGCGAACTTCCAAAGAACTCACGCCTTTTCATGCCAGGTTTCCTCCCGAGGGTTGTACTGCCGCACTATTCTATGCGTACTCCCGCAGGAACGCGAGCAAGAGCCTGCTGACCTGCTCGGGCTGCTCCTGCTGTACCCAATGACCGGCGCCATCCAGCAGATGAAAGCCCATCATACGCGTGCAGGCGGTTGTCCGCATCTTATCCACGGCACCGGGCGTCTGGTAGACTCCCCAATCGCTCTTGCCCGCGATGTACATCGAAGGGCCGTCGATGGTACGGCCCGAAAATGTCAGCAGCTCGGCGAGGCTCTTTGGGTTCGAACCGCGGCGCACGCGATAGCCTTGAAGCGCGCCATTGAATCCGGTCCGGCCGTACTCGGTCGCATAGACTTCCACTTCATCTTCCGTGAGCCATTTGCACGCAGCGATCTCAGCCGGCGACGGCATGAAGGGCGCGACGGTCTCGGCCATGCCCTTATCTTTCTCCATAACGTAGTAAGTGGGAATTTGCGCCATCTCTTCGGCGGTGCGCGCTTTCAAAGGATGCGGCTTGTTTCCTTTCCAGTCGGCGCTCTTGTAGTGGTAGTAGGCGCGAAAGAACGCATGCAGACCTTGCGGCGCGTGCAGCATGTTCTCATTGGCGCCGCGCGTCCGCTGATAGTTCTGATAGTACTTTCTGGGCGGATTGAGCTTCGCGAGTTCCGTGTCGAGCTCGTCGTCGGTGATCGCGCGCGGCGGAGGAGCAGCGCCGTTTGCGGTATTGAAGGGCAGCGGCGGTGGCCCTTCAAACGGCGAGCTCATGATCGTGAGTGTGCGGAAAACGTCCGGCCGGATGAGCGCCGACCAGGACGCGATGGGCGCGCCGGCGTCGTGGCCCGCCACCATTGCAACCGTGCGGTGGCCCAGCGCGTAGACGAGCGCCATCGAATCGCGAACCATGTTGAGGATTCGGAAGGGATCCGGATCGGCGTCGTAGGAATCGTCCCAACCGGCGGTGCGGCCAAACCCGCGCATGTCGGGCGCGATCGCGTGATAGCCGGCCAACGCCAGCGGCAGCATCACCTTCCGCCAGCTATAGGCAAGCTCCGGGAAACCGTGCAAAAGAAGGATCGCCGGACGCCCGGGCGTGTCGAAACCTGCCTCCAGAAAATGCATCGTGAGTCCGTTGACATTGGGCACAGTGCGCGAACGGATGCCCGCCGGGATCGTTCCATTACCGTAAGGTGGCAGAACACCACCCGAACGCGCCTGGGTGGGACGCCGCACAAGTCTCCGTGTAGCGGCGACCGCCGCCGCCGCAACAAACTCGCGACGCGAAAGTTCAACGCCACCCTGTACTTTTTCACCGAATTTTGGATCTGTTGAGATAGACATTGAACATCTCCTTCCGATTGCCTCAGATCATACCGCCCTAAGTGTTTGTTCGAAAGGGCCACTATAGCACTCGCTTCGCTCGAGCTTGGAAATGGTACGTGTCGTGCTTAACTGAAGGTCTACCAACTCGATACCTATCGTGATGGTGGCCGCAACATTAAGTAAATGTGGAATGAAACGATTCTCAGGAGGATCAATGAAACCATTTTTGTCCATCTTCTTTATTGTGGCCGTCGTCTTCACGGTGAGTGGATGCTCGAACGGCTCCACCCAGGAAGCGGCCGCCAATTCCGTCAAGCCGGAACAACCGGTGAGTGATGCTCCGAAAACTCCGAGCGTACCTGCAGTTTTCGAAATTCCCGCCGGCACATCATTAAGGGTGACTTTGATTGATGGCGTCAGCAGCCGAAAGAACAAGTCGGGCGAGATGTTTCTAGCCACACTGGCTGAACCGGTCGTCGTGGACGGCACGACAGTTTTGGAGAAAGGTGTAAAGGTTCAAGGGCGAGTGATCGATGCCGAAGAATCGGGACGCGTCAAAGGTAGAGCAAAGATCAGTCTTACTTTGATGAATGTGATGGACGGCGAGAAACAACACCCGATCTCAACGAAGCCTTTCAGGGCCGAAGCAGAATCCACCAAGGGCCGTGATGCCGGAATCATTGGCGGCGCAGCAGGCGTCGGGGCGGCGATTGGCGCGATCGCAGGTGGAGGGAAAGGCGCGGCGGAAGGAGCATTGATCGGTGGAGCCGCAGGAACCGGAGGGGTGCTGGTGACTAGAGGCAAGGAAGTCGAATACCGCCCAGAGACAAGGCTCAAGTTCACGCTGGATAAATCCGTCAGCCTTCCCAAGATTGCTCCCAAAAGTTCTTAATTTGCCAGAGAGCGCCGCGAAGCGGCGTAAGACAACAGCCCAGGGCGCAAGCCCTGGGTTTTGATTTCACTTCAACACAAGCCGCGAAGCGGCGGCAGAGATTCAGATCTGTCGGCCCTTCGGGGCTGTGACCCCGTGCCTGCGCACACCCAGCGCTTCCGCGCTGGGGTAGCTAGCTTCTCCCGCCGCTTCGCGGCTTTGGCCCCCAGATCCCGGCCTCCTATTACTCTTTACTTGACACTAGCCGAAGCAGGTATGATCGTTTGGACTGAAAGGAGACAAGATGGTCGTTCCGGCAAGATTCTGGCGTGTAACGGTTGGCATTTTGCTCGCGGCGGTGGTGTGGATCCAGGTTCGCCACTGGCCTGAACTCGCGTCCGCACAACAGCGAAATAATACGTCCGAGAGACGGCCGCTGGTTTTGGATCGAGCGCCTGCACGAATGATTGCGGACCCGAACCCCGTCTTTCGCGCCGTTGTACTGGACGCGGAGCACGGCGAAGTCTTCATGGCTAACGACAAGGAATCTGCCGGCACAAGCGTCCTCGTTTACCCCACGCAGTTCCCGCCCACGAATCGAATCATGGAACCGAAACGAAGAATTGCCGGACCTAAAACGGACCTCGGCATGGTCTGCGGATTGGCCCTCTCTATCGAGCATGGAGAGCTGTATTCGGTGAGCGGCGAGACCGGAACCCTGAATGTATACCCAGTGGATTCGACCGGCAATGTAGGGCCGGCTAGACGGCTCAGGGGAGTGATGCCCCGCGCCAGTGCGGGAGTTTTTCTGGATGTGAAGAACGATGAATTGTTCATCACGACGGAACATGTGAACAGGATCAGCGTCTACCCCAGAACGTTCCAGGAAGATCAGGAGCCCGTGCGGTTCATTCAAGGACCGGCGACGGGGTTGGGCGATCCGCACGGAATCTATGTCGACAGCGTGGCAAATGAAATCTTCGTAAGCAATCACGGCAATTGGCGCGAAACCCAGCCTGGCGAAGGCGAGGTTCGGGGACCGGACAGTCTTACGCGGACATCCCTCGGCTACAATGTGCCCGGTCGCGTCGTTCCACTCAATCCTTCCACGGGCAAGTTCCTGGGCCCATCCATTACCGTCCATTCGCGTTCGGCTAGCGGGAACACGCCGCCGTTGCGGATCATTCATGGACCGCACACTCAGCTCAGTTTGCCGGACGGGATTTATCGCGATCCGGTGAGCGGCGAAATCATTGTCGCCAACACCGGAGACGATTCGGTTCTCTTTTTCGCGAAAGATGCGGCGGGCGACGCGGCTCCGGTACGAGTGCTGAAAGGACCGGCAACGAAGATGAAAGGCCCGGTCGGTGTTTCCATCGACGCCAAACGCAACGAGCTGTGGGTAGCCAGTTGGGACAGTCACGTTGCTGCTGTGTTTCCCAGAATGGCCAACGGGAACATCGCGCCGCTCCGTGTGATTCGTACGGCTTCGGAAAACGCTCCCTTGGCCAGTATGGGTAGAATTGGCGCAGTCGCATATGACCCGAAGCGGAAAGAGATTCTGGCTCCCAACTGAGTGAGCCAACCGAGAATCTCGGCATACGCCAGTTCGGCGGATGGAAATGCTCAGCCCACACGAGTGATCCAAGGTCCTAAAACGCTCCAGGCCCGCACAAGCCACTACATCGCGGTGGATTCGGTCCATGATGAGCTCGCGGTACCCAATCCGTTTGCTCAAGCGATTCTGGTTTTCCGCGGCGGTGCCGTCGGGAACGAAGCACCGCTCCGTGTCATTCAGGGACCGAAGACACTCTTGAGCTCGATCGATAACGTCGCGGTGGATCCGGTTCACCGCGAACTCATGACCGCGTCGTTTCCCAACGATTCGGTCCTGGTATTCCGGTCCGATGCGAATGGCGATGTGGCACCGATCCGCATCCTGCACGGCCCCAAAACACAATTGGATCGGCCGATTCGCGTGGAAGTCGACCCGACTAATAACCTGATCGCGGTGATGAACGACCATGCACTTCTGGTTTTCAACCGCACCGACAGCGGAGACGTCGCTCCGAAGTGGGTCCTCTCGGGTCCAAAAACGGGGATTGGGACCAGAAATGGCACCAGAGATTTGAAACTGTTTCCCGAAGGAAAAGAGATTATCGCAGGAGGATCGATTCGACCACCGCGTGGGGCACGCTCTTCCGAGCCAGCCGGCGAGGACGAACAGGGATTCTTCCGCGCCGGGCAACGTTTCATCGGTGTATGGAAGTACGGAGATACCGGCGATGTCGCGCCATGGGCCCTCCTCAACTATAGCCCAGTCACAAAAATCCCGGGCAGCCGCATGGCTCTAAATCCCGAAGGGGGAGACTTGATTATCGGAGGTGATGGAAAAGTCGCCGTCTATCATCTGCCGGAGGTCTTTCAAAAAATAGACTGATCACAGAAGTGTTTCATCCAATCCGACGTGTGCCGCCCCGTCCCCGTTGGGGCGGGGCTGAGGTGCCGCTACCGGCTCACCGTTCAAAAACTCCCGCAACCGGTCTTTTGAGCCAAAGTAACTCTTGATGAGCGAGCCGACGGCCTCATCGCGGACGGTGGAATACTCAATGGCCGGCTCGTAATAATGAGTGCGGGAGCGCATGGTGCGCTTGAGAAAACCTTTGTGGTAGAGCCGGTCCATAATGGTCAGCACCGTTGTGTAAGCAAGACTTCGCGAGGGACGAATTGCGGTCTGTACATTGCGAACGGTGATGGGCGAGCGGTCCCAGACGGCTTTCATAATGTCCAGCTCGAGCGGCGTCAACATTATTGAGAGCCCATGATTTCGATCATTTCCCGCGCGGTTTCCTTCGCAGGCGCGTGGGCTGGAATGGAACGGATGCGGAAGGTCAACTGCCGGCGGGGGAACCGAATGGAAATCGTATCGCCGACACGAACCTCTCGGCCGGCTTTCGCCTCCTGCCCGTTGACCATCACTCGGCCGGCATCACAGGTATCTTTAGCCAAGCTACGACGCAAAATCACGCGACTCCACTTTAAGAACAAGTCGAGACGCATCCGGTCCAAATTCGGGTCAGAGAAAGGAATAGCCACAAAAAGGCACACGAATCTCAAAAGATTTCTTGAGTCCCTTGTGCCCTTTTGTGGCCATTTCCCCGTCTGACTCGAGTTTGCCGTCAGTTCTTATTCTCGGAAACTTTCGCGGTTTTGGCTGGTTGGCCGAGGTCGGCGTATCCGTCGGCGACGCGGACAAAACCATCCGCGCGCAATTTTGTGAGGTACTCGCGAATCTTGGGCTGAACGCCTTGTTGCCAGAGAAGATCCTGAATTTCCTTTTGTGCTAATTCAAATTGAAGAATGCCCCCCTCGTGTTTGTCTTCCACTTTGAGGATCATGAACCAACCGTTGAGAGTGATGACATCGCTGACTTGACCTTTCTCGAGACTCGATGCGACGTCCTCCAGAGGATTCGCCAGTTCTCCTTTGACGAAGAACCCAAGGTCTCCGCCTTCTTGAGCTGTCTGGGATTCGGAATATTTCGCGGCCACTTCCGCGAAATTATCGCCCTTCTTCACGGCAGCCAATGCCTCTTCAATTTTCTTCCGCTGGCTCTCGATTTCAGCCGGGCTGCGGTTCTCGGTAGAAACCGCTATCTCTCGAACGTGTATCCCGGCGGGACGGTCGAAGTTCTTGATATTGGCATCGTAATATTTGCGCATTTCTTCGGTGGTAATGACCACGCGGCCATACACTTCCCGCTGCAGTACCTGTGAGGTGAGATATCGCGTTTTGATATTCTGTTTGAACTCGTCGACGCTGAAGCCCTGCGCAACAATCGCCTTCTCCAATTCGTCGAGGGACTCGAGATGCCTTTCCTGCCGCAGTTGCTCCATCGTTTTTACGACTTCGAGGTCTGCGTTGAGCCCCATATCCTTCGCCTGCTGTAGCAAGAGCGTTTCATCGATCAGATCTCGTAGAAGGGTTTTTGTCGCGTCGTTGAAGGCTTGTTCTAATTGCGTGCCTTGTAAGCCCCGGCCGCGCGGGGGAGCCTCGGCAAGGTCGTTCCGAACCTGAACCTTTCTCGTTTCGAATTCGGATTTCAGAATGATGTCGCTATTGACCCAGGCCACAATCTCGTCGACAGTTTTTGTCTGCGCCAGCGAGGTGGAGGCAATCAAGAAGATGATTGCGGTCAGCCAAACGCGGCCGCTCTTATGATACATACCGTTCTCCTGACCGAATTTTATCACGCGATCTCGCGCAAAACGTTCTCAATACTGCCGAAGAGCTCCGGACGGCTTCCGGTCGCCTGCAGGCGTAACGTGGCGGGCGGAGCGAATGTCAGGCCATTACCGGCAGCCACAAGCTCCACAATTCGTTCAGGATCGACTCGCGCGGTCTCATGGAATTTGATGTCGATACCCTGCGCTGTCCGTTCGATGCTCGTCACGCCGCGCGCTCGTCCAAGGATCCGGAGCCGGGCATACTCGAGCAAATTGCGCACCGGTAACGGCAATTCACCAAACCGGTCTTCGAGATCGCGATAGAAAGCGTCAAGTTCTGCTTCAGTGCGAGTGGATGCAATTTGTTTGTAAATCCTTAATCGGTGAAGTTCTTCGTCGATAAAATCGCCAGGAATTTTCAAGTCCACTCGGAGATTGATCGCGGTCTCCACTTCTGGCAACACCTCTCCCGTCTTCAGCTCCTCGATTGTCCTTTCCACCATCTGACAGTACAGATCGAAGCCAATCGCTTCGATGTGCCCATGTTGCTGGCCGCCCAGCAGGTTCCCGGCGCCGCGCAACTCAAGGTCCAGAGCGGCGATTCGGAAACCCGCGCCCAATTCGCTGAATTCGCGAATGGCAGCAAGCCTCCGGCGGGCAATCTCAGTCAATGTTTCATCAGACGGTATCAAAAGGTAGGCGTAAGCACGACGATTGGACCGGCCGACACGGCCGCGCAACTGGTAGAGCTGTGAGAGGCCGTACCGGTCTGCGCGGTTGACGATCAGAGTGTTCGCAAGCGGAATATCGAGACCATTTTCAATGATGGTAGTCGCAACCAGAACGTCGAATTCGTGATGCATGAATTTTGTCATCACCTGTTCAAGCTCTCTCTCACCCATTTGACCATGCGCGACGCCGTGGCGCGCTTTGGGAGCCAGCTTTTGAATGAAATTGGCGAGCGAGTAAATCGATTCGACTCTATTGTGAACAATGTAGACCTGGCCGCCCCGCTCGAGTTCGAAATTGATCGCATTCTCAATGACAACCGGCTTGAACTTGACGACCACGGTCTGAATCGCCAGGCGGTCACGCGGCGGAGTTTCAATGACGGACATGTCCCGCAATCCGCTAAGCGCCATATTGAGCGTCCGTGGGATCGGTGTTGCGGTCATCGTCACGACATCGACCTGTTTCTTGATGTGTTTCAACCGCTCTTTATGCGCGACGCCAAAGCGTTGCTCCTCGTCGATGATCATCAATCCGAGGTCATGGAACTTAACGTCCTTCGATAACAGCCGGTGCGTACCGATAACGATGTCGATCTTGCCCGTTTCGAGATCACCAATAATTTTCTTTTGCTCCTTGGCGGCGACGAATCGGCTCAGCATCGCGACGGTGACAGGAAATGCAGCGAATCTTTCTTTGAATGTTTCGTAGTGCTGATAACAAAGAACCGTCGTGGGCGTCAGCACCGCGACCTGTTTGCCGTCACCGATGGCCTTGAAGGCTGCGCGCATAGCGACTTCCGTCTTGCCATAACCGACATCGCCGCAGACCAGGCGATCCATCGGCATAGGCGATTCCATGTCGCGCTTGATGTCCGCAATCGCCGTTAATTGGTCGGGTGTTTCCTCGTATTGAAATGCTTCTTCGAATTCTTTCTGCCACTCCGTATCTGGCGCAAATGCGAATCCATGAGCGACTTTCCTCTCGGCATAAAGCTTTAATAATTCCTGAGCCATGTCGCGGATGGCGCGTTTGGCGCGAGTTTTTCGCGCAATCCATGTTGTGCCACCCAGCTTGTCGAGCGTGGGCTTTGCACCTTCCGTCGAAGAATACTTCTGGATCAGATCGAGACGTTCCAGCGGAACATACAAACGATCGCCGCCCTGATAGAGCAGTACCATGCATTCTTTGTCGTGGACGAGCGTCAGTCCGCTGTAAGTGCCAATGCCATGATCGACGTGAACGACATAGTCGCCGGTTTTCAAATCCTGCAGGTCGGATACAAAAGCGGCAATTTTTTGGCGGCGACGATGCTGCTGAGGGAGGTGCTCGGATTCGTCGAAGATGTCCGTCTCTGCGTAGATTTCCAGACCCGCATCCGGAAGCCGCAACCCGGAAGAAATTTTGCCGATACCGACGATCGGTACGCTGCGATCATCTCCACCCGCTATCGTCTTCATCGGCTGGTCACCGAACTCACAACGGAACGGGACTCCGTACTCGTGAAGGATGTCGCGCAGACGTTCCGCCATGCCGAGGGTACTACCCAGAAGAACAACATCACGGCCAGCCTGATGCGACTGACCAACGGCGGCTGCCATCTCTTTGATCCGGCCATGAAACCTTTCGGGAGGTTGTCCTCGGACAAAGAACGATGAACCCGATGCGCCAAGTTCCTCGAGATGAACCCGACGCTTGGCGGAAGCACGCGCCAGGACGGCTTGCGGCGACAGAAATATTTCCTCCGGAGGAAGAGCCACACCGCCAGCACTCGTCGTCTGCTGGAAGCGCTGCTCGAGTGCGGAGAAGAACTTCCCATACGTTTCCTGCAGGACTTCAGGTTCGTCGAGAATCAGTACAGCCGGCTCTGCATAATCGAAGAGCGTGGCTTCCATTGGTTGAACAATTGAGATCAGGTAGGGAACACCGGTAAAAAACTCGCCGGCGTCCGCAAATACGAGTTTGTCATTGAGATCCTTTTCAAATGCCTCATCCCGCCATCGCTCTCTCGCGCGCGCTCCCCAATCGCGAAGCATTTCCCGGCTGACTACAACGTCCTGCATCGGGAGAATGTCGATGTGCTGAACCGGCCCGCGCGATCGCTGATCATCAAGATCGAATTCGCGGATCGAGTCGACGCTGTCGCCAAAGAATTCGATGCGGACAGGATTACGCATCAGCGGCGAAAAGACATCGACAATTCCTCCACGAACCGAAAATTCGCCGGGCGCTCCGACCGGTTCCTGGCGCAGATACCCGGCACTTTTCAAGTGCTCGATGAGGAGATCCTGAGAAAGATCGTCGCCCATTGCGACGTGAAGTCCGTAGGTATCGAATTGCGATGGCGACACAAGGCGGCTGGCCAAGGAGCGGATGGAACCGATAACGATATCCACCCGTTGACTGCGAAGCCTCCACAGGGTTGTCGCTCGCGTCTGCTGGATATCGGCGTGAGGGGTCAGGCCAGCATAGGGATCGGTTTCCCACGCCGGAAAAGGACAGACACGCTCGGCACCGTTCGAGTTTAGTTCACCGTGAAAATAAGCGACGTCGGTTCGAAGAGCTTCAACGCCGCGGTCTTGAGGCGTGACGACAATTAGCGGACGTCGTAGGAACTGCCAGAGACCCGCAATAAACAGAGCCCGCGCGCTGCCCGATAGACCCGACACGACGGTGTCGATCTCGCCGCGCAATGCCTCCGAAGCAATGCGCCGAAAGTCCGCAACCTCGGAAATCCGCGCAATGATCTTATGAATTCGTTTTTCCAGTATTTCCATATCGGGCTATAACCCGCTCCACAATCGCCGTTGTGGAACAACCGGGTATGAGCGGTAACGCCACGACCTTTCCGTTCCAAGTCTCGACTTCGCTTTGACCGACGATGTTGTCCGTCCAGTCCGCGCCCTTCACGAGAACATCTGGACGAATCTTCAGAATCGCATTTAGAGGAGTGTCTTCATCCAACGAACAGACAAAATCGACCATCTCGAGACCGTCAAGAAGCTCGGCGCGCTCGCTTTCTGAGATGATCGGCCGGGTCGGACCTTTCAAACGCGCAACAGAAGCATCACTGTTGATGCCGACAACCAAGGCATCACCCAATTCGCGCGCTTTTTGAAGGAGATCAATATGTCCGGAATGCAGGATGTCAAAGCATCCGTTGGTGAAGACGACCTTTTTTCCGGTAAATTGGAGTCTATGAACGCGGTCCGCAACCTCCTCGAGCGACCCTACCATTCAACCATGATAGCATCGCGCTGTGCGCCGTTTTTGGCTCCAACTCGCAGCCGCTGCGGTCTTCCTGCTGGCGTTGATTCAGGAATCATCACTTGCGCCGAGACACGATTCAGGAACATTTCTGATCGAGCCGCCAACGCCATACACCCGTTATTTACCCACCAACACTCCGAAGGGCAAGGTCCTTGCCATCCACGGACTTGATGTCAGCCGAGAGGTGATGTCTTTCATTTCCGCCGCTCTCGCTGACGGCGGTTTCGAGGTATACGCCATTGACCTGCCAGGTCATGGAGCGTCCACAGTTAAATTTCAAACTGCGCTCGCCGAGCAGGCAATTCGAAACGTAGCCGCGAAACTTGGAGCAGACACGATCGTGCTGGGGCACTCCCTTGGGGCGGGGCTTCTTCTCGATTTGGCGGCGAACCAGCACTTTTCGACGATGGTCATATTATCGCCTCCACCAATGCCGATTGATGAAATCCGCGCGGATCGCGTTCTGATTGCTGCGGGAGACATCGACATACCGCGGATTCGGAGCTTTGTTCCCATCGCGGCGGATATCGGAGGGCCCCACGTCAAGACATGGACCTTGCCGTGGGCGGCTCACTCCGCAGCGATTTTCAATCCGGTCTACATCAGAAGGATTGTGGAGTGGGTTGGTGGTGAAGCTGGAAGCACGAGAACGCTGGGGCGGATCGTTTGGCTGATTGTGATGTTTGTTGCGGCGACTGTCTTAGGAGTCCACCTGCTTTTGACCGGCAATTCCCCTCCTCGCAGAGGAGGGGAGGCGCGGAGCGCGGGGGTGGTCAGTTCGGCGAAACATAGCTCCGAGCTGACCACCCCGTCTGCGCCTTCGGCACATCCACCCCTCCTCTGCGAGGAGGGGAATGTCTTGATCCTGTATGTCGCCGCGTGCGGGACCAGCCTGATCATTCTAAAATTCGGGAATCCGTTTGGCTGGCTTCGCCTCTTTGGGACGGATTATCTAATCGGCTTTATTTTCCTGACAGGGATGTTCCTAGCTGTGGCGGCGCTTTATGAGCGCCGCAGCGCCGTCATAGACCGCTCCTACGGTTTCGATCGGAATGCGGTGTTCAAGTCGGCGGCGGCGGCTATATACATTATTTTCATTCTTGGCCTTCTTGTGACCTCGCACGTGTTGCACATGTCGCTTTCCGGCAGCCGCTGGTGGCGCTTTCCGGCGATTGTTGCGGCCGGGTTCCCATTTTTTGCTTCTGACGAGTGGATAATCCGAACACTGGGCTCCCGCTGGAGGCGTCTCGGTGTTGCCCTGTTGACGCGAGGTCTACTGCTGGCCTTCCTGCTCACGGGTGTTTTGATCTTGAACCGAGAAAGCGCTTTTCTCGTTTTGATCGTGCCGCTTATCACCCTGTTCTGGATCGGTCTCTGGTTTGCGGGTGGGTTAGTCCATAAAACCCTCCGCGATCCATTTGCGACCGCGCTCTTTTCGGCTCTGGTGCAAGGTTGGGCTTTCGCCGCCTGGTTCGTTATTTTCTGATTTCCTTGCCGGGAGTCCTTGTGGTTAAATATGCAGGCCTATGAATATTTATGCACACCGTGTGGCGATCGTTGGCATTACCGGATATGCGGGCCAGGAGTTGGAGCGCCTTTTGGCGGCTCATCCAAAAATCCAGATCGCGGGCCGGTTCGCGTCGAAAGCCGATGAAAAATCGGGCGCGGCGGCCTTCAGCTTCGAAAGACTGCGGTCATTTTCTCCTGATGCGGTCGTCCTAGCAACCGAGCATGAGTTGTCGATGCAGTTGGTACCGCAATTACTCGACGCGGGTCACCGAGTAATCGATATGAGCGGTGCGTTTCGTTTGAAGGATCCGCGCCTATATCAAGAGTGGTACGGATTCGAACACACGGCTCCGCTGCTGCTGCGCGAAGCGGCATATGGGCTGCCGGAATTTCTGTCGGAATCGATTGCGGCCGCGCGGCTTGTCGCGAATCCCGGCTGCTACGCAACAGCCGCGATCCTGCCGCTGATACCGCTCTACAAAGCCCAGGCGATCGAGCCGGCGTGCACCGTTGTGGTGGACGGGAAATCAGGAGTCTCTGGAGCGGGTCGGCAGCCGAAGCCTGAAACGCATTTCTGCGAAGTGAATGAAAACATCAGCGCCTACGGTGTATTGAAACATCGCCACACGCCCGAAATGGTGGCTCAACTGCCGGGTGCAACATTCGACCGATTCGTGTTCACCCCGCACTTGATCCCAATAACACGCGGCATCTTAAATACAATCACGCTCCGGACGGTGGATCGCATTTCGGCACACTCGATCCTTGCTGAAACCTATGCGAAGACCCCATTTGTTCGGGTTGTGCCTTCCGGACACCTGCCGAACGTCCACAGCGTTACAAAGACCAATCTGTGCGCTATTGGGATTGCGGCTAAGGGTGAAAACACGGTTATCGTTTCAGTTATCGATAACCTCGTAAAAGGCGCGGCAGGACAGGCCATTCAAAATCTCAATCTCATGTTCGGTTGTGAACCAACGGCAGGACTCACCTGATGACGAAGGTTGTCAAAATCGGCGGAGCGCTCTTGGAAAACCCGGCGAAAGCGGTTGAAGAAATTCGGCGCGTGGCCGGCGAACGCACAGCAATTGTGCACGGAGGCGGTCTGCAAATTACACGCATGCTCGAACAAATGAATGTTCGGTCTGTTTTCATTGATGGCCTGCGCGTTACCGACGAAAGTACATTGGCTGCCGTGCGTGCGGCATTATTAGGCGAAGTCCACACCGCGCTTATCCAAGAGTTGCGTCAACAAGGATTCCCTGCAGTGGGAATGTTCGGTTTGGTTCATGCGTCGAAAAAATCGGGCCCATGGGGTTTCGTCGGAATGAACGTTCGCACCGACCGAGCAGGTCTGAATGCTGTTCTTGATCGAGGTCAGATGCCCGTCATTCCTACACTGGCGATCGGAGAGGATTCGCTGCTCAACGTCAATGGCGATGAAACCGCTGCGGCCGTGGCTGTCGCGCTCGAATGCAGCGAATTGTTGTTCTTGACGGATGTTGAGGGAGTCAAGAATGCGGACGGGACCGTCATCGATCGTTCCCTTGATCCAGGCGAACTGTTGAAGTCGAGTTTCGTCAGTGGCGGCATGGTGCCAAAATTGAAAGCCGTGAAAGCTGCCATGGATGCCGGAATCGGATTGGTACGCGTGGGCCGGACGACATTCGGAGCGTCATCGTGAATATTCGGCCCGCCACGCACGCAGACATCGACACGATCGTTCGGATAATCGCGCATTACGCTGCACAAGGCATCATGCTTCCACGGTCGCACATCGGGCTTGCAGAATCTTTATCGAACTATGTCGTTGCCGATGTCGATGGGCAGGTCGTCGGGTGTGGTGGTCTTGAGCAATATTCCAGCAGCACAGCAGAGATCTTTGGTTTGGCCACGTCGCCCAACAAGCCCATGCGCGGGACAGGCAGTGCGATCGTCGAGGCGCTTATCGCAAAAGCACGCTGCAGCAAGATCGCGCAGGTCTTCGCTCTTACTCTTGCGCCGGCCTTCTTCCAGAAGATGGGTTTCAGAACCGTTCAGCACACGGACCTGCCCATGAAAGTGTGGAAGGATTGCATCGCGTGCCCCAAGTACGGCAATTGCGATGAAATCGCAATGGTGCTCGATCTCAACTAGGTACGGCCGCTGTCGCAGTCCAGACCAAACCCGAAATCGCGATGGCAACAGGCACGATCAAGACCGCGCGGGCGAGGCCATGAGCGTCCGCCAGCCATCCAATGACTGGAGGGGAAATGGCATCCCCTAATAAGTGAATCACGAAAATGCTTACTGCCATTGCCATCGCCCGCACGCTTGGGTGGACCGCGCTGACAATCACGACGTTGACGGGTCCTGTGCTGAGGAAAAGAAAGAACTCAGCAATGAAAAACCACACGACATAGCTGGGCGATGATGCCACGGTCAGCGCCTGCCACGCCGGAATAACCGCCGCAATGCTAGATGCTCCCGATAGCCACAATTGACCGTGTTTGATTCGCGCAGCCGTCCGATCACCCAGATAGCCGCCGAGAAAAGTCCCGCTGAGACCTGCGAAAACCGTCACACTTCCCACGATGAAATTGGCGCGGGACAACTCAAGACCGCGGACGCGCTCGAAATATGTCGGCATAAAAAACGCCAGACCGCCGAGGGCGAACGTATAGGCGGCGTAGCCCAGGACGGTTCCGGCGTAGACCGTGTTGCGGATTAGGCCTGATAATGTAGCGCAAAGATGGAGACCCTTAATCGGAACATCAATTGAGGCTTCGCCCTGACGGGCCTGCGTTTCGCGGCGCCGTCCTCTCCCAGAGAGAGAGGGCTCTTCCATGGCGCCGCGAATTGGATCAGGCAGACGAAGCGCCAAGAGGGCCAACGCGATTCCGGGCAGGCCCACAGCGTAGAATCCTGCGCGCCAGCCGAAAGCGCGCTCGAGTGCGCCGCCGAGCAGAAATCCGGCCGCGGATCCCACCGGAATCGCGACGTAAAAAACGGCGAACGCACGGCCGCGCTGCGCGCGCGGAAAGTAGTCGGACAGCAACGCGGGCGAAATACTTGCGTACGCAGCTTCGCCGATACCGACCCACGCCCGAGCAATCAATAATTGGACGAAGGTCGCAGTGATGCCCGCAGCCGCCGTCGCTATACTCCAGGCACTCACGCCTGCAGCCATCAACCGGGGTCGCGACAGGCGGTCGCCCAAAGCTCCGAAGATTGGAGAGGTGACGAAGTATGTCACGAGAAAAATATTCGCCAGCAGGCCAAGTTGAAAGTCCGTCAAGATTAGTTCGGTTTTCACTCGTGGAAGAACTGCGGCCAGAATGAACCGGTCAATGTAGTTCAGAAAATTCAAAATCGTGACGACGCCAAGGGCGTAGCGGGCTGCTCGATGAGCGGCGTTTTGCGACTCCGCCGGCCGCATTTACGGAAGGGCAGGAGATTGGCTCTTACGGTTCACAATATTTTCGGGTGCAAGATAGTCCGCCGGCAGTTCCGAAAAGAATGGTGAAAATGTTGTGAGATCGATTTCGTCGAGCTGCTTGTTCTGCTGAAGCGCCTCGCGTACCGCGCGGGCGACGGTTTCGTGGGCGCTGCGGAACGGCACGCCCTTCATCACCAGAAAATCCGCGAGATCGGTGGCGCCCATAAAAGAATCGCTTGCCGCCTTCTCGGCCCGATCGGTTCTTATGGTTACCGTCCGAACGGACAAGCGGAGCACGCTTAAAGAAAGCCTGACGTTTTCAAACGCCTTGAGGAGGGCCTCTTTGTCCTCCTGCAGATCTTTGTTGTAGCCGGTTGGAAGACCCTTCATCACGCCGAGGAAACCCGTCAGCAAACCGGTCGTCATTGCAGCCTTCGCCCGAATGAGTTCGAACCCGTCGGGATTCTTTTTCTGGGGCATGAGGCTGCTGCCCGTTGTTACTTTCTCCGAAAGCTCGAGAAAACCGAACTCGTCTGTTGAATAAATGATCCAGTCCTCAGCCAGGCGGCTCGCGTGTGTCAAAAGGATCGCGGCATTCGATAAAAACTCGAGAACAAAATCCCGGTCGCATGTCGCATCGAGACTATTGCTTGAAATTTTACTGAAGCCCAACTCCTTTGCCACGGCTTCTCGATCGATAGGAAAATTGGAACCTGCTACAGCGCCAGAGCCGAGCGGGAGAATGTCCACTCGGCCGAGTGATTGTTCGAATCGTTCGCCGTCTCGCCGGAACATTTCGACGTATGCGAAGCAGTAATGGCTCCAGCGGATAGGCTGCGCGCGCCGCAAATGGGTATATGCGGGGATGATGACGTCGGAATACCGGGCACCGCTTTCAACTAAAGCGAGCTCTAACGCTTCGAGATCCGCCAGAACGAGACCGATTGCCTTGCGAACGAATAAGCGGAAATCCGTCGCCACCTGATCGTTCCGGCTGCGCCCGGTGTGCAGCTTGCCTGCAACGGGACCAATCTTGGAAGCAAGCGTCGCTTCGACGAACGTATGGATGTCTTCGTAAGGACTGGCTTTGACCTGTTCGGGAGAGTATTCGGAAAGAATCTGCTCGAGACCCCGATCGATGGCGTTCCACTCCTGCTGGGTGAGTACGCCACAACCCAGCAGTGACCGCGCATGCGCGCGGCTGGCACGGATGTCCACTTCGAGAAGAACCGCGTCGATTCCGAGCGACCGGTTCATCTTTTCGAAAACCGGATCGCCCTCCTCCTCAAACCGACCTTGCCAAAGTTTCATATTGATTCACCATCAGGCGCGACCGGACGGCGGCGGGCAAGCCGAGAAGATTGATGAAGCCTTCGGCATCGTGATGATTGTAAGTGCCGGTATCAAAAGATGCGATGTCTTGCCGGTACAGGCTGAATGCCGATTTGCGGCTCTTTACGGCCATCGTGCCTTTGTAGAGACTCATTGTCACGGAGCCGGTCACGACTTCTTGCGTTTTCGCGAAGAATGCGTCGAATGCTTCTCGCAGAGGAGTAAACCAATGGCCCTCATAGACCATCTGCGCATAAGTAATGCTGAGGATATCTTTGTGGTAGCGGCTTTGACGATCCAAAACGAGCGACTCCAACTCGCGATGCGCGGTCGTGATGAGCGTCCCGCCCGGCGTTTCATAAACACCGCGAGACTTCATTCCAACGACTCGGTTTTCAACGCAATCGGCCCGGCCGATCCCGTTGGTCCCAGCAATTTCGTTCAAATCTTCGAGGAGCTGCACGGGCCGGATCGTGTAGCCATTCAGCCCGACTGGAATACCCTGCTGAAAATCGATCGTGATTTCGCTTTCGCCTTCAGGGCACGAACGCGGATCCAGAGTCAGCATGAATAAGTCTTCCGGCGGAGCCTGCGGAGGATCTTCCAGAACGCCGCCTTCGTGACTCATATGCCAGATATTGCTGTCCCGGCTGTAAATCTTGTCCGCCGTCGCAGTGATCGGGATGTTCCGTTCTCTGGCGTAAGCAATCGCTTCGTGCCGTGATCGGATGTTCCACTCGCGCCACGGGGCAATGATTTTCAGGTGCGGCGCAAATGCTTTGTATGTGAGCTCGAATCTCACCTGGTCGTTGCCTTTACCGGTACAACCGTGGGCAACGGCATCAGCCCCTTCTTCGAGCGCGACTTCAACCTGGCGCTTTGCCAAAAGAGGCCGCGCGATGGAAGTTCCGAGCAAATACTTTCCTTCGTACATCGCTCCGGATTTAACGAGCGGCCAGAGGTATTCGGTTACGAACTCGTGACGGAGATCTTCGACATAGCACTTGGAAGCGCCCGAGCGGATGGCCTTTTCTTCAAGACCATGGAGTTCATCGTCCTGACCGATGTTGCCGGCCATCGCGATGATTTCGCAGCCATGGTTCTCTTTGAGCCAAGGAATAATGATGGAGGTATCAAGACCGCCGGAATAGGCCAGGACAACTTTTTTCACTCTTTCCTTCATAATTGCCCCCCGTTTTTCCTTTTCGCACCAGCCTTCTCGGTTTGGATTCCCGCGCCCAGCACTGCGACCAGAATCGCTTTTTCTACGGGCAGGCGGTTTGCGGCCTGCTGAAAGACGAGCGAATAATCCGATTCGATGACTGAATCGGTGACTTCCTGGCCGCGATGAGCGGGCAGACAATGCATAAAAACTGTGTGTTTTCCGGTCTTGGCGATCAGCTTCTCGTTGACTTGATAAGGCCGGAAAAGTTCCAGCCGTTCTTCCAGTTCGTCCTCCTGGCCCATGCTGGCCCATACATCTGTATAAATCGCGTCGGCGCCTTTCACGTCGGACGGTTTCGTCGACCACTCCACCGGTTCGGCTTGACTCGGGCCATATTTATCCGGACAGATCGCTCTGAATCGCAAACCGGCAAGCGAGCACGCGTGCCACAGCGACCGCGATACGTTATTCCAATCGCCGACGTAGACGAACTCCTTTCCGGACCAGCTCGGCCATACGTCCATAAGCGTCAATAGGTCGGCGACCGCCTGGCAGGGATGTTCCGAATTGCTGAGCCCGTTGATGACAGGAATCGATGCAAACAGCGCCAGATCTTCCAGATCGTGATGACTGAAGACGCGCGCTACAATCCCGTCAACCCAGCAAGAAAGGTTCCTGGCCAGATCCTGTATGGGTTCCCTCTCTCCCAGCCGGCTTTCGGCGCTACCCAGCATGATTGGCCATCCGCCGAGCTGGCGAATCGCGACTTCAAACGTTACTCGGGTTCGAAGGGAGGGTTTTTCGAAAATCAGAGCCACCGACTTGCCTTGAAGAAATTGCCCAAATGGGTTTCTTGAACGAAGATCAGCAGAAAGCGCCAGGAGTCCTTGAAACTCCTGCCGGCGAAGGTGCGAGAGCGATAGAAGATCCGAATGAACTGCCACCGCGGCCGTGGTTGAATAGTTATGCATATAAGTGCATAAGTATGCATGCGCTGCGTTTGAGGGTCAATTATTTTTACTATCAGGTTGTTATAATTTTCGCACTTCATGAGACGCCTGCGGCACAACGCGATCCTCGAATTGGTTCGTTCGGGAGAGATTACCAGCCAGGAAGATCTTATGCGCGGCTTGAGGTCGCGCAATATTACTGTCTCTCAATCGACATTGTCGCGCGATATTCAAGAGCTGCGTCTTGCGAAGGCCGGCGGAGTCTACACCGTCGTTGATGCCGAACCCACCGTTCAGCATTCCGAAGGATCACTGGCGCGGATTATCCGCGATTTCATGGTGGGCATCGAGGTGGCTCAAAACATTGTTGTCGTCAAAACAGGGCCGGGTCACGCCTCCACAGTATCGCAAGCATTAGATGAAGCCGGGTGGCCGGAATGGGTCGGAAGCATCGCGGGTGAAAATACCGTCTTTGCAGTTGCGCGATCAGCCAAGGATGCTAGAAAGCTGGAGGGACGGTTAAGAAAATTGCTGTAGCGTACCAGCCAAGCGGACGTCTCCCCGATCAGGGCAGCGTTCCAGCAGCGTCGCTATGGTTTTCCCGCTGACGGGATCGATGAATTGCGGGGCAATTTCGGCAAGAGGTACCAGAACGAATCGGCGGGCAGCAAAACGGGGGTGGGGTATGATGAGGCGGCCAGTTTGCACGATTTGGTTTCCGTAAAAGATGATGTCGATATCCAGAGTGCGCGGACCTTTCGTGGCGTGTCGTGTCCGCTGATTTTCCTTCTCGACTTCGAGACAGGCCGATAGTAATTCATCCGGACTAAGAACAGTCGCTGCTTCTACGGCAGTATTAATGAACCTTGGCTGATCGAGGACATCTCGAGGCTCGGTCGAGTACAACGACGCACAACGGACAATATCTATGCCAAGATTGGCCAGGCCGCGGATGCCCGACTGCAAATATCCTTCGCGCTTTTCGAGGTTAGAGCCAAGAGCAAGAAAAATACGCATCGTGAAAGTATGAAACAATCGACGGCGCCATGAAACTGCGAGTGATCAAAACACCGCTTGAGGGACTGCTCGTTGTGGAAGTCGATTTCTTTCAAGACGATCGGGGATTCTTCATGGAATCCTGGCACAAACGCGATTTCGCCGAGGCGGGCCTATCCTACGAGTTCGTTCAGGATTCTCACTCGCGTTCCACCTATTCGGTCCTCCGAGGTCTTCACTATCAAGATATGCGGGCCCCAATTGTCAAACTCGTCCGGTGCACAGCCGGTCGCGTGTTCGACGTTGCAGTCGATCTTCGCGTTAATTCACCGACATGCGGCAAATGGTTCGGTGTTGAACTCACAGCCGAGAATAAGACACAGTTGCTCGTTCCGATCGGCTTCGCCCACGGATTTCTAACACTCTCGGAGGTATGTGAAATCCAGTACAAGCAGACGGCATATTACCATCCGGATGCAGAGGGCGGGGTCGCATGGAACGACAATGACATCGCCATCGAATGGCCTCTCCGAGACACTCCAATCCTTTCCACTCGCGATCAGAATCAGCAGTCGCTAAAGAAGTATCTTCAAAATCCAGCTTTCCACTGACCGCCGACTTAGGAGGCCTTCTTCAGTTTCCGATATGCCGCAACAGCGCGATTGTGTGCTGCTAATGTCTCCGAAAAATTGTGTCTGGCTTCGACGGTTCTCACGAAATACAAATACTTCGTATCGGCGGGTTGAATCGCAGCAAGCAAAGAAGCATAGCCCGGACTCGCAATAGCGCTAGGGGGCAACCCAGGGGTCACATAGGTGTTATATGGTGATTTGAATCGAAGGTCCGCAAACGTAAGCTTGCCCGTGTAGCGGTCCGCCTGTGAGAGCGCATATATCACGGTGGGATCGCATTGAAGGAGAACATGCCGGTTCAATCGGTTCAAGTACACTGAGGCAACGATGGGACGCTCCTCCGGTTGTGCCGCCTCGGTTTCGATGAGGGAAGCGAGAATAACCGTATCGTGAAGGTTCAGCGGCCACTTGTCTTCAGATACAGCCTGTTGAAGTTTGCCCGCCATCTGTCGAAACCGTGCAATCATGGTTTCGATTGCCTGGCGCGGAATGGTATGCGCTGGAAAAGAATACGTTTCCGGAAACAAATACCCCTCAACCGAAATCGCGCTCCCATCAAACGGCCGCACCAGATCGACTGCGTTGGCGGCGGCCTTTTTAAACTCTGGCGCCGGGCCGAAGCCCTGTTCCTCCCATTTCTGCCCAGTTGCGTCTACCGTCAAGCCTTCGGGCACGGTAAATTTATGCAGATAGACTAAACCGTTCGCGATCCTATGAACGACCTCGGGGATCGTCTCGGGATGCTCAAAGGAATACTCGCCGGCCTGAAGCTTGTTTCGCGTACCTCTATATAAGATGTAGGCAAATGCGACATTTGAATTCTGAATGACTTTTTTTTGCTTCAGGAGTCCAACAATCTCGCGAGCGCCGAGACCGTGGGGGATCTCGATAATTAAACCCTCAGCTGGGGTCCCCGCAACTTCGAGCTCTCGGCGCACGTACAATCCCAATCCGGCGATCGACAGAATCAACAGGAGAAGAAAGGCCCGTAGCTTTTTCATGCAGTTCGTCCTGGGCGACTATCCAGATAGTTTTGAAGGATAATCATGGCGGCGATTTTATCAACGTGTCTCCGCCGCTGGCGCCAGTTTAGGCCCATTTCTTCCAGGTGTTGTTCCGCCGCGAAACTCGTAAGTCGTTCATCCCAAAACGCAACCGGAATATCCAATTTTTTTTCAAGGGCCGCCGCGAACACGCCGATTTTCCGGCTTTGGCGGCTCTGTTTTCCACTCAGGTGAAGAGGCTGACCGACCACAATCTGGTGCACTTCGTTTTCCGCTGCCAGTCGCCGGAGAACTTCGATATCGGATTTTGGATCTTTTCGTTGGATCGTCGGCCGCGATTGTGCCGTCAGGAGAAGGGCGTCGCTGATTGCGACGCCGATGGTTTTATCGCCCACGTCCAGAGCCATAATCCGCATAATTTCATGATACAGCCTGAAGTCCGCCGGGCTATAATTGAACGCAGGCTAACGGTCAGCAGACCGTACTACATAGACGCTTGGAGGTCCCCATTTTGAATTCGAAGAGCAAGTACGCGATTTTGCTGATTTCGTCGGTCCTCGTAGTTTACGCGATTATTGGCGGCATGCTGGGCCGCGTCAGTGCGCAGAACGGATCGTATCAGCAGCTGTCGATTTTCATGGAGGTTTTAAGCCGGATCCAGAACGACTACGTCGACGAACCCTCCGTCAAAAATGCCGTGGATGGCGCCATTCGCGGACTTGTAGAAAACGTAGATCCCTACGGTGGATACCTCACTGCCAAGGATGTGGTTTTCTACAAGAACTACGATCTGTTTAAGACTCCCGGCATTGGTGCAATCCTGGCGAAACCTCCTCGTCTTGGGTATCCCGTCGTGATTTCTACAATTCCCGGAGGGTCCGCTGCCAAGGCCGGTCTCAGCCCGGGCGATATTATTGAATCCATCGACGGTGTAACAACACGCGAAATGAATCTTGTTCAGGTTCATGGAATACTCTCCAACCCGGTGGGCAAACCCGCAGCGCTTTCCATCATCAAGAGCCGCCGAGCCGAGCCCGATACGATCACCGTACCGCGTGAAATCACTCAGCCGCCAGCGATTGACACCAAGATGCTGGAGAACAATATTGCCTACGTTAAAGTCCCGTACTTGGCTGCCGGCAAAACCGCTGAAGTTCGGAGACAATTGGATGCGCTACTGAAGAAGGGGGCCACAGACGTAGTTCTCGACCTGCGATACACGGCGGGAGGAGATGATAAAGAGGCTGTTCAGTTGGCAAATCTGTTCTTAGACTCCGGAACGATCGCTTATCTGCAGGGGCAGAAATTTCCGAAGGAAACCTTTACCGCAAACGCAACGGATTTGCTGACGAAGGCTCCGGTGGCAGTGCTTGTGAATCAAGCGACTGCAGGAGCGGCGGAAATCGTAGCGGCGGCTATTGAAGACAATCATCGGGGCCAAGTAGTCGGGGTGAAGACATTTGGATCAGGCTCGGTCCAAAAGCTGATCTCGTTGGATGATGGGTCTGCCCTGCTGATCTCGGTTGCGAAGTATTTCACTCCGTCAGGTAAGGAAATCCAGGATGTGGATCCGCAGGATTCCGGAATCAAACCGACGGTTGAAATCCGGCAGACAATGGAGGAAACCGTGGAGCCAGACGACCAAGATGTTCTACCTCCCGCAAAGGATCAGCCCACGAAAGAAGAGGATCGGCAATTGAATAGAGCGATCGAGATCCTGAAGGATCCCAGCAAGATTTCAGCTACGAAGAAGGCCGCGTAATTGATTTTTTAGCGTCGGGCCCCAAGGCACGTGCTCGTACAACTTACTGGCGTCTCGAAGTCGTTTGGATCGCAAGACATTCTTCGGGACGCCACCTTCCAAATTAATCCGTCTGAAAGAATCGGTCTCATTGGCGCGAACGGCGCCGGAAAAACCACTCTTCTCAAATTGATCGCGGGCGCGTATGAACCGGATTCCGGCTCGGTTTCGCGCAGGTCACAACTGGAAATTGGCTCACTGGACCAAATTCCGGATTTTCGAGGGGATACTTCCGTCCTTGAAGAGGCACTGCGTGCATCAGCACATCTCCAACGCATCGAAACAAACTTGCGAGAATTGGAACACGTCATCGCGGATGCACCTGCGCCCGACGTTCTAGACCGCTATTCGGAGTTCCAGCATGAATTTGAATTGAAAGGTGGGTACAGTTATCGTGCCCGCACGGAAGCCGCGCTGCTCGGCGTCGGCTTCTCCAGAGACACATTCGGGCAGCTCAGCCGCAGTTTATCGGGCGGCGAGAAGAACCGTCTGGCGCTGGCAAAGCTTCTTCTGTCGAATGCCGAATTACTCCTGCTGGATGAACCCACGAATCATCTCGACATAAAGTCGATTGAATGGCTCGAAAAATTTTTGCGGGAAACCGACAAGACGCTCGTCATTGTCTCGCACGATCGTTTTTTTCTGGACCGTGTGGTCAGCCGGATTCTCGAAATCGCGGGGACAACGATTCAGGATTACCGTGGCAACTACTCCTATTATGTGAAGGAACGGGCAGAGCGCTTCGTCCGGCAGCAAAAAGAGTGGGTACTTCAGAGCGAGTGGATTGAAAGACAACAAGAGTACATTCGCCGCAATATCGCGGGTCAAAAAACGAAGCAGGCGCAATCCCGAAGAAAACTTCTTGCCCGGGTCAAGCCGCTGGAAAAACCAAAATCGACGTCCGCGAAAGTAAAGTTTCGGTTCCTGCCCGTGGAGCGTAGCGGCCGATATGTTCTCGCTGCCAGGAATCTCAGCGTTGGCTACGAAGGGCGCCCGCTTCTCCATTCGATTCAATTTGAAGTGCAGCGCGGTGAACGGTGGGCCATTCTGGGATCTAACGGATCGGGAAAAACGACACTGCTGAGAACATTGATCGGAGCGCGTTCGCCCCTCGAGGGTGAGTTGGAGTGGAGCCAGTCACTGGATACCGGCTATTACGATCAACAATTACAGGATCTTCGACTAGATGCAGCGGTTTTAGATGAAATCCGCGAATTGGACCCGCGCGCCACAGACGGAGAACTACGATCATTCCTCGCGCAGTTCCTGTTTAGCGATGAGGACGTCTTCAAAATCGTCGCGAACTTAAGCGGAGGGGAGAAGTCGCGGTTGATGCTTGCCAGAATCATTTATGCGAACCCTCAGCTTCTCGCGCTAGACGAGCCAACGAATCATTTGGACATTGCATCCAGAGAAGCTTTGGAAACGGCATTGATCGAATATCCCGGCACGATTTTGTTCGTTACTCATGATCGATATTTGGTGCACAAAATTGCGACCCACCTGCTCTACATCGAGGATGGAAAGGCGCACGTTTTCGATCGCCTGAGCGCGTTCGAGGAGTGGCTGGCGTCAGGGGAGCAGCAAACCCCTGACCCTCACCCGCCGCTTCGCGGCGGCCTCTCCCAGAGGGAGAGGCAAGGACTGTCGAAAAATAAACGTGAACAGCTGGAGAAGGCCGTTGCGGAAGTGGAGAAGAAAATCGCGGCCGTAGAGAATGAGATTGCCCAGTTGGAGCTTTCTTTTCAGAACCCTGCAACAGGAACCGATTGGGAATCCACACACCGGCGATACTCGGACTTAAAAATAATCTTGGAACAACTCTACGGGGATTTAGCGCGACACTGGGAATTAATGAAACAGTGATGTAGCAGGTGCGCTAAAATATAGGGTTTTTATCACGCTCAGATTCCGGCTGTATGCAAAGTAGCATTAAAAATATAACTGTCCGCGGGGCGCGCCAACACAATCTGAAAAACATCAACGTCGAAATTCCGCGTAATCGACTCACCGTCATTACCGGTCTCAGCGGTTCGGGAAAATCTAGTCTCGCCTTTGATACGATCTACGCCGAGGGACAGCGGCGTTATGTGGAATCGCTCTCGGCTTATGCCCGGCAATTTCTCGATCGCCTTGAACCACCCGATGTCGATTCCATTGAAGGCCTCTCGCCGGCCATCTCTATCGAACAGAAGACGGCTGCGCGCAGCCCTCGATCAACGGTAGGAACAGTAACCGAGATTTACGACTACCTCCGCCTCTTATTCTCCTCGATCGGAATTCCGCACTGCTATCAGTGCGGGAAACCAATCGCCAAGCAGACTCCGGATCAAATTGTGCGTCATCTCAAGGCGCTGCCTGAAGGCGCGCGTGTGATGATCCTTGCTCCCATCGTCCGCGGCCGCAAGGGTGAGTTCAAGAAACAGCTTCAGGCATTGGCCAAGACCGGATATGTCCGCGGCCGCATTGACGGCGTGCTGCACAATCTCGACGAACCCATCGACCTCGATAAGAAAAAAAATCACTCCATTGAGATCGTGGTCGATCGGCTGATGATCAAAAAAGATATCGAGAAACGCCTGGAGGCTTCAATCGAGCAGGCTACCAAGCTCGCGAAGGGTATCGTCCTTGTTGCCGTTGTCGATGGTGAGGAGCGCCTGTATTCCGAAAAAATGGCTTGCGCGGATTGCGGGATCAGTATCCCGGCGATTGAACCGCGAACATTCTCGTTCAACAGCATCTATGGCGCCTGCGAGGTCTGCAACGGGCTCGGGATGAAATTTGATTTCGATCCTGCCCGGGTCATCACCGATCCGACTCGGCCCATCCTGAACGGCGGACTAGGCATGGCACACGGCTGGCTTGATGAGGAATTTGAAGTCCAGGTCTCGAAGATTGCCGAACAATTGGGCGCAGATTTGTCGCTTCCTTTCGAGCAGTTGCCTCCGAAAGTTCGAAATACGGTCTTTTACGGCATCAAGGAACGCGGGAACCGTATAGAAGGTGTGGTCGATATTCTGAATCGCTATTACGACCAGAACGGGATCGCATCAGAGGACCTTTCCGATTTGATGGTTACCAAGCCTTGCGCGGCCTGCCGCGGCGCTCGCCTGCGGCCGGAAAGTCTTGCCGTCAAGGTCGCGAGTCGATCGATTGCGGAAATCGTTTCGTGGCCCGTAACCGCTACTCTGAGGTTCTTCTCGGAGCTCAAACTCGGTGGTCGCGAGGAACAAATTGCTGGACGCATCGTCGGTGAAATCTGCGATCGATTGCAATTTCTCGATGCCGTCGGCTTGAACTATCTCAGCCTGGATCGCGGGGCCAACACCCTGTCTGGTGGTGAAAGTCAACGGATTCGTCTCGCGACACAAATTGGTTCCAAGCTTCGTGGAGTCCTGTACGTTTTGGACGAGCCTTCCATCGGACTGCACCACAAGGACAACGCCCGCCTATTGTCCACGCTTGAAGAGCTGCGCGATCTTGGAAATACCGTCGTCGTTGTCGAGCACGATGAAGAGACAATTCGCCGTGCGGATTATGTTATCGATCTTGGACCGGGGGCTGGAACGGAAGGAGGACACATTGTCGCATGCGGTTCACCCGAAGCGATCGCGCAGTGTCCTCATAGTTTGACCGGGCAATATTTGTCTGGTCGCAGAGCGATTCCGGTACCCCACAAACGCCGGCAGTCCAATGGAAAGGCGATTGTGGTTCGAGGGGCGTCCGAACATAATCTTCAGAACATCGATGTTTCGTTCCCGATTGGCCTCATGACAGTGGTTAGCGGCGTTTCCGGTTCGGGTAAATCCACCCTCGTGAACGAAATCCTCTATAAGACGCTGGCCAGAAATATCTATCGCGCCCTCGATGAACCTGGCGCGCACAAGGGTATCGAAGGCTTGGAATACATCGACAAGGTCATCGAGATCGACCAGTCTCCGATTGGCCGGACCCCGCGGTCGAATGCTGCGACGTATACCGGCGTCTTCACACCCATTCGCGAGCTGTACGCGATGCTCCCAGAATCTCGCGCGCGGGGGTACAAAGCTGGTCGTTTTAGCTTCAATGTCAAAGGCGGGCGATGCGAAGCGTGTCAGGGGGATGGTCTTCGCAAAATCGAAATGAGTTTCCTGCCTAATGTCTACGTGGCCTGTGAAGTCTGCCATGGCAGGCGTTACAACAGTGAGACGCTGGCAATCCAGTACAAAGCGATGTCGATTGCGGATCTGCTGAATTCCACAGTTGCAGATGCCCTGCAAGTACTCGGCAACATTCCTCAAATCCATTCGAAATTGCAAACATTGGTGGACGTTGGACTGGGTTATATCGGGCTCGGGCAGTCAGCGACGACATTGTCCGGCGGGGAAGCCCAGCGGATTAAATTAGCAAAAGAATTGAGCAGGCGCGCAACGGGAAAAACTCTCTATATTCTCGACGAGCCCACTACCGGCTTGCACTTCGACGACGTCAAAAAACTTCTGGACGTTCTCTGCCGGTTGACAGACCTGGGAAACACGGTGATCATTATCGAGCATCATCTGGACGTCATTAAGACTGCAGACTGGGTTATTGATCTTGGACCCGAGGGAGGAGTGCAGGGGGGCCGGCTGCTAGCGGCCGGGACTCCGGAACAGGTGGCGCGTTCCAAAAAGTCATACACAGGGCAGGCGCTGGCGCAAGTCCTCTCGAAACCGAGTTCCCGCGAACTGACATTGCATCGAAATTAATGAAAGATGCCGCCCAACTGATCGACCAATTCGTCGGCGAAAGCCTCCGCGTGAAAAATGAATTCTTTAGAGTAAACAAAGACACTATCGCGCGAACTGTCGAAACCATTGCTCATGGGCTGCGCAATGGTCACAAGGTTCTCTTCTTCGGTAACGGGGGCAGCGCCGCCGACGCTCAACATCTCGCGGCGGAGTTGGTAGGCCGGTTTGGGCCGCACCGATCACCATTGCCAGCGATCTCGCTCGCAACGGATACCTCCGTCTTGACGGCCGTTGGCAATGATTATGGATATGACAAAGTGTTTGCCCGTCAGATCGAAGCTTTGGGGCAATCGGGCGATATCGCAATCGCCATATCCACCAGCGGAAACTCTCCCAGCGTGCTCGCAGCAATCGATGTTGCACGATCAAAAGGTTTGTTCACGATCGGCTTTACCGGAGAGACCGGCGGAAAAATGAAGGACCGCGTTGAGGTGCTCTTTCGCGTCCCAAGCCGTGAAACCCCTCGTATTCAGGAAACGCATGTCATGCTCGGCCATATCCTTTGCGAACTCGTCGATCGAGAGCTCTTCCCTGAAATCTATCCCGCGGACTAATTGTGGATTCGGAATATTCGACCAAACCTTTGGATTTGAGCGGGGTCTCCACCTATCCGCTCCACGAGCGCAAAAGCAAAGTCCATACGGCGATGTTCGGCAAACCGATGGATGGATCCGAAAACGTGCTCGGGTTTATATCCAAACTTCCACACATCCTCGCCGGCGACGGCCTTCGCGCGCTCATTCGCGCGATCTTATACGCTCGATCGTCGAATAAACCGATCATTTGGGGGCTGGGGGCTCATGTCGTTAAAGTTGGCCTTGGACCAGTTATCAACGATCTCATGCAAGCTGGATTGGTTACCGGCATTGCTATGAATGGCTCGGCCGCGATTCACGATTTCGAAGTTGCTTTGGCGGGAGCAACTTCCGAAGACGTCGAGGAGCAGGTTAGTGGCGGTCGGTTCGGCATGGCGCGCGAAACCGCAGAATATATGAATGAAGCCATAGACAGAGCGTCTTCCGGTGAAGTAGGTATGGGCGAGGGATTGGGACATTTTATTTGTCGCAGTACGGTCGATTTCCGTTACCGGTCCATGAGTGTTTTGGCCGAAGCCTACTCCAGAAAAGTTCCGGTGACTGTACATGTGGCATTGGGCACTGACATCATCCATGCTCATCCGCAAGCCTCAGGAAAAAACCTCGGCAAGGTCAGCTATCACGATTTTCGCCTCTTTTGTAGTATGGCTAGAGAGCTGGATGGTGGAGGCGTTTACTTGAATGTCGGTTCAGCCGTGGTTTTGCCCGAGGTGTTCCTGAAAGCCATCGCTGTCGTGCGCAATCTTGGGAACCGACTGGAAGAATTCACGACCGCGAATCTCGACTTTATCCAGCACTACCGTCCCACCCAAAATGTATTGAAGCGGCCGACACAAAATTCCGGGCAAGCGATTGCCCTCACCGGACACCATGAAATCATGGTTCCTTTGCTTGCGGCCTCACTCAAAGCTTCTCTTGAGGCTTCCCCCTATCGGGCTCGCGATTCGCGGCTCAATGGACCGTCAGAAGAATGAGTTTTCCATTGCCCGATTCCGATTTCCGAACGGAGGAACGGGTTCCGCAGAATCCTTGGCGCATTGCGGATCTGGTGGTTTTCGCCGTGTTCTTCTTGCTTACAGTCCTGTTCCTGCCCATCACCGCGCTTCGCGTCTGGCATATTTTCAATCCCGAGCTCCGTGTCGCCGACCTCACCGCCGTCGATCAGGTCGTGCTTCAAGGATTGATGAATATCGCGCTGGTCGGTTTTATCGCTTTCCTGATCAAGGTCGTGCACCAGCAGTCTTTTGTGGAGACCATTCATTGGTTTCGAAACCATCAATTCAGTACGGGTTTTCTCATTTCTTTAGGCGCTAGCCTCGCCGTTAGTGTAATGGTCGTTTCCTCATTTTTTCCGGCCGGAGAACCACCTCCTATCGAGAGGCTGCTTTCCTCGGCAACTGCGGTGTACGTTTTCGCGATTTTCGGAATCGGGGCAGCCCCGTTGTTCGAGGAGATCATATTCAGGGGTTTTCTGTTCAAAGTGCTGTTCGATATTGGCGGTTCCGGAACGGCGGTCTCGGTAACGGCAATTTTGTTTGCGTTACTACACCTGCCGCAACTCTGGGGAAGCTGGGCCGGCGTAGTTCTGATTTTTGTCGTTGGTTATGTTTTGTCGTTTGTTCGCTTACGGTCCAACTCTTTGATACCTTCTTTCATCATCCATACTTCTTACAATACGATGCTCTTCGGAGTATTCGCCTTGAGCACGTTCGTTCAGAAAGGGCTGCGCTAATTGACGTAACGCTCGTATAACGTCGTGCGTTGGCGAGGAATGAAGCCGGCATCCCGAATGATCCGACGCAGTTCGGCGTCATTTGCGCGATTTCGAGCACCAGCAGCACTGATCACATTTTCCTCGATCATGATGCTGCCCATATCGTTTACGCCGAATCGCAGTCCCACTTGCCCAACTTTCAGACCGACGGTCAACCACGACACCTGCACGTTCGCAATATTATCGAGGTAAATACGGCTCAGGGCTAGCACGCGCAAATATTCAGCGGCCGTCACTTCAGGAATGTCACGTTGAGCGAGCTCCGTATTCTCCGGTTGGAATGTCCATGGGATGAATGCAGTAAAGCCGCCTGTTTCGTCTTGCAATTCGCGCACGCGCTGCAGATGGCGAATCCGGTGATGAATCGTCTCGCCGACACCGATCATCATCGTGGCGGTGGTCCGCAGTCCCAGGCCGTGTGCTTCGCGATGAACCATCAACCATTCATCCGTTCTACATTTTAGAGGACTGATGGATTGCCGGATTTCGTCATCGAGAATTTCTCCACCGCCCCCAGGCATCGAATCTAGGCCTGCTGCCTTCAGGCGAACGAAAACTTCCGTAACCGAGAGCTTCGAAACCCGCGCAATGTTCAAAATTTCCGGCGGCGAGAAACAATGACAGTGAATCGAAAACTTTTGTTTAATGCCAGCAAGCAGCCGCTCGTAATAATCGATCTTCAAATCCGGATGAACTCCACCTTGCATCAGGATCCCGGTGCCGCCAAGCGCGATGGTCTCTTCAATCTTCTCGTGGATAACGTGCTCCGGCAGAACATAGGCTTCCGGATCACCTTTGACGCGGTAAAACGCGCAAAACGTGCAGAACTCCTTACATACATTTGTGTAGTTGATATTGCGATCGATGATGTAGCTGATGACGTTATCCGAATGCCGCCGCTGACGATTGCTGTCGGCACAGGAGGCTAGATCGAACAAATCTGCCTCTTCGAAAAGACGAACAGCTTCGTCGGAGGTAATTCGTTCACCTTCGGAAGCGGATTCCAGAACGCTACCGATACTTCTCATACGAATTGCGGCCGCCGCACAGACTTCAGGGCACCTACATGCGCAGCCTTCTCGTAAAACAACTCCAACCCTTCAAGGCACGCCGAATCCATGTAGTAATGAACGTTGCGTTCGAGATATTCCTGCAGGAATTCCTTTTTGATATGTAGTTGTTCGCTGTACTTCTCGGAAATCGTTGGGATGTTAGCGACCCCGAAATCGCGCGATTGCTTAAGAACATCAACAACATTACTGTTTGGAAATCCTTCGCGCACAGCCCAAAAGGCGAACACGAGAGGCAGACCGGTTAAAAAACGCCAGCGTTCAGCCAGATCGAAAATTTGAAGTGGCTCCGAACCCAAGCGTACCAGCGGCTTTTGGACTTCGATGTTCGGACGCTCGTTGGTTTCCATGAACTTCAATGCATTGTCGCCAATCACTAATGCCGCATCGCTTTGGGCCAACATGTTGGCAACATCCGGTTCGGCAGGTCTAAAATCCGGGTGCGTGTGATAGAACTCGCTGAAGATAATCTTCGCCAAGGTAACCGAGGTCCTTGAACCACTGTCACATGCGACCGTGCGGACTTTCCAAAGCGGAACGACGCTGACCAGAATGACACTGCGCACGCGATGGGTCGCAGCCACCGCCGGCCCAGGCACAATCCGGCAGCCTTTAATGCGCTGGAATTCAATTGAGGGGATGAGACCAATATCGACGCGACCTTGGGCCAATTGATCGGCGCACTCGACCGGAGTGCTTAAGATGGGATCGAAGACCTCACGCTGCGGCCCTTCCAAAATGCCCCAAGCGAGCGGGACCGCGTTGAGATATTTTACGATCGAAATTTTACCTTTCGCCATTTTCGCTAATTGTTATCGCTGAGGAATATGCACTCGGTGCATTTCCCTCCTCCCAGCGGAGGGAATGCGTGAGTTTACTACGTGACGTCGAATTCTCGGAACATGTACTGGTAGAAGGGATCGTTAATGTAGACCTTGACCCAGTTCAGACCAATGACGCATTGCTCGAATTGTTCCGAGAGCTTGCGATATACGGTCCCCGTACGGGGCGAAGAATCCATTTCTGCAACAATCGTATAGGACCGCCGTCCGGTTTGGGCGTAGTAATCGGGGCTCACTGAACGATGTCCGTACGTGAGATTTTCGGGAAAGAGACCGAGGTTAAACAGTGTGAGATCGCCAACGTGTTTGTAGCAATCCCGACGAAGGGTCGGCGACATTTCGTTACTGGCGTGCGTGAGCATTTCAAACACATACTGCAAGCGGCGGCCAGATTCATCTTTGATGCGATACATATTTTCGATCTGCACGAACTCGGTCAGAAGATTTGTGATGTATTGGATCGTGTCAGAATCGTGCAAATTCAGATGCCCCATTCCACGCTCGGTTAATCGCTTGAAGAAGCCTCGGATCGGATGGTCGGCGGGAATCTCTAACCGGGTTTTTTCAATCATGCGACAAATCCTTCTGGTAACATAGACGGCCTTGCAATGTGGATGTTTGAGAACTCATGCACATAGCCGTCGTCGGGGCCGGACCCGCGGGCACCTGGGCTTCAATACTTCTAGCACGGCGTGGACATTTTGTAACGTTGATCGATCCGCAAGCGCCATGGGAAAAGCCCTGCGGGGGCGGCGTTACTGCGAAAGCACTTTCACAGTTTGGAATCTTTACATCCGATCTGCCGCGCAAAAACATTGACCAAATCACCATATACTTTGGCGATACCAACTCCGTTACCGTTACGCCTCAGAAGCCAATAGCTGTACTCTCCCGGCGCGAACTGGGCAAGTATCTTCTTGATGCCGCAGAGATTGCCGGGGTTTCCATTCTAAAGGGCCGTGTCAACCATATTGAGCCCATTGCCCGTGGTTGGCACCTTTTCTCCCGTGATACTTCGTTGCAATCGGATTTCCTAATCGGCGCCGACGGCGCGACAAGTCTTGTCCGCCGGACAGTCGCAACCGCTCTGCAGCCCGAGGAACTCGCTGTGACGCTGGGATATTTCATCCCTGGCAGTGGTCCGGCGCATATGAAGGTTTACTTCGTGCCCGGGTTCGAAGGCTACATCTGGTCCTTTCCCCGACCAAGTCACATCTCGTACGGGTTGATCACGCGGAGCGAGCCGGGTTGGACCGCCCGCGCGAAGACACTGCTGTCGAACTTCATCGTTGCTGATTTAGGTCCTGATCCTCTGAAGCACGCCGAATTCTACAGCGCTCCAGTTCCCTGTTTGGGTCCACATTCGTGGGCTCGAAACCGGATTTCCGGCGAGCGGTGGGCGTTAATCGGTGACGCCGCCGGACTCGTCGACCCCATCACTGGCGAAGGAATCCACTATGCATTCAAATCGGCGGAACTCCTGGCGCAAACCATCGAAAAACCGGACGAGTATGCTTCACAAGTGGGAAGGGAAATCGGGCGCGAGCTTGCGCGCGCGGCTCGAATGTATAGGCGATTTTACCGTGGTCGCTTCTTAGGAGCGGATTTCCGGAAACGAACCATACAGCTCTCTAGAAGAAGCCGTACGTTACGTTCGGTCCTTGGCGATTTGATCCTTGGAAATCAAAGCTACCTGACACTCAAGAAGGATTTGGTGTTCTCGATTCCGTCGATTGGGATTGACTTGATCACCGGGAGGATCTAGTGAACCGTTGGTGTGCCCTCGTCTTCAGTTTTCCCCTCCGGTGCGATTAGTGTGGCGGCAGTGACTTGGTCGTCTTCCTCGAGCTGAATCAAACGAACACCTTGCGTCGCTCTGCCCACGGCGCGAATATCCTGTGAGCCTACGCGGATCAGCTTTCCGTTCGCAGTCATCACGAGGACGTCGGAATCCTCCTGTACCCGCATGATCGCGACAACCTTCCCGTTCTTTTCGGTTGTCTTGACATTGATGACGCCTTTGCCGCCTCGGCCTTGCGTACGATACTCTTCGACCGCGGTCCGCTTACCAAAGCCCCCTTCGGTAACAGAAAGCACCATGTCGTTCTCGTTACTCGTGGCGATCATGCTGACAACATAGTCGCCTTCCTCCAGCCGTATGCCGATAACTCCGTATGCTTGCCGTCCCATTTCACGGATCTCGTCATGAGCAAAGCGAATGCACATGCCGTCGTGCGTTCCAATGAAAACTGTTTCGTTCACGGAGACGAGGTCAGCCGCGATCAGCTCGTCGTCATCAGGAACTCCCATTGCAATGATGCCCCGCGCGCTGGGATTACTAAACGCCTCGAGCGACGTTTTCTTTACCTGGCCGCCACGCGTGGCCATGAGAACCGACACGTTGGGATCGAAGTCTTTGACAGAGAGCAGTGCGCGGACTTTTTCTTCGGACGACAAATTCGCCAAATTGACGATGGCTTTACCTCTTCCAGCACTGCTGACATCTGGGATCTCGTAAACCTTCAACCAGTACAGGCGCCCGCGGTCGGTAAAAACGAGCACGTAACTATGTGTATTCGCGACAAAGACGTTCGTTAGCGGGTCTTCCTCTTTCGTCTTCATCCCAATTCGGCCCTTGCCGCCCCGACCTTGTTGCCGATATACCGAAAGTGGCGTTCGCTTGACATAACCGCTATGCGTCACGGTGATGACAGCGTCTTCCTCGGCAATCAAATCCTCGAGTCGGATTTCGGCTTCTTCTTCAGTGATCTCGGTTCGGCGTGCGTCGCCGTATTTCTTCTGAACGTCGCGCAGTTCTTGAACAATCACCTCGCGCAACTTCACGTCACTCGCCAGGATCTCTTTGAGTTCGGCAATCTTTTGACGGATCTCTTCCAGCTCGTCTTCAATTTTTTGCCTTTCCAGCGAGGTCAGCCGCTGGAGCTGCATTTCGAGAATCGCTTTTGCCTGAATCTCGGTAAACTCAAATTTTGCCAGCAACCCATCACGCGCTTCGGCCGTTGTTTTCGACCCGCGGATCAGTTTGATAATCTCATCGATGTGATCGAGCGCTTTCTTTAAGCCTTCCAAAATGTGCGCCCGGGCCTCAGCTTGGCGCAAATCGTGCTGTGTGCGGCTGCGCACGACATCGACGCGATGCTCGACGAAGGAACGCAGCAGCTCAATAAGGGATAAAACTTTGGGCTGGCCGTTGACGATGGCGAGATTGATCACACCAAAGGTCGTCTGCATTGGCGTGAGTTTGTACAGGTTGTTCAGTATAACAAGTCCCGGCTCTCCACGTTTCAACTCAATGACGATCCGCATTCCGTGGCGGTCACTCTCGTCACGAATGTCGCCGATGCCTTCCAGCCGTTTCTCATTGACTAACTCGGCAATCTTCTCAATCAATCGGGCCTTGTTGACCTGATAGGGAATCTCGGTCACAGCGATGACGTCGCGGTCCTTGCCCTGACGTTCGATCGCTGCGCGGGCCCGCATCGTGATCGTGCCGCGGCCCGTCTCATACGCCTGTCGGATCCCACGGCGGCCGTGGATGATTCCAGCCGTAGGGAAATCGGGACCCGGAACGCGCGCCATCATCTCGGCGAGCTTCGCTTGAGGATTGTTGATCAGATGAATCACCGCCTCACAAATTTCCGTCAGGTTGTGAGGTGGCATGTTCGTCGCCATGCCGACGGCGATGCCATTGGATCCATTAACCAAGAGATTGGGTACTTTGCTGGGTAGATAAGACGGCTCCTCGCGCTCCTCATCGTAATTGGGAACGAAGTCTACGGTTTCTTTATCGATGTCTTCCAGGAGGGCCTCTGCGAAAGGAGCCATGCGGGCTTCCGTATACCTCATCGCCGCCGGCGGATCGCCGTCAATTGAGCCGAAGTTGCCCTGGCCGTCAACGAGGGGATATCGGTAGGAAAAATCCTGAGCCATGCGGACCAGCGCGTCATAGATCGGGCTGTCACCGTGCGGATGATAGTTGCCCATCACCTCGCCGACGATCTTGGCACACTTGCGGTACGCGCGATTCGAGGCGAGACCCATATCGCGCATGCCGACGAGAATTCGGCGATGGACGGGTTTCAGGCCATCGCGCACATCGGGTAAGGCCCGCCCGATGATGACGCTCATCGCGTAATCGACATACGACCGGCGCATTTCGTCTTCGATGTTTACCGGGACGAGATTCGACGGAGGGGGCGGAGGTGTGGGAGGTGTGATTTCGTCTGCCATGGATTAGATGTCGAGGTTCTTCACGTCCAGCGCATTGTCTTCGATGAACTTCCGCCGCGGCTCTACGGCATCCCCCATAAGTACGGTAAAGATATCATCGGTCATCACGGCGTCCTTGATTTGCACTTGAAGCAACGTGCGCTTTTCCGGATCCATCGTCGTTTCCCAGAGTTGCTCCGGATTCATCTCGCCCAGACCTTTGTAGCGCTGAATCTGCAGATCTTTCTTACCAAGCTCCATGATGTGATCGATAAGGGATTGACGATCTTTCAGTAGTGTCGCCGTGGAATCGAGCTTGACTGTGAACGGGGGTTGATCAAGGCTGCCAATGGACTTGTGCAGCATGAGCAAGCGCTGGTACTCCGGACTCGAAAGTTGCGGATAGCCCACCAATCTCGGCGATTGGCTTCCCTGCCGGTACAGCAGCTTTTGAACACTGTGTTCTTCGTCGGTGAGGATCTCGACCGAATATCCAAATGACTCGACCTTCGCCGCCAACGTTTTCATCTTTTGCTGGTCGGCCAAAAACGCTCGACTCTCCGCATCTATGCTAAGGAGTTGATCGACAATACGGGAATCCCGAAAATGGCGGTCCACCCGCATGAAGACACCGTTCAGTTCGATGAGCTTCTCTAGAAAACCGGTCAATTCCCGGCCTTTGAGCTCCTGTCCGCCAACTTCGATGACTAGATTCTCTGTTGCCTTCTTCAACAGAAATCGAGACATCTGCCGTTCGTCTTTGATGTACTGCTCGCTTTTGCCTTTCTTCACTTTGAACAACGGCGGCTGCGCGATGTAGATGTTGCCCCGCTCGATCAGTTGATTCATCTGGCGGTAGAAAAATGTCAACAACAGCGTCCGGATATGTGATCCATCAACATCCGCATCTGTCATGATGATGATTTTGTGATAGCGCAATTTCGACGTATCGAAATCATCCTGACCAATGCCCGTACCGAGCGCCGTGATCATCGCAACGATCTCCTGGTGCGTAAGCATCTTGTCGTACCGGGCTTTCTCGACGTTCAGAATCTTTCCCTTGATCGGCAAAATCGCCTGCGTGCGCCGGTCGCGACCTTGCTTGGCGGATCCGCCGGCCGAATCGCCCTCAACAATAAAAATTTCTGCCAGCTCTGGCGATCGCTCCTGGCAATCCGCCAGTTTGCCGGGCAGCGACATGCTGTCGAGAGCTCCTTTCCGGCGAACTAACTCGCGGGCCCTTCGCGCGGCTTCACGCGCACGCGCGGCTTCAATGGCTTTGCTGACAACCTTTCTCGCAACAGAAGGATTTTCATTCAGATAGTCACCCAATCCGACATTGACGAGTGTCTCGACAATACCTTTCACTTCGCTGTTTCCTAGCTTGGTCTTCGTTTGGCCTTCGAACTGAGGATTGGGCAGCTTCACACTGATGACCGCAACCAGACCTTCGCGGACGTCATCACCGGAAAGCGTTTCTTTATCTTCTTTGAACAAATTGTTGGAAACAGCGTAGCTATTCAGCGTTCGCGTTAACGCGGACTTGAAGCCAATCATGTGCGTTCCGCCTTCGTGTGTGTTGATATTGTTGGCGAAAGCAAAAATCTGCTCCTGATATCCGTCGTTGTACTGCATCGCGATCTGGAGATCGATGCCTTCCCGAACGCCCTCGAAATAGATCACTTTGTCATGTAAAGGCTGTTTGTTCTTGTTCAGGTGCTCGACGAACGAAACGATCCCGCCGGTATAGTGAAATTCGTGTTTCTTCTCGTCACGCTCATCTTCGATCGTGATGAGCAACCCACGGTTGAGGAACGCCAATTCGCGCAACCGCTGAGAAAGGACATCGAAACTGAACACAGTGGTTTCGAAAACTTTTTCGTCGGGCTTAAAACTGACTTTTGTACCCCGCCGGTCCGTATGACCCGTCATCTCGAGCCGGCCTGTTGGAACACCACGGTTGTAGCTTTGGACGTAAACCTTGCCGCCTCGCCAAATCTCGAGATTCAGCCACTCTGAAAGCGCGTTGACCACTGAAACACCAACACCGTGCAATCCTCCCGAAACCTTATACGCAGCATTGTCGAACTTCCCGCCGGCATGAAGTTTGGTGAGCACGACTTCCGCAGCAGGCTTTCCCTCCTTAGGCATCACTTCAGTCGGAATACCGCGGCCATTGTCGATAACGGTAATGGAGTTGTCGATGTGAATAATGACGTGGACTTCTGTACAAAAGCCGGCAAGAGCTTCATCGACGGAGTTATCAACTACCTCGTAGACAAGATGGTGTAGCCCATCTGTCCCAGTAGAGCCGATGTACATTGCGGGACGCTTTCGGACAGCTTCCAGCCCCTCGAGCACCTTGATGTGCTCGGCACCGTAATCCGCGTCGGGCTGCGGCGGTTGTTCGATTCCGCCACCGCCCGGATATTCAATTCGTTCTGCCATGCATTAACTCATTCGCGCATCCACAAGAATGGCGCTGCGTTTTTTCCTTTCTTTCGGAGGTACTTAAAGAGAAAAGATCGTTGATTTTTTTTCCGCTGATGATGCCCAGTAGCCGTTCTGAAAGCCCACTTCCAATAGCGCTTCCCCGGACAGAAAAGTAAGTGCTTATTTTACCAAATTTGCACCACTTCCGGGAGCGAAACTTTCAGCCAAAATTCATGAACACACCCAATTATGTTGGGTATTTGAGCAGAGAGGCCATCGATATATTGTAGTTTTTGCACACAATCGCCTTCGGGCTAAATGCGCATCGGCATGACCACATAACGATAATTGCAGTCACTCGGTGGTTGGGCTCGCAATTGGGCCGCACTTTCGCTATCTTTGAATTCGAAGCTGACTTCCGGTTCGTCTGCAGTCGTTAGGAAATCCAGAAGATATTGAAAATTGAACCCCACTTGCAGGTCATCCTTACTGTACTCGACCTCCAGAGTTTCGTGAGCCTCGCCGAGGTCCGAGTGGCTGGCAGTAATTTCCAACGCTCCGTTTGATAACGCAAGTTTGATGGTCCGCGATCGCTCGTCGGACAGAATGGCAACTCGCCTAATAGCAGCAGCAATCTCTTCGCGATTTAGTGTGACGATGCGATCGTTATTCCGTGGCAAGACAGCCTCATAGTTGGGAAATTGCCCTGTCAGCATGCGCGAAATCAGTAGTCGCTTTCCCATATCGAAGAACAAGTGATTATCATCGCGCGAAAAGCCAATCACTTCCGCGTCTGCAGTCTCGGAAATTATCCGAACCAATTCCGCCATCGCCTTCCTTGGAACAAGTACCTTGATCTCCTCTCTAACCTCATCTAGCGTTTGGGCTTTTTCGACGTGAGCTAAGCGATGACCGTCCGTTGCAACCATTGTAATAGAGCCAGGTTTCAACAAAAGCAGTGCCCCACTGAGTGTGTATTTTGAATCCTCTGTGCTAATTGCGCATATTGTTCTTGATATTACTTTTGCTAGAACCCCGGCAGGAATTTTCCCAATACTGCTCTTGGCTTCAGGTAGCGTTGGAAAGTCGTCTTGCGGTAACCCTGCAATTCGGAACCGGCTGGAACCACATGTGACCGTTACCCAGTTCGCCTCACTGCGCTTAAACTTGATCTCCTTGTCCGGTAGTGCCCGGACAATTTCATACAAACGCTTTGCAGGGAGGGTAATTGTGCCTGGCACTGTCGTCTTTGAGACGCACACGGATCTGAGCCCAATTTCAAGGTCAGTGGCGGCGATCCCAAGCTCTCCCCCTTCAGCGCGAACTAGAACATTTGCCAAAATCGGAATGGTGGTCTTTCTCTCGACGACTCCTTGTATCAACGCGAGCTCTTGTAGGAGATCAAACTTTCTAACTGTAAATTCCATATACTAGTTATATATCCATAATTGTAGCGCGCTGAAAATCTGTAACCAAAGCAGCATCGTCCTTAAATGCAACTAGTTAAAGACAACCTTTTTGTTGAAAACAGTCGGTGTAGTATGTGGACACATTGTGACTAATTATTACGCTCGGCATTTCCACATGTGGTCCACATGAAATTAATCTATTTGAACGAGTCCATAAAGGATTGGATTTGTTTACTAAGGTCTCGATCATGTTGAATCATGTGATCGATCTTAGTAATTGAATGTAGAACTGTGGTGTGGTGTTTATCCCCGAATTCCCTGCCAATCTGGGGCAAAGAGGCACCGGTCAGTTTCTTGCAAAGATACATGCAAATCTGACGGGGTAGAGCTACCGATTTCGAGTTGTTTTTCGACTTGAGCTCCTGGACACGCATCTTGAAGTGATCGGCAATAGCCTTTTGAATCATTTCAATCGTAATTGCTTTCTCACTTGGTCCAAGAATGTCGTGCAGTGTTTCCTGAGCCATTCCTAGCGTGATTTCTGAGCCTTTTAACGAGCAATATGCAATCAATCGGACTAAGGCCCCTTCAAGTTCACGAATGTTGGATTTGATCTTACTCGCGATGTAGAGGGCTACATTATCCGGGACAGCAATGTTTTGTCTCTCGGCTTTTTTCTTGATGATCGCGACTTTCGTTTCCAGATCCGGCGGTTGAATATCCGCAATCAAGCCCCACTCGAAGCGGGAATGTAACCGCTCTTCGAGGGTTGGTATTTCACGCGGTGGGCAATCGGCCGAAATGATGATCTGTTTATGCGTGTCGTACAGGGAGTTAAAGGTGTGGAAGAAAACCTCCTGTGTACGCTCCTTCCCAGCGATGAATTGAATATCGTCGATGAGCAGCACGTCATTGTTTCGATACCGCTCGTTGAAACTGAGCATCTTGTCGTATCGGATAGCATTGATCACTTCATTTGTGAATTTTTCCGTCGAAACGTAAGTTAATCGGAGGTGCTTATTATTCAGCTTGATCAACTGTCCGATCGCGTGCATCAGATGCGTTTTCCCGAGGCCTACGCCGCCATAGAGGAAGAGTGGGTTGTAAGCTTTAGAGGGTTTTTCAGCGACGGCTAAGGCTGCCGCATGCGCAAACTGGTTGGAAGAACCGACAACAAACGTGTCGAAACTGTATTTGGGGTTTAGAGTGTTGTCGATCGACTCGAAATCCAACTTACCCTGCGACGGATAACTGGCCATCTCAGTTGGATTCTTTTCAATGATGTAGATCACATTGATCTCGCCTATGCCGGCCAACTGAGCCGCTTCCAGAACAACATCGATATGATCGTTCAACCAGTCCTGAAAAAAAGCGTTCGGTACGCGCACGTATAGCGCCTTTTCGTCACGCTTAATCAGTTGTGTCGGCTTGAACCAGGTGTTGTAACTCTGCTGATTGATTTTCTTTTCAACGATATCGAGAACTTGTTGCCATGTGTCCATGATTGATCACGTGCGAAGGGGCAAGATTTCCACAAAAATTTCCACAGCTGTGGAAAACCGGGCCGACATTGTTCTGTTTCCTCTTACAAGGCGTCCAATTGGCGTGAGAAACCGCGAAAGCGTAGCACTTTCGTTGGGCGTTTTCAACGATGAATCCGATGCTTTTCAGCAAGCCTCTGTGCTACATTTTAAGTTTTCGAGGAGCACAAGAAATGCCGCAGAGGACGTACCAACCAAACAACCGTCGGCGTGCAAAAACACATGGTTTTCGGGCGCGGATGAAATCGCGCGGGGGACGGCTCGTGCTGAAGGCCAGGCGTGATAAAGGGCGCAAGCGAGTGTCTGTCGAGCACTATTGAGCTTGACCAACTCTAATTGGCGATCCCCTGTCGCGAAGACGAACGCATTTCGAAAAGACTTTCGTTTGAGAAAGTCAGCTGAGTTTGAGAACACATACACGAAAGGCGTGAGAAAGGCATCTCGATCGTTCGTCGTATTTGTGTTGCCAAATAACTTGGGTTACAGCCGATTCGGTTTAACCACACCTCGGAGACTTGGCAGAGCGCATGACCGCAATAAGATCAGGAGAAGGGTCAGAGAAATTCTACGTACATCACGAAGGGTACTGCTGACGGGCGTCGACATTGTTGTCAACCCGAGAGGCGCAGCGCTTAGCCGGAACTTTGATGAATTGCGATTGGAACTGATGGCCTTGCTTGGAACAGGGGGATAATGCCGCCGAGAATACAAACTCTCGCGTTAAAGATGGTCCGCGCGTATAAAGTCATAGTCTCGCCTTGGCTGCCGGCAGCGTGCCGGTTCACGCCGACTTGCTCTGAATACGCCGCCGATGCCATAGAAGAATATGGTTTGTTTCGCGGAGTTCTCCGGTCCGTGGGCCGTCTGCTCCGATGTCATCCCCTGCACCACGGGGGATTCGATCCCGTGAGATAGAAGTTTGTAATGGAAAAACGCGTCATTCTCGCCTTCGTCTTATCCTTTGCCGTGCTGTACGCATTTCGCTCGCTGTATTCTCCACCACCACCGGTGGAATCAGAAACGAGTGTGCAAACGCCGTCAGCGGTGCCAACAACGAACGGATCGAGTGGTTCCAATGCTCCGGCTGAAAAGACGGAACCGCCGAGTACTACTGTCGGAGATGTGCGAGCGGAAAAGCCTGAAGATTTTGAGATCGATACACCACTCTACACGGCAATATTCTCGAACATCGGCGGAGTGCTGAAAAGTTACAAACTGAAGGCCTATTCAGATGGCGAGGGGCACCCGCTAGAGCTGATCGATCCAGCCGCCCGCGCAAAAGTTGGCTGGCCCCTCTCGGTAACCACGGGGGACAAGACTCTCGATGAGGAACTGAGTAGGGCGCCATTCTTGGGCCGTAAAAATGGTGACCGCCTTTCTTTCGAAATGGCTTCGAATGGCGTGCATGTTCAAAAGCTGTTCCAGTTTGATCCTCAAAATTACGAATTTTCGTTGCAGGTCGCGATCACAAATGACGAGAAGCCGATTCCGTCTTACGTCTCTTGGCGTGGTGGATTTGGCGATCAATCGATTCCTCAGGATCCCGCAAAGAAAAATGCTGTGTATCAGTCCGACTCCACGTTCAAACGCGTGAACCTCCGCAGTTTGAAAGACCAGGAGCAGGATTTCACGACAGTCCGCGCTGGTGTGGATGACCAGTATTTTCTGGCAATGTTTTTGTTGCCGGAGAATCCTGTTGTGGTCAAGGTCCGAAAACAGGAATATCCGTCGCCGGACGCGAAAACACAGGTCCCAACACTGTCCTTAAGTGCGCCGGTGGCCGAGGTCCGCCCGATTCGTGTTTACGTCGGACCCAAACAGCGGGACTGGCTGAGTAAAGCGGATCCCCAGCTGGCGAACATCATCGACTACGGGTGGTTCGAATTCATTGCGCGGCCTCTGGTTTTCTGTCTCCTCTGGATCCACAGCTACGTCGGCAATTTCGGATGGGCGATCATCCTGCTGACCATCGCACTGAATATTGTCCTCTTTCCGTTGCGGTTGAAGCAGCAAGTCTCGATGCTGAAAATGCAGAAAATCCAGCCGCAAATGCGTAGACTGCAGGATCAGTACAAGAAGCTTAAAGCAACCGACCCGCGCCGGGAGCAGGTTCAGAAAGAAATGATGGGCCTCTATAAGGAGCACGGCGTCAATCCCATGGGTGGCTGCCTGCCGCTTCTACTACAAATGCCGTTGCTGTTCGGTTTCTATAGCGCGTTGTCTTACTCGATCGAATTGCGAAGAGCACCTTGGATGCTGTGGGTCAAGGACCTATCCCAACCGGATTACGTCTTTCACAACATCCCCGTCCTGGCTATCCTCATGGCCATCTCCATGTTCGTCCAGCAGAAGCTGACTCCTACAACCAACGTGGATCCCGCTCAAGCGAAGATGATGATGATCATGCCTTTCATGTTCACCTTCATGTTCTGGTCACAGAGCAGCGGTTTGGTCCTGTATTGGCTAACGAGTAATGTCATCGGTATCATCCAACAAATGTTCATCAATAAGTATTGGTCGCCTCACGCGGAAGCGAAACTAACTGCGCGAAACAGCCCGAAGGAAGCGCGCGGGAGCTGAAGTATGCGCGAAGGATTGCACAAAATCGTTTCGAGTGAAGAAACGATTGTGGCGATCTCTACACCTCTCGGCCGAAGTGGCATCGGTGTGGTTCGAATCTCAGGGGATGAGGCCTCTACTATCGCGCTTCGTTTCTTCAGATCCCACTCCGCGACTGTAGTTTTAGAGCACCGAACAGCAGTTGTTGGGACATGGTTTGATTCGGCAGACGAGAGGATCGATGAGGTCGTCGTGACTTTCTTTCGGGCGCCGCACTCCTACACCGGAGAGGATGCCGTGGAAATTAGTGCGCACGGAACCCCGCTCTCATTGAAGCGTATCGTCGAAAGCTGCAGAGCTGCCGGTGCGAGGATCGCGCAGCCCGGGGAATTCACCTTACGTGCCGTTGCACACGGAAAATTGGACCTTCTTCAGGCCGAGGCCGTCCGCGACTTCATCGAAGCCCAAACGGAGCAGCAGGCGAAGATGGCCATGCGTCAATTGGAGGGTTCGATCTCGAAGCGTATCCGGCCGATCAAAGAAAAGCTCGTGGATGTCATTGCGCATTTGGAAGCCGGAATCGATTTTGCCGAGGACGATGTGCAGGTGCCGGCAAATGCGTCGATTGCCCAGTCGATTCGGCCATTGGCCGACGACCTGTGTCGGCTCGAGCGGACGTTTGATTACGGACGGATGCTGAATCAGGGCTTGCGGCTAGCGATTCTTGGGAAACCAAATGTGGGGAAATCCAGCTTATTCAACCGGCTGGTTGCCGCGGACCGGGCCATTGTGACCGACATTCCCGGAACAACCCGGGACGTTCTTACAGAAACAGTTGATATGGACGGTGTACCGTTGCGGTTTGCGGATACGGCAGGCGTGCGGCAAACGAGCGATCAGGTTGAAAAGATTGGCGTCCGCCGAACTCTGGAAACATTGGCGGACGCCGACTTAGCGTTGGTGGTCCTAGATGGGGCGGGCTCCATCGACGACGACGATCGCCACGTACTTGAAAAAGCGGCAGCGACAGCGCTTTTAATCGTCATCAATAAGTCCGATCTTCCCCAAATGATCGAGACGGCTGCCCTGAACGGCGCGAGGAAGATCTCGGTGAGCGCCAAAACAGGCCAGGGACTTAGTGACTTGCGCGACGCCTTGCGCGCATTCCTCTTGGAGCGGAAAACCGATTTGGCGGATGATTTGGTGCTAACTAACGAACGCCAGCATGAGTCGGTCGTTCGCGCGGGGCAGGCGATGGCGACCGCCGTAGATGCTTTGGAGCGACAAGTTCCTCATGAGATGGTCTTGCTGGATTTGTACGGCGCCGTCGGGGCCCTAGATGAATTGACGGGCGAGGTTGTAACGGAAGATATTCTGGACCGGATCTTCTCGACGTTCTGCATCGGAAAATAATGATGTTTGATGAAAACTATGATGTCGTGGTCGTCGGTGCCGGCCACGCCGGTTGTGAGGCCGCGCATGCCGCTGCGCGGATGGGTTTGAATACGGCCCTGTATACGATGAATGCCGATCTCATCGCGCAGATGTCATGCAATCCCGCCATTGGTGGGATTGCAAAGGGGCACCTCGTCCGCGAGATCGATTCGCTCGGCGGCATCATGGGTCTCGCTGCCGATCAAGCCGGAATTCAATTTCGGCTCCTCAACACCAGCCGCGGGCCTGCCGTGTGGTCGCCCCGCGCCCAGGCGGATAAGGGAGGATATCGATACGTCGTGCGGCGGATCCTGGAACGCACGCAAAATCTTTTCATCAAGCAAGCCGAAGTCACCGAGATTCTGTTTGAGGCGGATCGCGTTGCCGGTATCGAACTTCTCGACGGCCGCCGTGTGGCTGCGGCGGTCGTGATCCTAACGACCGGAACGTTTCTTAACGGTCTGATCCACATTGGTGAGAAACGATTCGCTGCCGGACGTAACGGTGAGCCCGCGTCCATAGCGTTAGGAAATTGCATCCGCAATTTGGGCTTCGATTGGGGACGGCTCAAAACGGGTACCCCGCCGCGGTTAGACCGTCGAACCATCGATTTCTCTGTTTTCGAGCCGCAACATGGAGATCGAGAGCCCACCCCATTCTCGTTCCGCACGACCGAGCGACTGGAGAACAAAATTTGCTGCTACATCACGCATACGGATGAAAAAATCCATTCCATCATCCGGAGCAACATGAGCCGGTCGCCGTTGTATAGCGGACAAATCAAGGGCATTGGACCCCGATACTGTCCTTCGATTGAGGATAAAGTCGTTAAATTTCAGGATAAAGATCGGCATCAAATTGTTCTCGAGCCGGAGGGAGTCGACACGCACGAAATTTACGTCAATGGCATGTCTACGAGTCTTCCGATCGATGTGCAGCGCGAGATTTTGAGCAATATAAAAGGTCTCGAATCGGCCCAGATGATCCGGCCGGGTTATGCGATTGAGTATGATTTCGTTCAGCCGACAGAGCTCCATCCGTCGTTGGAAACAAAAAAGGTCGCAGGTTTCTTTTTCGCCGGTCAAATCAACGGGACCACCGGCTACGAAGAAGCCGCCGCTCAGGGTCTGGTTGCCGGGATTAATGCGGCCCTCAAGGTTAAAGGTGAAGAACCCTTGGTGCTGGATCGTGCCGACGGCTATATCGGCATCATGGTCGATGACCTTGTGACCAAGGGAACCAACGAGCCGTACCGGATGTTCACATCGCGTGCGGAATTTCGGCTTAATTTGCGCATTGATAATGCCGATGAGCGTCTAACGTCCGTCGGGCGACGGCACGGGCTTGTAACGGACGAGCATTGGAATCACTTTCTGGAGCGTCGCGACCGTATTGCGCGCGTACGTAAGCTAGTGGAGACGTCTCGTGTAAACACAGACCATTCATTCTTCGTATCGCGCGGTCTGGAGTTCCGTTCTCGTCCGAGTTTTGTTGAACTCTTGCGCCGGCCGGAAATTCACATGGCAGATTTGCTTGCTGAGGGAGTCATCGAGACAGAAGCCTTGCGGCGGGAGGATATTGTTTCTCTCGAGACCAACATCAAATACGAAGGCTATTTGAAACAGCAAGATCGCGAGGTTGAAAAGCTGCGGAAAGCCGAATCCAAACGGCTGCCGCCCGATCTGGACTATGCGGCGATGCCAGGCCTGTCGTGTGAAATCGTCGAGAAGCTGAGCCGTGTTCGGCCTCAGTCGATTGCTCAGGCAAGCCGTATTCCCGGAATTACCCCGGCGTCCATTTCGATTTTACTCTTCCATCTGGAAATGCGCCGCAACCGGCCGCAGCGGGAGAATGTGGTGTAGTGTCCCATATCGGAGTTCTCGAATCCGAGCTTCGAACTTTTGAAATCGAATTAGCATCCCAACAAAAACTTGCCTTAGCCAGCTATTGCGACGAATTAGTTCATTGGAACAAGAAAATGAATTTG
>QHWY01000242.1 GCA_003223875.1 Acidobacteriota bacterium | reverse complement strand
AAGATGCCGTCAGGAAGGCAGGAGTCGCCAAACCCGCCAGGCTGCCATGACCGACGGGTTGCCGTCCTCAGTGGACGTATTACCGCGCACTCGTAGAAGTGAAATTCAGCGATGGAACGGAGCGTTCATGTGAAGCGGGGTTAGAATCCTCGTCAGTGAACAGACCATGAAAGGGGAAACGAGCCAGCGTCGAAAGCGCGGTCGCCCTCCCACACGCAAAGACCAGAATGGGCTTCCCGTGACGGTAAGGCCGGACCGGGATCGCCTTATGCGATGGTTCTTTGACGACGTTCCACGCTCAGCCTTGGACGAGGCGATGCAATCGAGCGGGAACAAACGATTTTATAGACTGCACGATGCTCTACACGATGATGCCTACAGGAACACTTTGCCGGGTACGCTGTGCCGGAGATTCGGTATCTCGTGGCCGGATCTGATGGAACTGTGGAGGTCGTACAATCGCGATCTGGGACTGATGATAATGGCCAACAACCTGCCCCAGGTCATGGAGGGTATCGCCATCGATGACCGAGACGAATCGCAGAAATCTTTGGCAGCGCAACACAGGAAAGGGAAGGCCGTGCGCGACGGTGTAGGGAAAAATGTAGGGAGTAGTCGTAAGTTTGGAGTTGCATGGGTGGTCGTGGAGCTGAAAACTCCAATGCTTGCAACTACCAACCAACCCGTGCTAATTACTTCTCTCGGTCTGCAAAAAATTTATGCATCGGTTCGAATCCGATCGGCGCCTCCACTCCTTTTTTCATGCGTTCCGATCACATCCGTCACGTTGTTCGCATTTTGCGGAAAGAGATCCGGCAGTGGCCCGTTCCAGCCATTGGCCATTACCTGGAGACTCCGTACACCGTACTGATTTCCTGTATTCTGAGCCTCCGCACACAGGACAAAACGACAAACGCCGCAAGCGAACGCTTATTCGCACTCGCGGCGACACCGGAAAAAATGCTGGCGATGCCCGTCGGAACCATTGAGAGACTGATCTATCCGGTTTCGTTCTATCGGGTAAAGGCAAGGACGATCCACGCGATCTCCGAGCAATTGCGGACAAGATATAAAGGCCAGGTTCCCTCGCGCATGGAAGATCTTCTCGAACTACCTGGGGTCGGAAGAAAGACAGCAAACATCGTCATCACACTTGGCTTTCGTAAGGCGGGAATTGCGGTCGATACGCATGTGCATCGGATTTCGAACAGGCTCGGCTATGTTCGAACCAAGACCCCCGAAGATACCGAAATGGCTCTACGCAGAAAACTCCCGCGCCGCTACTGGATGACCTTCAATGATTTGCTGGTGACCTACGGCCAGAACCTGTGCAAGCCGATCAGCCCGATCTGCTCCCGATGTAAGATCTCGCAGTACTGCAAGCGAGTCGGAGTCAGGATCTCGCGCTAAGTAACGACACTATCCGCTCCAGCAACTCCAGGCGCAGGTCGTTCTCTTCAGCAAAAGCTTTCAATCCGGGCTGTCCAAGCAGTTGCAAATTCGCAGGCACAGGGCGCGAGCACGAGTTGCACCCGTCGGTGGCATACAGGACTTGATCCTTCCGGGAGTAGGCGAGCATGCGCGGCGAGTCGCTGTCGCGCAGCACGCGGCCGTTTTGTTCGTATTGGACGGGATCAATTAACCACACATCGGGTTCGGTGCGCCGCTGCGCGGAAACGATCTGCCGGATGGAATCCGCGTCAAATTGCACGAGATCGGATGCGGCGGAAGACAGTTTGCCCTCACGAAAGTAATGGAACTCGGGCGGTATCACTTCTCCAGCTCACCGGCGACGATATTGAACGACCCGAGCGCGGCAACCGCATCCGACAGGTATCCTCCTTTTACAAGGTGATTGAATGCTTGGAAGATATAGAAGCACGGACCTCGGCAGCGAAGGCGGTACGGCCGCTTGCTTCCGTCGCTGATGAGGTAAAAGCCGAGCTCGCCATTGGCCGCTTCCCAATACGAGTAAACCTCGCCAATCGGTGGAAGGATGCCATCCTGAATCAGCTCGAAGTGGTTCATGAGGTCTTCGATATTGGAATACACACCTCTCTTGGGAGGCAGGCTGATCCGCCGATCCTCGATCTGCACCAGACCCTCCGGCAAGTTTTCGAGCGCCTGTTTGATAATGCGGAGGCTTTGGTGGATTTCTTCAATGCGCACGAGATAACGATCGTAAACGTCACCGCGGTCGCCGACAGGAATGTCGAATTCGAATTTGTCGTAATCGTAGTTTGGAAACCACTTCCGGATATCGTAAGGAACGCCGGCTGCGCGGAGTACCGGACCGGTGAAGCCCCAATCAATCGCATCTTCGGCGGAAATTGCCGTAATTCCTTCGGTCCGCATTTTGAAAATCTTGTTGTGGCGGTTCATTTTCTCGATGTCGTCCACATATTTCGGGATGCTCTCCAGCAAGGCCCGCGAGCGGGTGACGAAGTCTTTCGGGATGTCCTCGGCAACTCCACCGATGCGGACATAGCTAACCGTCAAGCGCCCTCCACAACAAGACTCGATCAGATCGTAGATTTCTTCGCGAGGACGGAACCCGTACCAGAAATTGCTGATGGCGCCAAGATCGACCAGATTCGTGCCGATGCATACGAGGTGATCGGCGATCCGGCTGAATTCCGAGAGAATAACCCGGATGTATTGGGCGCGCTTCGGTATTTCCACACCGAACATCTTCTCAACCGCCATAGCGTAGGCGACTCCGTTCATCATCGCTGACATGTAATTCAGGCGATCGGTGAAGGGAATGACTTGCCAATACATATGCGTCTCGGCCATCTTCTCAAAGCATCGATGGAGAAACCCGATCTCGGTATCGGCATCGATGATTTTTTCGCCGTCGACCGCGGCCTGCAGCCGGAACGTGCCATGCATTGCCGGATGCTGCGGTCCGATGTTGAGGATCTGAGGATGCGCCAGACCCATGGATTCCGCGTATTTCCTGGCACGTTCGACGACCGGCAAATCTATTGTTTCGGTGCAGGGAGTACGTTGTCCCGGCGGAAAATCTTTTCGCAGCGCGTTGCCGGCGAACTGCGCGTGCGTGAGGATCCGGCGCAAATCCGGATGCCCTTTGAATTGGATGCCGAACATGTCATACGCCTCGCGCTCCGCCCAATCTGCCGCCTTCCAGATATCGATGGCTGAATCGATCGTCGGATCGTCGCCCGGCACTGGAACTTTCAATCGCAGGCGATGCTTATTTGAAAGCGACAGCAAGTGGTACACGACGTCGTAGCGCGATGCGCGCTCGGAGAGATAATCGACTGCCGTCACGTCCAACAGCATTTTGAAATCGAAGACCGGGTCGTTCTTCAGGGTACGCAGGATGTCCTTCACATGGTCGCGTTTTACCGTGATCGAAAGGTCTCCGCGAAATTCGCGCATGTGCATGAGATCGTCCGCAAACCGCTGTTTGAATGCAGTGGCGATATACCCATGAACTTCGTGATCCTCTTCGAGGAAGCGCACAACGGAGCGCGGCGGACCCTGAAGATCGTGGACAGTCGCGTCGAATTCGGGAACCTTAAGCCGCGTCTGCCGCGGATGACGTTCATAGGAGAGCCGCTTGTCGTTCTCGACTTGCTGTTGAAGTTTGATCACCGCATCCAAGACGGCTTCCGGCGTCGGCGGGCAGCCTGGAATGTAGACATCGACCGGAATGATTTCATCGATGCCCTGCATCACATGATACGCTCGATAAAAACCACCGCATGTCGCGCAGGCGCCCATCGAAATGACCCATTTCGGCTCGGCCATCTGATCATAAATTTGTTTGAGGACGGGCCCCATCTTGTCGTTAATGGTGCCGAGCACCATTAACACATCCGACTGTTTGGGCGAGAAACGCACGACTTCGGAACCAAATCGAGCAATGTCGTAATGCGATGAGACGACCGACATGAACTCAATCGCGCAACACGCTGTGCCGAATGGATATGGCCAAAGTGAACTCTTGCGGGCCCAATTGACCAGGGATACATAGGTCGTCGTGAAAAAGCCTTCGTGTTCTCTCTTTGTCTCGATCTGAGCGACACTCATCAATGTCGATTGTAGCATTCGCTAAACGCTAGTATCCCAGGATCGGACCGAGCCATCGTTCGACTTCAGCCACAATCATTCCTTTGCGCGCGCTGTAATCTTCGACCTGGTCCCGGCCGATTTTTCCAACACTGAAGTACCGCGCCGCGGAATGCGAGAGGTACAAGCCGCAGACGGAGCTTGCTGGGGTCATGGCGTAATTTTCCGTGAGTTGGACATCCGCATTCTGCTCGGCATGGAGCAGATCGAAAAGTGTCCGTTTCTCGGTGTGATCGGGAAGCGCAGGATAACCGGGAGCCGGCCGTATTCCGCGATAGCGTTCGTTGATCAGATCATCGAGCGTGGATTGTTCGCCGCGTCCGTAACCCCAATCCTCGCGCACTTGTTTATGGAGCCACTCCGCAAAAGCTTCCGCCAGGCGGTCGGCGAGCGCTTTTGCGATGATGGAATTGTAGTCGTCGTGTTCTTTTTCGAACCTGGCGCAGAGTTCTTCGAGCCCCCCGCCGGCGGTGACGACAAATGCTCCGATGTAGTCCGCTACAGCCGCGGATCTCGGTGCAATGAAGTCGGCGAGGGCATGATTGAACTCGCCCGATGCTTTGCGAAGCTGTTGGCGCAGCGTGTGAAACGTCGCCACTACCTTCTCGCGCGATTCATTGCTGTAAACTTCGATGTCGTCGCCGACAGCGGATGCGGTCCAGAAGCCGTATACGCCACGCGCGTGAAGCAGGCGATTCTCGACGATTTGCATCAAGAGTTGTTGTGCGTCAGCAAACAATTCCTTCGCTCTAGTGCCGATGGTCTTGTCTTCAAATATTTTCGGGTAAGTTCCGCGTAATTCCCAGACGTGGAAAAACGGGGACCAATCAATCAAGGGGATTAGTTCGGACAACGGCACCTCTTTCAGCGTGCGTGACCCGGTGAATGCCGGCCGGGGCGGCGTCCCGTTGGATGTCCAATTGAGCTGAACTTTTCGGTCTCTGGCCTCTTCCAGAGTAACGAGTGGAATCGCGACATGACGCCGAAGATACCTGTCGCGGCTTTCCGCCTGATCGCGTTGAATTTGGGCCGTAAATGCTGCAGACGTTTTGGCGTTCAGCAGATTCCCCACGACACCGACGGCTCTGGACGCGTCCGTCACGTGCACAACGGCGTGATCGTAAGCGGGAGCGATCTTAACGGCCGTATGGATGGCGCTGGTCGTGGCTCCGCCGATCAGCAACGGCGTCTCAAAATTTTGACGACGCATTTCCTTGGCCACATGCACCATCTCATCCAGCGAAGGTGTAATCAGTCCGCTCAAGCCGATCATGTCGACGTTTTTGTCCCGGGCCGCGGTGAGCAGTTTGTCGCAGGGAACCATTACACCGAGATCGATGATTTCGTAATTGTTGCAAGCAAGTACGACACCGACGATGTTCTTTCCGATATCGTGGACGTCACCTTTGACGGTGGCCAGCAACACTCTGCCCTGAGCGGAGACGCCACCTCCAGCTTTTTCAGCTTCCATATACGGGATGAGCTGTGCCACTGCTTTCTTCATTACCCGCGCGCTCTTCACGACCTGCGGCAAAAACATTTTGCCGGACCCGAATAGATCACCGACGATGTTCATGCCGTCCATCAACGGGCCTTCAATAATCGATAGCGCCCGGGGATACTTCTGCCTGGCCTCTTCGACGTCTTGCTCGATGTAATCGACCACACCTTTGATCAATGCATGTTTCAGACGCTCCTCGACGGACTCTTCCCGCCAACTGTCCGCCGTAGCTCCAGATTTCGCGCTCTTTTGTACGGAATCGGCGAATGCGAGGAGCCGCTCCGTGGCGTCTGCTCTGCGGTTCAATAGGACATCTTCGATCAGTTCGAGCAGGTCTTTAGGAATCTCTTCGTACACGGCAAGCTGCCCGGCATTGACAATGGCCATATCCAAACCAGCCCGGATGGCGTGGTAAAGAAACGCCGAGTGCATCGCGTCGCGCACTACTTTATTTCCGCGAAATGAAAACGAGATGTTGCTGATGCCGCCGTTGACTTTCGCGAACGGAAGAGTGGCTTTGATTCGGCGGGTGGCTTCGATGAAGTTGACCGCGTAATTGTTGTGTTCCTCGATACCGGTTGCAACGGTGAGGACGTTCGGATCAAAGATGATGTCCTGCGGCGGAAAGCCCACATCTTCGGTCAGGATGCGGTACGACCGGGTGCAGACCTCCACTTTGCGTTCTACAGTATCGGCCTGACCTTTTTCATCAAACGCCATCACGACGACGGCAGCGCCATAGCGCCGGATCTTTCGTGCGTAATCTTTAAAGACGTCTTCCCCTTCTTTCAGGCTAATGGAATTGACGATACCTTTCCCTTGAATGCACTTCAGTCCGGCCTCGATCACGGCCCAACGCGAGCTGTCAATCATGATGGGAACACGCGCTATGTCGGGTTCGGTCGCTATGAAATTTAGGAATTGCGTCATGGCAGTCTCCGAATCCAGAAGGCCTTCATCCATGTTGACGTCGATGATTTGGGCGCCGCCTTCGACTTGATGGCGTGCCACACTGAGCGCTTCCTCGTACTGTCCTCCGAGAATCAGGGTAGAGAACCTTGGCGAACCAGTGACATTTGTGCGTTCACCGATGTTGACGAAATTCAAATCGGGCCGGAACGTCAAAGGTTCCAAACCACTCAGTCGAAGGTAGGGTTCTGGCCGCGGAATCTGGCGCGGCTTTAGTCCGCGTACCGCATCGGCGATCGCTTTGATATGTTCGGGGGTCGTTCCGCAGCAGCCACCGACGATGTTGAGCCAACCGTTACGGGCGAACTCGCTCAGAGTTTCCGAAGTCTCGGCGGCAGTTTCATCGTAGCCGCCGAAGGCGTTTGGCAATCCCGCGTTGGGATGGCAACTTAGGTAAACAGGCGCGATCGCCGACAGTTCTTCGACATACGGCCGCATCTGTTTTCCACCCAGGGCACAGTTGATGCCGACCGATAAAAGATTTGCGTGCGATATCGAGTTCCAAAACGCTTCGATGGTTTGTCCCGAAAGCGTTCGGCCGCTGTTATCAGTAATCGTAACGGAAACCATCACCGGGAACCGGCGCCCTGTTTCCGAAAAATATTTCTCGAAGGCAAACAAGGCAGCCTTCGCGTTGAGAGTGTCAAAGATCGTCTCGGCGAGAAGCATGTCGGCGCCGCCGTCGATCAGCCCACGTGTCTGTTCGTAGTAAGCGGCGACCAGCGCATCAAAGGTTGTGGCGCGAAACGCCGGGTTGTTGACATCCGGCGACATGGACGCCGTACGATTCGTCGGTCCGACCGATCCGGCTACAAATCGCGGCCGGCCTGGATCCGCCTTCATAAAGTCGTCGGCGACTTGACGGGCTAGTCTCGCGCCCGCGAGGTTCAGTTCATACACCATCGATTCCATTTTGTAATCCGACATCGAAATGGCGTTTGAATTGAACGTATTCGTCTCGATGATGTCGGCACCGGCGTCAAAATATTGGTGGTGGATGTTTTTGATGAGTTCCGGTTGCGTGATGTTGAGAAGATCGTTGTTTCCCTTCAAGTCCGTCGGATGATCCTTGAACTTTCCCCGGTATGCGGGTTCATCGAGCTTGAACGTCTGGATCATCGTCCCCATAGGACCATCCAGGATAAGGATCCGGCTCCGAAGGGGTGGGTCGATTTTGTCTGTTATGTTTCTGATTTGCCTCATGCTTCTAAACTATTCTATACAACTGGCGTAGAATTTCGGGCGTGACACGTCGAATCGCCGGCTACCACCATGTGAATCAAAATGTAGGACGCGAGCATGTCGACGCCGTTCGCCATTTTTATCAAGAGGTGCTGGGTCTCGAAGAAATTTCCGCGCGACAGCAAGATCCAACGGGTCAACGCTTGATGTGGTTCGCTTTGGGGAACGGCCAATTGCATTTGAATATGGGCGGCAAGATCGATCCGCCATCATCACGCCATTTTGCGATACTGGTACACGATTTTGACGACATGATCTTGAACCTCACGCTTCAGGGCGTTCGTCTGGAAGAGTGCGAACCCGGCCAGTATTGGGGCTTCCGGCCAAACGGTTTGAAATATGCGTTCTGTTACGACCCTGTCGGGAACCGCATCGAGCTGATGGAAAATCCGGACTGACTTCTGTATAGTGGCCGCCGAATTTTGGAATGGAGCGGAGAAATGGCGGAAAGCCCGAGACAATTGGCGAAACGGCTTTGCGAAGAAATCCAGAAAAAGGGAAGAGACCGCGGACTGCTGATTGCGTTCGAAGGGCCGGATGGCTCGGGTAAAACCACACAACGGAAGCTGTTTAAAGAATGGCTTGCTGGAGAAGGTTACGACGTTGTGACCACAAAGTGGAGCTCGTCGCGCCTGGTCAAGCCGATCATCAAGACGCGCAAGAACATGCGGTCTATTAATCCCGAAGAGTTCTGCCTCTTGCACGCCGCCGATTTCCGGCACCGGCTGGAGCATGATATCGTGCCGGCGCTTGTTAAAGGCAAAATGGTTGTCGCGGATCGTTTCTTGTTCACGGCATTGGCGCGCGATGCCGCACGAGGTTTGGAACTGGATTGGCTATTGCATATCTATTCCCCGCTCTACTGGCCGGATCTTGTGTTCTATTTTTCGGTCTCGCCAGAAACGAGCGGTAAGCGTATAGCCGCCACACGCACTCCCAAGTACTACGAGGCAGGGCAGGATGTAACCAACATCAGCGACCCGTTCGAGAGCTATCGCCAATTCATCCGGCGCGTCATCCAGGAGTATGACGCGCTGGCGGTTATCTTCAAATTCATTACGATTGATGCGGAAGCGCCGATTTACGATCAGCACCTTCTAATCAGAAAATTGTTTCAGGAATCCCGCGAACGTCCCTGGATGGACTGGAACGAAGAAGCGATCACCGATTGGGTGAACATGCTTCCCCGCAGACGTGAGGTGGTTATTGGCTCCTAATGCGGCGTCCTCGGGGCAACTTCTCAGCCTCGATGTGATCGACGGGAGCGATTCGATTCCTGCAGCAAAAAGACTTCTTAAATCGCGCGCCGGCGAGACCGGCATCTCGAAGTGGGATGCATCCAGCATCTTCTTCGAAATGCACGGCCTCGGCGTCGACGAACGACCGTCACCGCGAACGCTTGTATTTTTGTATGCGGCTGACATGTCTTTCCGCCTGCGTTGGGAAATCCTTCCGGCGCTTCAGGAAAGCAAATGCGTCGTCGCTGTTCCGTATATAGAGACCGGCTACGCGCTGGGCACGATCGCCGGGTTGCCTCGCAAATGGCTGAATGAAGTGTTTCGATTTGCGCCCAAGGCGCAGGAGAGTTACCGCGTGAACGGACCTGCTTCGGTTTGCCTTGCCTCGGCGACCACCGGATTTATCGAATTTTGTTCCAGCATGATGGAGCAGGATCTCCGGCCCAAATTCGCTTCGTATTTCGACGATCTCGAGCGGCGCGGCCGCTGCCGCTCCCTCTGATCTTCTAAAACGACATCTCCGATGATCCGTTCGCCGTGGTGACGCGGATTGTGACGTTGCCGTCGACGCTGAAAGGCAGTTGAGCGTAGATCTGAGAGTCAGAAACGTACAACAATTGGATCGGATTGCCGTTTACCGTAACAGTGGTGCCGCCCATTTCGGTCGGCGGCACCGGAGTGCATGCAAATGTTTCCTCGGCGGCGAGGGCACGCCCGAGAATTCGCACCGTAGCACCCGCAGTAGGGCCAGGGGTCATGACGACGGGACTGACGGTCGGATCGTCGGAAAACGCAGGACGCGGAGCCACAGTGTAAGTGTCGATTTCGATGCCGTCGTAACGAATCGCGCGAAACGTGATTCGTGTTTCACGGACTTCCGCATGTAAATAATGAAAAGCATTGTCTGCTCGACCCTGTCCAAATGCGACTACAGGAAGAGGGTAAACAGGATATAGAAATGCTCCGCCACCACCCGAGGAAATGTAATTCGTACCGACATCGGACGAAACGAAAGCGGATTTTCGGATGGGTCGGCTTCGTTGGTAGCTGTGTTCATGTCCGGTCAGGACGATTTGTACGCCGTAATTCTCAAATATCGGTACAAGTTTGTCTCGAACAAAGGCTGAATGGTAATCATTCATGTTTGGGCCCGCGGCAAACGGCGGATAATGCAAGTAAACGATGCGCCAGAACTGGCGCGTTGATCGCAAATCATTTTCCAGCCATTGCAGCATTGGGCCGCCGGCGGTTACGGCGCGCTCAAGCGATTCATGTCCATCCAGCGATATGAAGTGAACATTGCTCCAGTCAAACGAATAGTACTTGTGGCGGTCACCGGGCGGTACGTTCTCCGTTGGCAATGCATGAACCGCCATATAGGGAGCGGCAGTCGGACCATAATCGTGATTGCCGATCGTCGGAAAGAATGGAACGGAACTCATCGTCTGGTAGTAATAGTTAAAATAGTTCCTCTGATAAAGATCGATGTTTGTCCCCGGCGCACCTCCAGGGTTGTAAACAAGATCGCCCGTGTGAATGACCAGCGCGGGCTTTTCCGCCAAGATTTTTTGAGCAATCGCGTACTGCTCCGGTGAGGCATAACCGCTATCACCGAGGACGATGAAATTAAACGGTCCCGGACCGGCGGTGCGAAAACGCATGTCACCTCCTGGCGTAACTTCCAGTCCGTTTACGGAAACCCGATATAGGTAATCGGTCCCCGGTTGGAGGCCCGTGATATTGGCCTGGTATTGAACGAAGTCTTTGGCCATTCCAGTTTCGGCTGCCGTAAAAGTGCGGCTCCGTGCAGTAACGCCATTAAAATTGATGCCGTCCGAACTGTACTCGACGATTCCAGTGCCGCTTTCTAGAGCCGCCCATAGTACCGAGATTCTGTCGCTCCTGAGGTTTTGGACGTAGGGATAGCGCGTCGTGGTGACGGCCGGCGTGGCCAGGCCGAGAACGGGATCTTCCAGACCAAACTCGCCATATTCATCGCGCCACCGGCGCAGCTGACGCTGCGTTACGACGGCACCTAGGGCTGTGATGAAGCTCCGGCGATTCATTCGTCCTCTTCGTCCTCTTCATCGACATCGGGCGGGGGCGGCGCGGTAGCCCAGAGGTTCAAGATGTTGGCTTCATTGCACGCGAGGGCTTCGAAGTAGTCACACAAACCGGTCACAAGTGGCGCTTCGTCAACGACCAATGCAACCTCACGGCGCGCGTCAAGGCTGGGAGAAGACAGGTGCATGCTGCCGATGATAGCCGTGGTCCGGTCGATAAGAATGATCCGGCCATGTGCGACGAGACCATCGATCCGAACGTCTCCGATGACCCTTACGGAAACACTTTGGCTTTGTTTCTCCCGAAGTAGTTCAAGAATGCGCGGATCCGTCGCTCGATGATCAAGAATCCCTATGCTGTTTCGTGCGGCTCGAAGCCGCTCGGTCACGCGCTCGCGCGCGTGGTCCGGCGCCACAATCAGCCGTTCTGTGATACCGGTGAGGACTGCCGCGGGACTATTGCAGTCATGCTCAAAAAGCATCTTTAGTCCTGTAACCACTTCAGGATCTTCGGTGAATACGAGAAAATCGCGCGTGCTCTCGAAGCATTTCCGCGTGAAATTCAATGAAGTGATAAGCGCCGGCCCGTCATCGGCGACGATGTATTTCGCGTGATACTTCATCACCGTGCTCGGGTAAGGCCGGACGTCCGCGCCGAGACTCTTTAACAACAGAGTGAGTTCTTTTAGCTTTTTCTTCCAACCGCGTGCCCGCTGTGTAATCAGTATTCTGACGTTGACGCCCCTCTGGACCGCAGCTGCGACTTCATCGAGAATACTCAAGTCATCACAGCGGAACATGGATAGAATGATCGTCTGCCGAGCGGAGCGCAAAAGCTGAAGGATGGCATCGCGACGTGCCGCGGGTGCGACTACAAGCCGGTCTATTCCTTGACCTATTTGTTGACCTGATCCCATGGGACAATGCGCGCAGTATAGCACTCTCTCTGAATCGGAGCCCCAGCGCGCAATCGGCCGGAATCGAGCGTCTCGTGAGCAGCTACCGCGGAGTCGGCGGAACGTAACTGCCGGGCGGAATCTTGACAGTCGGGATGTTACCGACAACTTGCATGTTCCGCGTAAAGAAGAGTTCGACTCCAAACAGGGGCAAATCCGAGAGAACAAAGATGAAACCCCCGTCGGAAGTCCTGTTTTGCGTAGCCGGGATCCATTCGCTGAGGAGCCGAGCAACCTTGGTACCAAACTGAAGGGGGAACTCGGTTGCGCCGATGAGAGAGCCGTCCGGATTCATTGCGTAAAGTTTCACGGTAGCGGTTCCTCGTGGGTTGGCGTTAAGCAGTGCCAGGCCCGTCCACCAGGGAGGCAGATCGACAATCTGCGGAAACAGAAAGTTCGTTTGGGCCTCCACCTGCGGAGATACAACCGCCACGCCCGCGCTCACCGTTTCCGCGTATGCGACAAAGCCCGTGATCGGAAGCGATGATGCTGAGGAGACACGTACCCATCCGTTTTGAAAACCGGTCGTGAAGCCCAACATGTCGCGGCCCGTTTCACGAACGCTTCCCTTGGGTTGAAGCGTCCGTTGCACAGTTCGAACCGTTCCATTCTGCGCAGTAAAGGTGATCGTTACGTCGTTCGGCGACGTAGCGCTCAAGTTTGTGACGCTGATCACGCTCTTCCAATTCGTACTACCTTGAATACCGTCGACGAGATGTGGGAATACGAGCGTCTGCGTGGATGTCGATGCCGGCAGCGCATTCAAAACGGCCAGTGAAGGACTTGCAATAAAGTCGCGAGCGAGAACAACCGCGGCAAACGCGTTGGCTGCGCACGCACACTTTAGACGCATGTGGGTGGCCTGCTTCAGATCCGCCTTGCGGAAAATGTCAGCGACATTCGCTTTGAAAAATCCGTTCGCTCGGATTAGCTGCGGAAATCGTTGGTCCAAGTCCAAACCATCACCGTTTAGTAAATCCATCATGACAGTGACGTCCGTACTACCTGTATTGGCCACGTGAATTTCAGAAACTGGAGTGATCATTGGCAAGACAAGCTCCGACGCAGACGCAGCAGGTTCCGAGCCGTCGCCGGTATTGACGAAGTCTCCCCCGAACCAGAACCCTTGCAAACCTGTTGCTGCACTCGCTACTCGGACCCATCCCGCGGCCAGCGTGGCCGGAAACAATTCGCTGGCAAGTCTAGCGAGCTGGCCGCGGGCTCCAATCTTTTGCGTTGAACTCTTCAAAGCGGTGCCATCGGGGCCGAAGAGGGTAAACGTCGCCGTGGCATCGGTCGCTCCGGGGTTCACAACAGCAAATCCAGTAGTGCCAAACTCGAGAGGTCCAAGTACGTGGGGGAAGTGGAGTATCGATTGAGCCCGCGAGCAAATCGGCAAAAAGAGAACGGTGATAAAAGCGAAAACAGCCGTCTTTCTCAAACTGGTGTCATCATGTCTTAAGTGACCTGGAGGGCGCAACAGACTTCCCGCGCGGTGGAGGAAACCGGACAATTCAGTGTTTACCGGCCCGCCGGTTTACCGGTCTGGAGCGTTGCTGCACCTGGCTTTTGCGGGGCCTTCACCTCCTTAAGGACGACTGTAGCGGCTGTGTAATTCTCGAGGGCTACCGTCTTAGCGGCCTTGTCGGCGGTCACTTTGGCGAAGAGTGACGATTTGCCTTCCCCCGTTCCTCTTCGGTTCAACCGTATCTCGATCACGGTGAACTCGTAAGGATTGGCCGTTGCCGTTCCTGTCGCTTTCCAAATTTGGGGATTCCAAGAGCCCAACGGTTTATCCGTAGCCACGATGACACGCCCTCCGCCGTCTGGCGTCGTGGTTTGATAGGCATACCGAACAGAATAACCTGCGCTCTCTGATGTCCAGATGTACCCTAACGTCGGCTGCTTCGAGAGTACGCTCAGGAACTCCTTCTCGCCTTTCTCACTCAAGGCGTTGAAAATTTGCTCACGCTCGGCATCGGTCGACCACCGCAGCAAATCAATCTTCAACGGATCGGGCGCGCCCGTAACATTTACAGCCGTGGCGGTAAAATTCGCAACGGTCCCCTTCGTTTGTGCATGCACATGTGACATCGACGCAGCCAATATCGCAGCGACCAGAAAGGTCAAGGCGGGGCCGCGTCGAAGAAATCGGTTCGATTTCATCGGACCCTCCTCGAATGAAGTTCTTCCATCAAAGCGAAAAAATTATATTCAATTGGATACAATTTAGCGCAGCCAACTTGAGGCCTGGGTGGCGGAACTGGCAGACGCACCGGACTTAAAATCCGGAGCCCCGCGAGGGGCGTAGGGGTTCGATTCCCCTCCCAGGCATGCGTCGTTGTGGCTGGACTTCACGCCGTCTGGCGTAATCGGTCCCAGAACTCTCCAAAGAAGAGTTCGACTTCCTTCTCCGCGCGTCGCCGCGCGTATCCGTAGCGAGCTTGCAGCAGTTCGATCAATCGTGACCGATCCGCGGTGCATCCGTCGATGTCGGAATTTGTGAGTTGTTGCCATCGGCGGGTGATTTCGCCGCGCAGCAAACGATTGGGTATCGAACCATGATTCGCATGTGCCATACACGACTCCTTACCGATATCCGAGGAAGTTAGACGATATGCCGGCGGGAGAAGATAGTATGGCGCTCGGCGTCAGAAGAACGCAAGGTTTTCTTGGTCTTCTTCACGCGCGCGAGAATGCGCCGGGACGGTCTTTCTGGATGTTTGTTGCAGGTCCCTTTCCGTTTTTCCGAAAAAAATTTACAGATTTTCGGATTCTGCGAAAACACCGTCTACCCAACTCGTTGAATATAGTGTTCCGTCCTTTGGTAGAACGCTTGCACAGATTGATACGCTAATGTGCTCTCGTTAGTGGGGAATCCTACATCAGCGACCGCGAGGAATAACAGCAGGTGCGGAGGTAGGATGGTGGAATTAAGCCGCCGGCTGGTTCAGAAGCTTGCCGGCGGTTTTCCGTTTTTCGGGGAAGACGCTAGTGAACGCTCAGGACTTCAAGCAACAAATTTACAAAGAGCGCAATGTCGAAAGCGATGAGGAAGAGCGTTGCAATCCCGAATTCATTTCCCGTGCGGGAAAAAATGTTGGCAGTCTTCCAGTAAACATCTTCGGCATTTTTAATTAGGAGATACTCGGCCACCATGCGGTCGTATGTCGGCGCTGGAATGGAAAGTTGTAAGCACGCATACGCGACGCAACGGCCCGAGGACACGTCACGAATTTCGGTCTGCGAATAAGGCGAGATCATGTATTTGCCGCGTTTGCCGGACAACTGAATAACGCCTTTCTCTTCCAGGTCCAGCCATTCAGCGTCGGCAAGAACCGAGCGCAACAATTGACGCGCCTTATCCTTGGCCCGCTCGTAATCATCTTGGGTCGGATGCGAAAAAATATCGAGCCGCTGCAGGGAAAAATTTTCCTGAACGTGAGTGGCCATATAGATCGCTTAGGCGTTCCGGTGTACGCGCCGATCGGTTAACAACCGCCTTGGACTCTTGGGATCAGGAGGATTTCGGCATTCGGATCGAACTGACGAATCAAAACGTCGCGCTTCTCCGAAATGTCTGCCGCGAACCAGCCCTGAGCCACCTTCTCGTTAAATTCCTTTTCGATCTCGGCGAGACGTTGTGAAGTGACGGTCTCCGTGTCCCATTCTGCGAGGGTTTTGTCTCCGCCGGCACAAATCATTCGAAGCTTCTTCAATGCCATGATTACCCCTTCCCTTAAGAAAAGTTCAGAGTGAACATTCTGATTGGTGATGCTGCCATTCACTTGCCGATCGTAGTTGCAGGGCGCGTGAAACACAAACATAAGAGGTTGGCGTCGCGCCGGGCGTCTGAGGGTAGTGCCAAAAGTTCTATGAAAACAAGGTGAAGGGTCTTTGCGCCCCATGGATGGTTTGGCGCATGCCATGGATGGCAGACTGCGGTCAAGCTGGTTACAGCTTGAAGGGGAGAAAAAGGATGTTTAGCGCTTTATGGTTTCCTTAAAGCATTCCGGGGGGACCTATGCTACCACACGCGCTAATTGTGAACCGCGTGTGACGTACGGAGGTCTGGGAAACGTGGGGCAACGTTCCAGAGCCTTCCGGTAACAATCGTCTTCGGCTTCGCGAATTGTCTTTCCTTGAGCCCGGACAACGACGACGGAACTCTGAAGGCTTGCATCTCTCGCCATTTTCAACACGCAGTCGTAACGGTTGTGCTTTCGCGACAATTCAATGTAGAAAAAATCGCCGTTAGGAAAAGTGCGAACAGGTTTCGATAACACAACGACGTTTTGTGAGAGCCGAGCCATCGAGTCCCTCCGTGAAAAACGTTGGGATTGGAACATAGCGTCATCTGTTTGTAAATAGCCGCGAAACTCGTGCTGGTACAGGGTTTCAGCGGATCTAGATGTCGAAACACGCGTCTCGCGGTAGCTTGAGGCTTCGACGATCTGTTACGATAGCTATGGCATTGGTTAGTAGAGTTCGAGTGTCATGAAACACGCGTCTCAATTGCGTTTGGCGCTAGCTCAAATTAATGTCGTCGTCGGCGATGTCGAGGGAAACGCGCAGAAAATTATCGAGTGGATGGAACGTGCGCGCGACGCCGATGCCGATATCGTCACATTTCCTGAGCTGGCGTTGACGGGTTACCCGCCGGAAGATTTGCTGCTGAAGCCGCAATTCATCGACGCCAATCTGGCGGCTCTGGACAAGATCGTCAGCCGGACGCGGGACATGACGGCCATTATTGGATTCGTCGACCGGAAAGACGACATCTTCAATGCCGCCGCTATCGCGCAAAACGGAAAGCTCGTTACGACGTATCACAAGATCTATCTCCCCAACTACGGAGTGTTCGACGAGTTCCGGTATTTCCAAGCGGGCAGAGGATGTCCCGTTCTGCGGATGAACGGTGCGACGATCGGGGTGAGCATCTGTGAAGACATCTGGTATCCGGATGGGCCGGTCTTCCTCCAGGCGCTATCGGGCGGCGCGGAAGTCATCATCAACATTTCTTCGTCGCCTTATCACGCCGGAAAGCGCTACTGGCGCGAACGTATGCTCGCCACCCGCGCAGCCGACAATACGGTGATCGTGGCCTACAACAATCTTGTCGGCGGCCAGGATGAATTGGTATTTGACGGTGACAGCCTGGTCTTTGACGAAAACGGCGATCTTCTGGCGCGCGGCAAACAGTTTCAGGAAGACTTGGTGGTCGTCGATCTCGATATCGAATCGGTTTTCCGGACAAGATTGCATGATCCGCGCCGGCGTCAGCAGAAGGCGACTCAGACAACGGCGGCGGATGTCTTTCCCCTTGCGTCGCCTGCACGGCGTCATAGCACGTTCGCTATGCCTCCGCAGCCCGAACTGCTTTCGGAAGATGCGGAGATCTACCAAGCCCTCGTGCTCGGCACGCGCGATTATGTGGTTAAAAATGGTTTCAAGAAGGTGGTGCTCGGACTCAGCGGCGGCATCGATTCCGCATTGACTGCATGCATCGCTGTGGATGCGTTGGGCAGCCAGAACGTTGTTGGAGTATTGATGCCCTCGGAATTCTCATCGCGTGGGAGCCTAGCTGACTCCGAGCAACTTGGGAAAAATCTCGGAATCGAATTGCTGACGATTCCGATCCAGGACGTATTGCAAGCGTTCAAAACCGCGCTGAAAGCCGGATTCAAAGGCGCCAAACCGGACGTCACAGAAGAGAATCTTCAAGCTCGAATTCGCGGTACGTACCTGATGGCCTTATCGAATAAATTCGGATGGCTGGTATTGAGCACCGGAAATAAGAGTGAAGTGAGCAGTGGCTACTGCACGCTTTACGGAGATATGGCCGGTGGTTTCGCCGTACTGAAGGATGTGATGAAAACCACGGTGTTTCATCTCGCAGAGCACTGCAATCGTATAGCGGGACGCGAGCGGATTCCGCGCGTCATCATCGATAAACCGCCATCGGCGGAACTACGTCCGAATCAATTGGACACGGATTTCTTGCCACCGTACGAGGTTCTCGATCTGATTTTGAAAGCCTACGTCGAAGAGGATCGGAGTCTTTCCGAAATCGTCGATATGGGTTTCGACGAACAACTCGTGCGCCGGGTCATCCGAATGGTCGACACTAATGAATACAAACGGCGTCAGGCGGCGCCCGGAGTAAAGATCACGCCGCGCGCATTCGGCAGGGATCGCCGAATGCCAATCACTAATCGGTTTGGGTGATGTATGGATAAACCTTTCGCCATTCTCCAAGAGTGGGTCAAAGAAGGCCGCATTCATCTCTCATCCCAGCCTGTGATCGGCGACGGGCCCCGCGAATTCCCGATCGAACCGCTTCCGGATGGATTATCGGACGAGGAACTCTTCGAGCACGCGATGAGAGACGTGAAATCTCTCGGGTGGAGCTTAGTACCGCTGCAGAACCGCCCTCCGGTCGAGATTCAGCCTCAGGATGAGGAGCAGGACGCGCTGCGCGCGCTCGAGCAATTTGTTCAAAATGGTAATGTCGACCTCCAGCAGACCGGCGAATACATTGAAGGTAGCGTCCATCCTGGCGGGCGGCTTTACCTGGATGATCTGCGGGCGGGGCGTTTTTCCGTTCAGGCGCATGTTGACTTGCACGGGCTGAACCTTCAGGAAGCGCGGTTCGTTTTGGATGAGTTTCTGTTGGAGTCGGTTCGCGCCGGCTTCAGTTGTGTGCGCGTGATTCACGGACGAGGACGCCATTCGAATCAGCATCACGGCGTTCTCAAGGACAACGTCCGGCGGTGGCTTTGCACTCGCCGTATGAGCCGCCATGTTATCGCCTATACGTCGGCGAGGAGTTGCGATGGAGGCGGCGGAGCCGTTTACGTGCTTTTGAGGAAGTGAACCCGACCGGCGGCGGCACAGAGCGAAGCCAGGAAATGAGCGCGTGTTCCAAGATCTCCGGTACGCCGATGGCAGAGAACCACGACGCGTGCGCCTCCTTCAGCCATCGTTTCCAATTCGGTTTTTATCCGGCCCAGCAGGTGTGCGGCGTCACGCGTAGGAATGGAAATGTCATATAAAGGTTCCAGGAGATCAGCCAACACGATTGCTCCAGGAACCGTGTTCTTGACTGAGGCGACAACCCCGTCATCAATCGGGTCGTCACTGACGTAAACGATCAGTTGGCCTGCCGCATTTGCGATCATTTTTTCAATACACGAAACACACCCGTTATTTTTCCGACGATTTTGAATGGTGTTTCGTCCCTTTCAATTTTGATAGGCTCGTATTTTGGATTCTCGGCCTTCAGTGTCACTCCCCGGTCATTGCGATAAAAGCGTTTGACTGTCGCTTCCTCGCCGATCAGTGCCACAACGATTTCACCATTCGTTGCAGTCTGCTGAGGATCCACGAGCACATAATCGCCATCCAAAATATGAGCGCCTTCCATGCTATTGCCCTGAACCTTCAGCAGGAAGGCGCCTGCAGGAGCCCACTGTTTCGGAAGTTGAACCATATCCTCAATATTCTCCTGCGCGAGTAGTGGGACACCGGCCGCCACTTTCCCCACTATTGGGATGCCGGGAGCCGCTTGCCGATCACTCGAGGTTCGGCGCCCAGGAATGGACAACGTTCGCGACTGAAACCGTTTCTTCTGGAGGTAACCTTTTCGCTCCAGAGCGGAAATGTGGTCCTGAACCGTTGCCGGATAAATTTCGAAATGCTTCCCGATCTCGCGTACTGACGGCGGAAAGCCGTTGTCTTCGACGTATCCATTAATAAAGTCCAAGATAGCTTGTTGCTTGTCCGTGAGCATGGCGCAGTTATACCGTACGAGTGTTCGGTATGTCAAGTATGTCGCCTGGCAGTCCGAAATTTGCTCGGAATATGACCCGAAGTTACTGTCAATTCGATGAAAGGGAATGGCGGTGTGGCACTGATATTCGCCTTGCTGGTGTTGTCGTTTATCACAATTGTCGGCGGCGCCCTACTGACCACAGCGACCATCGATATCTGGATCAGCGATAATCACAAAACCGCCATACAGAGTTTGTATCTGGCGGAGGCTGGGATCGACCAAGCACGTGAAGTCCTCCGTACCTCCTCGAGCACGCCAACCGAGCTTCTTACCTCCGCGGCCGGGCCAGACGGTCAGCTTCTGACGTCGGCGGATCTAGCGACGCTACTTGACGGTGATGATCAACCGCTTATCCCGAGCGATCCTTCGCTGCGCCCGGCAGGCCAGCCACTTCTTGATAACTCAGGAAGAATGATCGGCCGCTATTATGTCTGGCTGCGCAACGACAATGCGGACGGAATGGCTTCGAAAACGGACACCAACGACGTCCTGACGCTTCTTGGTTTCGGTCAGATCGGAACTACGAGCAAGGTGATCGAAGTAACAATTCAGAAAGGAAAATTCCCCAGCTTACCGGGCACCGATACACAGACGGATCCGCGTTTGACCACCGTGTCGGGTCTCGAAAGCTTGGTCTCGAGCCTTACCAAAAACGCCACGGATCTATACAACCCGCCAGTCGGAGGGATTCAAGCCATCGGGAACTACGGGAGCGCAACGAATTATAAAGTTGCCGTCGTCAACGGCGATGTGGTTCTCGGACCCGGTTCAGGTTATGGTATTTTGCTGACACGTGGCACTGTCAAGGTTGTGGGAAACTTTACCTGGAACGGTCTAATTCTGATCATCGGACAAGGCATATTGACCTGGAATAGCGGTACTGCAGGGACGATCTATGGTGGGCTATTCATGGCGCAAACAAGAGCAGCCGATGGTTCGATATTGCCCACGCTGGGTAATGTCGCAGCAGACCTCACGCCCGCTGCGATTTTCTACGATGCGGCGGCGATCACGGCAGCAAGTCGATCATTTCCGTATAATCCTATCGCCGTAAAAGAGAGATAAGGCGGCTAAGCCCTCGCCTCGCGCGACCTGTTGTTGGCGGCGGGATCTTCATAGAGATACTTCACGCGGCTCTTGTAAATGAAGAGGTTCGGTTGCGCCTCGCGTGTGATTCGGATGATGTCCTTATCGTAATACTCGATCCAGCCCCGGATTTCTTCACCATCGATCAATTTCACGACGACGGGGGTCCGGCTTTTCGACAGGCGGTCAATGTATTCGGCCTCTCGGAAAGTCTGTTCCGGCGCGGCTTGCCGCCGGTCTCTGCGGCTGATGTATTCGTTCGGTGTTCGGATTGTCATGTTCTGAAGTATTCAGTTTTCGATGTTAAGATTCAAGAGTGAAGATTGAAGCACTCCTGTTCGATGCTGGTAAAGTTCTCATCGATTTCAACTTTGAAACGAGCGTGGAGGCGCTGCACACCTCGTGTTCCATTTCTCGGGATCGATTTGAGGAAGTCCTCTGGGATGAAACATGGATCCGCCGCTACGAACGTGGCGAGATTTCGACTACGCAATTTCACCAATACCTTTGCGAGACGGCCAAATTGAAGATGACTTTGACGGATTTCCGCAAAACTTGGTCGTCGGTATTCTTGCCGGACCTCCTCGTTTCGGAAGAATTACTCGCCTCCCTCAAGCGGAATTACCCATTGATTCTGATATCGAACACGAACGAGGCGCACTTTGAATTCATCCGTTCGGAGTATCGTATCCTGGATTATTTCGATCAACTTGTCCTGTCCTATCAGGTAGGCTCGCTGAAACCCGATCGAAAAATCTTCGAGCATGCGATTAGCGGCGCCAATTGCGCGCCCGATGCGCTTTTTTTCACCGATGATCGGGAAGAAAACGTTGCCGCGGCAACCCAATTGGGAATACACGCTCACCTGTTCAGATCGCAGTCGGAGTTGATTTTGGCGCTGCAGGGTGTTGGAGTCGAGGTCGGAAATTTCCTCGACTAATATTCCCCTCCTCGCCGTGGAAGAGTGGAGCGACAGGTCTGCCATCGAGGTCCTCAGCCTTGCGACCGACTTGCCCTACCGACGGAGCCCGGAAGAGCGGTAACCGTTAATTCTGTGGGAACGTATGGAAGTTTGGGCTCGTTTCCAAGTAGAATGGTTCCCGCTTGCCAGTCCAACTGAATAGGAAAGTCTAACCTCGACCTGATGAACATTTTCGAGTTCTTCTTCAAATACAAACCGATCATTTACGCTAAGGGGCATTTGGCCTTCCAGCTCCTGGGCTCCCGCGCTTGGTTCCTGCTGTTCGTTATCGCGGCTGGCGCCGGCGCCTACTACGCCTATAGAAATATCACGGGGGATAAGTATTCCATCGGATTAGTGGCCCTGCGCGCGATGACCTTCAGTGTAGTTGTGTTCATTTTCCTTCGACCGGTTTTGAACATCTCGACGGTGCTGCCGCAGGAAAGTTATCTCGCGGTGGTCATCGACAACTCCGAGAGCATGAAAATCAAGGACGACGGCCAGATTTCCCGTGCCGAGCAGCTCCAAAAACAATTCGAGGCGACGAATTTCTTCAAGCGGTTGAACGACAAATTCAAGGTGCGCACATACCGCTTTGACACTGCGGCTGAACGGATTGAGCGGCCGGATCAGATGACGTTCGAAGGCAAGCGAACAAGGCTGGAGTCCGCAACCGATCTTCTCAATCAAGAGCTCGGTACGGTTCCATTGTCAGGCGTCGTTCTGATTACGGACGGTGTCGACAATGCCTCAAAGCAATGGACAGAGTCGCTGTCGAAACTGGAATCTCGCCACATCCCGTTTTACACCGTAGGAGTAGGCTCGGAGAACATCACCCGCGATGCCGAAATCGTGAAAGTTGCCGCCCCGCGAACAACTTTGAAAGAGTCGACTGCCACCGTTGATGTTTCCTATCGCAGCCATGGATTCCGAGGCCGCAAAGCGACGTTGTACGTCCGCGAGAATGGCGTTCTTTTGAAATCCGAGCAAGTCACGTTGCCGGCCGATGGCGAGATCGCCGAGAGCTCTTTGGATCTGCCGGTGAAGAATGAGGGTACCCGGTTGTTTTCCTTCTCGCTTCAGGCGCCCGAGGACCGGATCCCGGAAAACAATAATCGGGACGCGCTTCTCGAGGTCAAAAACGACCACCCGCAGATCCTCTATATAGAAGGTGAGCCGCGCTGGGAATTCAAATTCTTGCGCCGGGCGATGCAGGATGACCCGAACATCCGTCTGGTGACTTTGTTGCGCTCTTCGCAAAACAAGTTCTATCGGCAGGGCATCGACAAAGAAGAAATGCTCGCCGAAGGTTTTCCGAGCAAGCGCGAAGAACTCTTCGGCTACAAAGGTTTGATTTTCGGCAGCATCGAATCGACCTTCTTTACTCAGGAGCAGTTGAAGATGGTCGTGGACTTCGTCAGCAACCGCGGCGGAGGTTTCCTGATGATGGGCGGCCGTAATTCTTTCGCCGGGGGCCGTTACGAGAATAGTCCGATAGCCGACATTTTGCCGGTACAGTTGTCCGCGTCGGACCGCACGCCGATTATCGGAAAGCTGAAGCTGGCCGTCACCGATTACGGCCGCACCCATCCGCTGATGAGGCTTTCTCCGGATGCGAGTTCGAACACGAAACAGTGGTCCGATCTGCCGCCGCTCAACGATTTCAATAAGACACTCGAGGCGAAAGTCGGCGCCATCGTGCTTGCCCGCGGTCAGGCCGAGCTAAAGAGCGGCGCCGATCCGATTCTTCTGGCCTATCAGCGTTACGGACGCGGACGGGCGATGGCCTTAACAAGCGGCAGCACCTGGCGATGGCAGATGGAAATGGATCACAACGACCAGACGTATGAATTGTTCTGGAAACAAATTCTGCGATGGCTCGTGAATACGTCGCCCGATCCGGTCATGATCAACCCCGACAAAGACACGTATCTGCCCGGCGAGACCGTGCGGTTGACGGCGGAGATCTCGAACAAAAAATTCGAGCGGATGAACAATGCCAAGGTTGTGGCTAAAGTTACGAATCCCGACGGCGTCACCGAATCCATCTCGCTCGATTGGAACGGCTCCGGCGAAGGTGCATATCAGGCTGAGTTCAACGCTACAGCTCCCGGCATGTACCAACTCGAAGTGGGTGCCACCCAAGGTTCCGAAAATCTGGGCACGAGTCGCGCATCGTTCCAAGTTCAGGATCGTCCCATCGAGTATTACAACGCTTCGCTGGATGCCCGGCTGCTTCAATCCGTCGCTTCGTCGACCGGCGGCCGGTATTACCCGCTCTCGAAGATGGGCGACGTTCCCGAAGATGCTCAGTACGTGGAAGGCGAAACCTCCTTCATCGAACAGAAAGAATTGTGGGATGTGCCGTTCCTGTTCGTGTTGCTTTGCCTGACTTTGGGTGGCGAGTGGTTCTGGAGAAAGCGGAAAGGGCTCGCATGAAGTTCGCATCACTTCTCGCCTTGGTTCTTTTCCTGCCCGGGTCGATCTTGGCGGATTCCAGCGCGTTGATTATTAGAGGGGTGGCAGGAAGTCCCGAGCACGAAACGAAATTCGACAAGTGGACTACAGAAACACAGAAAGCCCTGGTCGAAAAGTTTGGATTCTCCTCCGAGCGTCTCATCGTGTTATCGGACAAGAAGAGCGCGCAAGCCGAGATTCAAAAGGCATTCGCGACGCTCAAACAACAGCTCAAACCAGGGGATACATTCTTTCTTTTTTTTATCGGTCACGGGAGCGGTGACGACGGCATCTATAAATTCAATATCAGCGGTCCAGACTATACGGCGGATGATTACAACAAGCTCTTATCGACTCTACCGGCAGGCCGCAGCGTTATCGTGTTAGGCACGCCGGCGAGCGGGGCCGCGATCGAGAAATTTGCGGGAAAGAACCGTGTCGTCATAACTGCGACGCGCAGCGGCCAAGAGGGAAACGACACCGTTTTTTACGATTACTTCCTGGAAGCGCTCCAGAGTCCTGCTGCCGACGAAGATAAGGATCAGAAGATTTCAGTCTGGGAAGCTTTCAAATATGCCGTCGCAGGCACCGAACGCTTCTATAAAGAAGAAGGACGGCTTGCAACGGAGCATCCTCAGATTTCGGACAACGGCACTGAGAAGACCGGAGTAACAACTAAAGAAATTCCGCTCGTGGCGCGCGCCACGAGCTTTCAGGTCGATCGTCCGATCGTATCGAGCGATCCGAAATTGCAGGCGCTTCTGAATCAGAAGAGGGAGCTCGAGCAAAAAATCGAAGACCTGCGTATCAACAAGAGTGCGATTCCGGAAGCCGAATACGACAAACAAATGGAATCGTTGCTGGTCGAGCTGGCGCTGAAGAACCAGGAAATTCGGCTGCAGGAGGGGAAGAAGTGAAATATCGCGGCGTCGTGGTTCTTCTACTACCGCTTCTGCTTTTCAGTTGCGGTGCTCTCTGGCAGTCGGATACGAAGAGTCCCTTCGAGCTGGCGCGCACCGGGATGTACAAGGAAGCGGCTACGGCGTTGGAGCCGATGGTTACGGCAGGTAACTTCGATCCGCTTGTCGTCGAGAGTCTTTACTATTCCTGGATTCGCACCGGCGAGTACATGAAAGCGCGCGAACGCTTCGATGCTTGGGCCAAGGCCAACCCGAACGCGGGCGCTGTCCATCTGGCTGCTGCGCGAGTGCATCACCTGACCGGAAACTACGATGAGGCGCTGACGCATGTAAATGCGATTTTGACGAATGCCAATGTCGGCGTAGCTGCGCAGTATGAAAAGGCGGTCCTTCTCGAGGATACCGGAAAACGCGAAGAAGCCGAGGCCATCTACAAAAAGCTGATCGAGAATTTTCAGAATGGAATCATACGGAATCCTAACGATCTTCTGTGGGTCGCCCGCGCCTTGTGGGCGACCGAGTACTACCACGATGCGAACGATGTCCTGAAAATCGTCACCCAGGGCAATTCCCGTAACGCGGAGGCTTTCGTTACATGGGGCGATCTGCTCGCCGAGAAATATAACGAGCCGGAGGCAATTGCCAGCTATCAAGATGCTTTGAAGGTCGACCCGAACATGCCGGAAGCGCTAGCCGGTATGGCCAAAGCCTTCGCAGACAGTGACCCTGAAAAAGCATCGAGTGCGCTCGATCGCGCGATGAAGACGAATCCCAATCTCATCGATGGACATTTGCTCATGGTAGGGCAGAACATCGATTCAGAGCAGTACGACAAAGCCCAGGAGGAAATTGACAAAGCGCTGGCTGTCAATCCGAAATCGGCTGAGGCGATAAGCTTGCAGGCCTCGATCAATTTTCTGCGCCGTAACACAGCCGAATTCGAGAAGTATGTGAAGCGGGTCCTCGAAATCAATCCGCAGTACAGCAATCTCTACGACATTCTTGCGAATAACTGCGAAAGACTGCGCCTCTATAAAGAGGCGGTGGCATTCGCGCGAGAAGCGCTGCTTCTGAAACCGCGCGATTGGACCGCCATGAGTATCCTTGGCGTGAATCTGCTCCGCATTGGAGAAGAAGAAGAGGGCAAGGCCGCGCTCGATAAGGCGTATGAAGGCGATCAATTCAACGTGATGACCGTCAATACGCTGAAGCTGCTGGATAGCTTCGAGCACTTTGTACGCTTCGACACCACTCACTTTAAAGTGAAACTTCACGAGAAAGAAGTGGCCGTACTTCGACCGTACGTGCGCGAACTTCTGGAGAAGGCCTACGACACCTTGACCGAAAAGTACGACTTTAAGCCTGAAGGTCCAATTACATTTGAAATGTATCCCGATCATGCGGATTTCGAGGTCAGAACGCTCGGATTGCCCGGCATCGGCGGGATTCTTGGCGTTTGCTTCGGCAAGCTCTTCGTGATGGACTCACCGACGGCGCGAAAGCCCGATTCGTTCAACTGGGGCAGCACCCTCTGGCATGAGTTCATGCACGTGATTAGTCTTCAGATGACAGATCACAAAATCCCGCGGTGGTTCTCCGAAGGGCTTTCGGTTTACGAGGAACGCAAGGGGTTTACGGGCTGGGGCGATAAGATGAAGCTCGATTACCTGGCCGCGATGAAAGGTAAAAAATTTCTTCCCACCGCTGAGTTGAACAATGGCTTTACGCGGCCGAAATACGAAAACCAGATTTTGGTGTCCTATTACCAGTCGTCGCTGGTCTGCGACTACATCGATCAAAAATTCGGCTTTCCCGCTCTCAAGAAAATGCTTCTGCTCTACAAGCAGGGCAGAAGTACCGCGGATGTGTTTAAAGAGAGCCTGGGCTTAAGTCTCGAGCAGTTCGACGAGGAATTCTTCAAATGGGTCGATGACAAAGTAAAGAACCTTGATGTGAAGCCGTTCACGGAACTCATCAGCTCTGGACAGGAAGCTTTGGCAAAGGGCGACACGGACAAAGCAATCGAGATTCTCGAGCAAGCCATTGACCTTTATCCCGAGTATACCGACGAGCACAACGCGTATGAGTCGCTGGCCGATGCCTATCTCAAGAAAGCAGACAAGAAGGCCGCCATCGACATTTTGAAAAAATTCGCGATGTACTCGGAAACAGGATACAAATCGATGGTGAAACTTGCAGACTTGCTTCAGGAGCAAGGTGATGCTGCCGGCGCCCGCCGCGCCTTGGAAGCGGGTATCTTTATTCGTCCGATGGATCTGGAGGAACACCGCAAACTCGGTGATCTGTTATTGACTCTGAAGCAGTATGGTCCGGCTGTTCGTGAATTCGAAACACTGCTCGCGTTGAATACACCGGATAAGGCCACTGCATATTACAAGCTGGCGGAATCGAGTTTCGGGCAAGGGAATCGCCAGGCCGCGCGAACGAACGTCATGAAGGCCCTCGAAATCGCGCCATCATATGAGCCGGCCCAGGAATTGTTATTAAAAATTGTGAGGTAATCGTGGAACTGACCGTTGAACAAAAGAAGGAATTGGAAACTGTAGAGCGGTTTCATATCGAATTAAAAAAGATCGATCGCGAAGTCCGAAAAATCATCGTTGGACAGAAGGAAGTTGTCAATCAGGTCATGATCTCGCTGCTGACCGGAGGCCACTCCATCATCACGGGCGTCCCCGGTCTGGCGAAGACATTGCTAATCTCGACGGTCGCTCAGGTCCTGCACCTGGATTTCAAGCGCATCCAATTCACCCCCGATTTGATGCCGGCCGACATCACCGGAACAGAAATCATCGAAGAAGATCGCGTCAGCGGTAAACGGGTACGTGTTTTCGTGAAGGGACCGATTTTCGCGAACATCATTCTTGCAGACGAAATCAACCGGACTCCGCCTAAGACGCAATCCGCGCTCCTCGAGGCGATGCAGGAAGGATCGTGTTCAATCGAAGGCAACACCTACGTTCTCGAGAAACCGTTTTACGTTCTGGCCACGCAGAACCCGATCGAGCTGGAAGGTACCTATCCGCTGCCGGAAGCTCAGCTTGACCGGTTCATGTTCAACATCATCATTGATTACCTCAATGAGGAAGACGAGATTCAGGTCGTCAGCCAGACCACGACGCTGCGCCAGGTTGAATTCGAAAAGACGATCAGCGGACCGGAGATCATCGAATTCCAGCGTCTCGTCCGCAAGATGCCGGTCGCGGACGAAGTCATGCGTTATGCGGTCCAGCTCGCCAGAACGAGCCGGCCCAGCGGCGCGAATCCGCCCGATT
>QHWY01000460.1 GCA_003223875.1 Acidobacteriota bacterium | reverse complement strand
GAAGCGTTTCGACTCCAAGCCATTTACGGTAGGCGTTTAAGTAACGCGCAGCGGCCGAGTTTATCGGAAATGTCACATCTGCGGCCGCAACAATATATTTGGCGCCGTTCGGCGGGCGACATACCGCCGTCAGTCCACGGCGCTCATTTCCGTCATAATCAATTCGGGTGATTTTGATAGGTTCGTCCATGATGAAACCGTCCTCGGCAGATCGACTTCATCCTCGATTACCTGCCGGAAAGCCCACAATTTCTCATCATCAGTGTACGCGTCGACGGTGATTTCTTCGATGAGGTCGGCAAGATCTGCATCGCCATCGTCCCAGTTCTTATTTCGTTTCTTTTTACTCATCGGATCTCCTGGTGACGTTCCTTCGGTGACCGCGCTTCTATTTTAGCGGATCAGTGGATCAGCCGGATTGGGATCAATAGCATCCTTCTCGGTCCTGTTCTGGCCACTCCTCCGGTTAAGGTTCACACATCTATTGGAGGAGAGATGATGGGTGACGATCGCTATCAGCCTTGTCCCTGCGGAAGCGGTAAGAAATTCAAATTTTGCTGCAACGAAAGATATCAGGCGCTGAGCGGAATATCGGATGAGGAATTGTGCCGCCGCGCGGCGGAATTCAAGATCCATGAATGCCGTATTAGTCCGGACTGGCAAAACAGCGGAGTGGCGGAGCTGCTCGTAGTCCGGCAAATGCCGAACCTGAAGTACATCGCCGGCGCTTATCTCATCGACGTATTTTGTCTGGGTCTCAAAGATACGTTTTTCCAGACGCGGTTGAATGATTCAGAAGTTCGCGCACTTCGCAACAACTTTCCTGAAAGACTGGAAGTGATTCCGTACGAGGATGCACGTAGCGTTATTCTCGGCGTCATTGAGTATGCACGCGAGCTTGGGTTTGAGCCGCATCCGGATTGGCGATCGACCGGCCTAATCGTCGAAGCGAACCGGTCATTCAACAACAAATTCACATTCGGTTCAGATGGGAAGCCATTCTATATACAAGGGCCGAATGACGACGCGCATAAGATCCTCCGCACACTCAGGCCGCTCATCGACCGAGGTGAAGCGGATTTCTTGACAATCGAAGAATTAACTCAAGATGAGGGCGAATGCTTCTACGCAAGCTGTGAACGTATTGAACGAGAGCTCGCCGCTCAACGCTTCAGCGCTGCTCAAACGAAAATAAAGACGTTCATGGCAGAGTATCCGGAACACTGGCGCCCACAATTTTACATGGGTACTTGCTTCGCAATGCAGGGACACGCGCAACGCGCTGTTCCGCTCCTGAGAGAAAGCATCAATTTCCATCCAACGGCTGAGGCTTACTACAATCTTGCTGCAGCCCACAGATCGCTTCTTGAGGTACCTGAATTTATTGCTTCACTGGAGAAGTCGATTGAGCTTGACGGCGCCACGGGCGAAATCGGCCGGAAGGCACAAGCGGAACTGGATGAGTTCTATGACGTGGCGAGAAAGGGAACAGGCCTATCCAGGCACGAATGTCGTAACAGCGCGCGTCAATTCGACACGGCATTCGCTTCTCTCATCAACGGACGTTTCCGGGAAGCGATTGATGGTTTCAATCGCGTTCTGAAATTGCAACCCAATCACGTCCAGTCCCACGGAAATCTTGGTCTCGCATACGCGGCTCTCGCCGACCGTGAATCCGCGCTCCTGCACTTAAACCGCGCGATCGAACTTGATCCCAGCTACGCGCCGGCAATCGACAACAGACGTGCTGTGCAGGCATTGTTACCTGGCGAAAAGCTGCAGTTCGATGGGATACGCGAAATTGACTTCTACGCAGACAAGCTACGAGAGTCGCCGCGGCAGTCCCGTGCAGCAGCAAAATGAAATTCCTCAAGCGAGGTTGATGTTGTCCTTGACGCCGGCTTCTCATGCGCGTCAAAGTTTTGGGTTGTTCAGGCGCTTCCGCGTCCATCCGGGACTGCGACGGCAATCCAGTACTGCATAGACACGAATCAGCTGCCCTCGACCAAATAATAAACGGCAAAAGGAAATCGTTTCGCGAGGCAATCGATGATATCCATGTGCGTTCCCGCGTAAAGAAGGAGAGAGTCGATAGCAGAGAACAAGAATCGAAGAAATACCAACCGAGACCGGTTTCCTGATATTCGTAAAACTGAAAGCCCTCGATCAAGTCCGTTTTGGCCTCATCGAGGATTTCAATTTTCACCGAAGTTTCTCGCGGATTTTGGCCTTCGCGGTTTCCCAGTCTCCAAATTGGGCCGACCTATCGGCAATTCGCTGCTGGCGCTCATCAAGAAAGTCCTTGTGCCATTCCGGCGACTCAATCGCTTCAGGGGATCGGTAAATGGCGCGTAAAACACGGCGGGTTCGGCGAGTGGATTGGCGTGCATTGCTAGTGATCCACGGGTAGGTCGGCACTACACTGGAATAAAGGATAAGGTGACCAAATGACGAATCGCATTCGAGTTTCTGGCACGCTTGGCAAACGATTAAAAGAATCGAAAGTTTCTCCAGACGCGGTGTTGCGTCAGGCTGGGTTGCCACTCGGGTTGTTTCAACAGAGCAAGACCTTCCTGACAACCGACGAGATGTTCGCCCTGTACGACGCGATCGAGAAGATCAGCGGTGATCCTGGGATAGGTCTGAAACTCGGCAGCGACGAGCGACCCGAACATTACAGCGCAATTGCCATCGCCGCGCTCTACACCCGCTCGTTTCGCGACGCGATGGAGCGAATCGCACGCTACAAACGCCTGACCGGACCGCAAGAGATCCGAATCGTCGAGCGCGGGAAAGAATGCGCCGTTGAATTCCTGTGGTTGCTATCCGAGAAGCCGGAGCCGCTCATGTTGATCGATATGTGTTTTGCGTGGGCGGTAGCGGTCGGCGGTCGAGGGACTGGGCATCGCATCAACCCGTTGCGGGT
>QHWY01000250.1 GCA_003223875.1 Acidobacteriota bacterium | reverse complement strand
TCTTAGCCACGAAGACCCTGCCGCCTGCAGGGAAAATGCGGTCCCCACTGACAAATTACCGGACAACGGACCGCCGGATGCCGGACAGAAATTCAATCTAGCATCCCATATAGCGTGCTTTCTTCTCAAGTAGATACGGAAAACCGCAAATCGCAAAAGGCTTTTCCCGAAGCGAGTTGCCACGGAAGTCACAGCAGAAAATTGGGAAGATTGGCCCACCTTCCGAAAGGGCAATGATCGTGTATCCCTCAAGGTCACCAGTCGCGGGACTTAACCATCCGATAAGTCCGCTCAGACCCTCAATGGGCTTTGCACAAAAAATACATCGCGGGTGCTCATAGAGCGCCCCTACAGTTGCGCACCCCAAGCTGTAGGGGCGGTCTATGACCGCCCAGGATTGTTTGTGCAAAGCCCCCTCAATGAGAACCTCCGGTCGCTGCAGCTATGCTAACGGTCGCGTGGGGTTACGACGGCGTTCCAAATTTCGCTCGCCCTCTCGAGGACTGCGCTGACATCTTCGGCTAGCATGAACCGCTCTCGCACAAGACCCTGCGCCGCCTGTTTTATGCGATCTAAATAATCCTGGCGCCCGGCATAACGCTCTTCGATCGAGAGACGCATGTCACCATTCTTGAGCCGGACCTCGCGCGTGAGCGCAAACGGTTCGAAGCCGCCCATGAGGCCACTCAGGTACCCGAGGTCTTTCAACGCTGGAATCGTCACATTCCAACCCGTGTACGTCCCCAATGGGACGGCTACTTCGGGCAAACGAATTCCGGAGACATCGTTGCCGTCAGTGTTTACCTGAGGGACCAGCACGGCATATGGAGCGCCTAATCGCGGCGGCTCGGCAGTGATTATTCTGGTTTTGTTGTATTCCGGCCCAAAATCCATCCGCCACACGTGTGGCATATAAGTCACGAATGGGAATGAGGGCGCGGCCGGAAAGCGAACCCGAGTGAAAGGAACCAACTCGTCGTTGTCAATCCGTGGATATCGCGACGAAGGCGGTTTGGTGTCATTGCGCACCCAGGCATCGAGATCCAGAAGCAGGGCGCGTGCGGCCCATCGTTGTTCGGCGAAATTAATGAAGTGCTGAAACGCTTGAGTCCTCGTTGTACGAGCCAAAGGAAGAATGCCCGAGGAGTGTGGTGTTCCGGCCAGAAAATACAAACGTGAGGTGGCGGCGAGGGGCACGTCTTTTTTGCCGTCCTCCGTCGTGTGCGTCAACGATCCGGCGCGTGCCCAATACTCGGTGGATGAAAAAGTATAAAAAATCTTTGGAGTCGCTCGGGCGGCTTGCGCCCGAGCGAGCAATCCATCATCGGTAAAGGGCGGCAGATCAACCGGACGAAGTACGGAAAGGACCGAGTTGCCGGCTTCTCCCGGCATCGCGAATCGATGGTTGAAGCTTCCGCCGCCCGCGCCGGCGGAAGAAATCATCAAAGCATCAAAGACCTTCTTGCCGCGCTCATCAGCGTTGAAACCGTCGCGAACGAATTCACGAAGAAAGCGGCCGCTCTGCGAATAACCGTAGCCGATGATTCTCTCTTGCGCGGCAGGATTTTCTCGCAGTGTTGCGCCGGTTGGCCCGTACCGGAGATAAGAGGCAAAGTCACGGATCGCCGCCAGCCCAAGACCGGCCACCGGAGAGCCCTCAGCTTCATAGACCGCCTCATACAAACCGACATCGAATCCCGTATCCACACGCACCGAGCAGCCGTCGGAACCAAACCCCCACGACTCTCGCGGCAGCGGTTGAGGAGTCTCGTCCATTCGCGTGCGAAATGTGAGCGCGGCATTCTGACGGTGGTCTTCTGAGGCGCAGTATTTCAGAGGGAAACCCAGGCTTCGCCTTCCAGGCGCGGCGACATAGCTTTCCCGCACGACGCCTCGAACCGGCGCGATCGGTGTACCGAACGTTAAACCCTGCGATGGGTGGACATCGAACTGCCAACCGAGAAAAGCTAGGGTGAAGCCTTGCTCCAGCAGAAAACGGTCGCCTAACACCCAGGATTCGGGCGAGAGATCACGCTGCTGCGCGCCGCTCATGATGGCCAGCGACTGATCCTGCCCCCGATTCACGATTTCGAGAAAAACCGTTCCACGCGTACGCCGGGCGTCCTTGGGAACGAATAATAGAAGATCGCTTGCAAATTCGACTTTTCCCTGCTTGTTTGCCGGAGCGAGGTCTAGATCCGCAATGATGCGATTTCGAGGTAGCTTCGGGTCGACTGCAAAATGGACGCGACCGATGACTCGGTTATGAGTACCGAAATCATCTTTTCGAGCGATGTCGATTTTGACAACCTCAGCGCATGCCTCTTTGTTGGCGGCCACAAAGACGCAAAGCCACAAAGAAAACGCCGCAAATAAGACGGTTCTCTTATTTGGCATCTTGACCGGCAAGCATGTGCTTGACGTCCTTTTCACCTTCATGGCAGATGAATTCCAACAAGTCTGCATCGGGCACCAGAACTTGATTCAGCTTGAAAGTCCAAGGCTGCGTGTACGCCTTGGGGTCGTCGATAGTGATCTCAATTTCCAAGTGGCCATAATCGACCCGCCGGAACCGTTCGGTCACCTTGGCCGCATCGGTGATGGGATCGCCGAAGGCGTCCAGCCAATTCCCATCCCGAAAGCCGGCCGACTCGACGACCATGGTGTCGCCGTCCCATTTACCGCTCGAATAGCCATCCCAAGTCGGTTTCGGATTCACAGGCACCGGCCGTCCATCAGTGAAGATCTGCCGGTAACTTAAATTGTATTCGTTAAGAATGAGAAGCAATCCCGGTGCTTGGACGATTTTTCTCAAAGTGGGTAGCGTGTGCCGTTCGACAGCGCCCACCGGCAAACATCGCGTGAGTGGCTCATCGACTTTGGGAGGCTGCTGCCGGGCTTTCGCTAGTTCCCCCATCCCGGGCCGATAAGGAAGACCATCCTTGAGACCCCAAGCGATATTCAGGAACTGCTGAGCCGGGCAAGTGCAGCCCCCCGGCGCGCACGGCACTTTGTCCTGGGCATCCCAGACTCCGGAAAGATCCGGCTTACCGTCAGAGGTTCGCGGCGCGGGAGCAGCAAGATTTGGTTTTCCTTCCAGCGTGCGCGGCAGTCCAGGAGTGGGATAATCGACCCATTGCGCGGAAAGTGGAGCGGACGTCAAGAGAAGGATGACGACAGTCCAACACCATCGAGAGCGACCCATGTTGCCTCCTCGCCGGCACTATCATCGCACAGTTCACCGACCAGCTTGGCGAGACCTGGCGTAGAATTTAACAGAACTAGGAGATGACGTGACATCCGGCCCAAAAACAATAGTCGTCGCGACAGCCTGCCTCCTGGCTCTATACCCTGCCTGTGTCAATGGTTCGTCAGGTTGGCAATTGAGTTTGAGCCGTGCGCCCGGCGGCTCGCGGGTTTAGCTTCATCTTTGGCGCAATAGTCAAGATCTCGGGGTGTCGGGTGCTTATGGCACTTCGAGCGACAACGCCGGCGGCTGGTCGCTAAGCGGAAACTTTGGCTCACAGGATCTAGGGTCGTGGCAAGTCCAAACGGTGATCGTAACCGCCACTGCTCAGATCACTTCGTCGCGTCTGTTTTTTACAGTCTCATGACGCTGCCTCCGGACTTCTATTCCAGTGCGTCTTCGATGTCCAAAGGGTCCAGGTCTGCAGCGGGAAGGAAATCCTGCTTCGAGAAATCGTCTAGAAGATACATTGGGCCGTCATCCGGCTCCGCGCCAAACTGCCGTTCTGTCACGTTGAATTGCCGATTGTAATCGTCATATCGCAACTTAACGAATCGCATAGAACCCTCCGAATAGCGTTATCGGCCGGAAGGGGTGGTCCCATTAGCGGTGCGCAAGATTTGCGTCGATGGCTGCGGCGATATCGAGATTGTCAGGATGCTCCCCAAAAAAGGCCAGACGGCGAGGGCGAGAAGGGCGAGCGCAAAGTCGTCGGTTCTGCTGCGGACTATTCCGACGAGATACGGCCCGAGAAATCCGCCGAGATTGCCGATGGAATTGATGAGTGCAATGCCGGCGGCGGCGCCTGTGCCTCGGAGAGACTCCGACGACATCGCCCAAAACGGTCCCAGTGTTCCCCAAATGCCGATAGCCCCTAATGACAGCGCGGCAAGTTCCATCGCCGGAATCTTCGAAAACGCGGCACCAGTCAAACCTGCAGCACCAATCAAAGCGGAGAGAGCGACATGCCATCGGCGCTCAATATGACGATCCGAACTTTTGCCGATGCTCACCATGCCTAATGAAGCGGCAACATACGGAATCGCGCTGACAAACCCAACGAGCAAATCGCTCATGCCCGAGAAGGACCGGACAATCTGGGGAAGCCAAAGGCTGACTCCATAAAAGCTCGTGATCACGGCAAAATAGATGAAAGCCAACATCCAGACACGTCCGCTGGCGATTGCCTCTTTCACTGTCGCAGCACGATTCCGCTTTGCTTCGCGCTCCTGGTCAAGTCGCGACATGATCCATACCTTCTCGGCGGCAGTCAGCCATCGGGCGTCTTGCGGCCTGTCGGGCAGAATGGCGAAGACAACGAACCCGAGAATAACTGCAGGTAATCCTTCGATCAGAAACAACCACTGCCAGCCGGCTAGTCCGGCGATCCCATGCATATTCAAGAGAACACCGGAGACCGGCCCACCGACGACGCCCGCAATGGCGGTCGCCGTCATGAAGCGCGCAATTGCGCGGCCGCGCGCCTCTGCGGGGAACCAATACGTCAGGTAAAGGATCATGCCCGGAAAAAAACCAGCTTCAGCGGCGCCGAGCAGAAAGCGCAGAACGTAGAAGCCGGCGATCCCGTGAACAAACATCATTGCCGATGAGATCAGTCCCCACGTCACGAGAATCCGAGCCATCCAGACGCGCGCGCCAACCCGCTCCATGATGAGATTGCTCGGTATCTCAAAAATGAAGTACCCGATGAAGAAGAGTCCCGCTCCCAGCCCGAAGATCACTGGATCGAAGTTCAGCGCCTTATTGAGCTGCAATGCCGCAAACCCAACATTGATCCGATCCAGATAGGAAACGATATATAGCAGGAACATCAATGGAATGAGGCGGCGGGTAAGCTTGGACAGGATTGCGGACTCGGGAGCCATCTACGACAACGTCACCATGCCGCTCCAGAACTGCGTCTTGCTGCCCACATCAACATCATACTTTCGGACGAACGTGAGTTTGCCGTCGCTGCCGATGCGGAACACGGTGAGGCCGGCGCTGAGCGTCTTGATGCTGTCGCCTTCACGCACGAAAAGCGGCTGGATGCTGGCTGCGACCATCACCCGCGCGCTGGAGTCAAACGAGAACGTGCGCAACTGGATGCCGCGGCCATCGATGTTTTGGATGAGCGTGGGCTCGCCGGTCGTCTGATTAATCGAGAACACAGCGATGCTATTCTCTCCTCCCGCGAAGACCTTCTTGCCTTGAAAATCGACCGTCGAGGACGCGCGGTTCGCTTGATAAAGAAACCGGCCGTTCGGGTGCACATGGACAGTACCGGCCCCCTGCCGGAAGGGGGACTTTGGATCGAACAGTGTTTCCTTCACGAACAACGGCTCGCGCGAAAGCCCAGTCGCCGGCTCTCTCTTATAAACGTACAGTTTGTTCTGACTCTCGATGGAGACATAGACCCACGGCTGGGTCGGATGAAAGTCCAGATGGCGGGGGCCAAAATGCATGCCGTCCCCGGGCTGAATGGCCGCAAGATTCGTCAACATACCGCTTTTGAAGCCGTACGTCTTGATTGAGCCCGGATTCACCGGATTGTCACCGGGGGCATTGTTGCCGCGCGTAACCATGATCACAAATTGATTGTCGGGTGTGGCACGGATTTGATGCGCGTATTTGCCCGTATCGAGCTTGTTCGGTTGGTGGACCGTTTCTCCGAGCGTGCCGTCGCGGTTGATACGGTGCACAGTCAGGGAACTCGGGTCGTTATAGGCTGTGAGCAGATATTCGCCTTTCATATCGACGCTGGTGTGGATCGGCCTTGACGGCAGGCTTTGCGGCTGGTCATGCGGCGTCAACACCCCTGTCGACGGATCGATGCGGAATGCATGCGCAAAGTTTTGATTGCTCGGGACACCGGGCCCACCGCCGCTAGAAACAACGTAGAAGTACCGTTTCGATGGATGCGGCCACGCGTATTGAACGTTGGCGGGCAAGCTCACGATGTTGCGCTTCAGAAGCGAGGCTTCCTGGATATCTACGCCGTAAACGGTGAGGTCGCCCCCAACACTGGAATACAACACAGTCTTAGTCTCGGCACTGGCTGCCTGCTCCCATGGCAGCCCCGGCGCCGCGATCGAACCGGCGAGCAGCGTTGCGAATCTGCGACGATCCATTCCGTCAGGTCCTCCTATTTCGAATTTGGGCTTGCAATGGCCGTCTGATGATGTCAAAACACATCACACCTTGCAACCTCCGGCCGCTGCCTTAGTTCTCCGACTTGCACTATAGTTTGAGGACAAAATGACAGACTCGATTCGGCGCATCTTGAGACCGTTTGTCTTCGCGGCTTGCCTCAGCCCCGCCGCATTCATGCTTTGGGACATGTCGAGGAACCTCAACGCCAACCCGTTTAATGCGGTCGTCAGGAGCACGGGATTTTGGTCCCTGCGCTTTCTCTGTCTAACACTGGCGATCACACCGCTGCGATGGCTAACCGGCTGGTATTCGCTTATTAAATTTCGGCGGATGATGGGACTCTTTGGGTTTTTCTACGCCACAGTTCACACCGCGGCCTACATCGTATTCGATTGCGCCGCTGGACTGGATGCGTCCGTCCGAGCCAAGCCTTTGGCCGCAACGGCGCATACGCTGTCGGCAATCGGCGCGGATCTGCTGCGTCCATTTTTTACGATTGGGCTCGTGGCGCTGGTGTTGATGGCTCCGCTGGCAGCGACGTCCACCGTTGGAATGATTCGACGTCTTGGTGGGCGCCGCTGGCAGGCGCTCCACCGGCTCGCTTATCCAGCGGCCGTCGTCAGCGTTCTCCACACGTACTGGCCCCTCACTATGCGCGCGCCACGCTATGCCCTTATCCTCAGCATCGTGTTCGTTCTGCGACTCGGCCGCGCCTACCTACGGTCGCAGTCTTCTGCTGCTCGAACAGTCCAAGCTGGAGGATAACCACAGAGATGTTCAGGCCAGAGCTTTCCCGTACAGCGCGAGCAACCGGCTCCATGCCTTCTCGGCCTGCGGCTCGTTGTACACCTGCGAATCCGGAGGGCACCAGCCATGCGCGGCGCCGGCATACACTTCAATTTCCGCGGGCAGCTTCGCTTTGGCGAACGTCTCCTTCAGAACATTCTTCTCCTCGGGCGACCGCATATCGTCGTTTGCGGCGATCGCGATGAGGAGCTGCGCCTTGGTCTTCGCGACCTGAAGATGCGGACTATTCGGCATATCCGTCACAAGTCCGCCGCCATGGAATGAGGCGACCGCGCCGACACGATCGGGCACTGCGGCTGCAGTGCGAAGCGCAATCGGGCCGCCCATGCAATAACCCTGCGTCCCTATCTTCCGGTTCTTGGCAACCGACGATTGCCGGTCCAGCCACCCGATGAAAGCCTTCGCATCGGTCATCTGCACCGTTTCGGTCAAGGCCTGCGCAAGCGGCAAAAGCTGCGGGATTGGAGTTGCAGAGCCTTTCTCCGCCGTCGGCGCTTTCTTGACGCGATAAAACGGATTCACCACGAGCACCGAATAGCCCGATTCAGCAAGCCGTTTGGCCATCTGCCGGAACGCCGGCCGCAGCCCGAAGATGTCCGGCCACACGAGAACGCCTGGAGCCGTGCCACTTGCGGGATGCACGAAGTAGCAGTCGGCGGTGCCCTCCGGCGTCGTCACGCTCACATCCGAGTCGGCAACCGCGACCGCGTTCGCGACCTCTGGCAGCATCATGGCCATGCCTGCTCCCAACATCACGCCGAATTGCCGCCGTGTTATTAGCAAACCTAGAGTCTCGTAGTTCTGCCTATCCTTCTCAAAATGATCCTGATCACACATATTCGCTCCTTATCGATGTCTGGTTGCGGTAGACCGCACTGCGTTCCGCGACATTCTATACCCATTCGATCTCCGGGCACCCACTGCGTTAACAAATGCATATTCCCGCTTTAATGGGGCACCGCACTCTCGTGCGCGAAATGATCGAATGACTGGTTCCAACAACAAAATCGTAACTGCTTCAATGGGGCCGCGCACTCTCGTGCGCGGAAATAGGCCGTATCCCAATCCTGCGGAACTGTGAAGGAAAAACAAACATCGGGGGTGCCGCTGGCCGGAAAGACCGAATACCAGTGATTGCCGCTATTGGCGGAAGTGACGGCGGAACCCGAGCAGGCGACCCACACCGGCGTGATCGCGCCTTTCGGCCAGGACAGGTGTGGAAGTTGGGCTAAGGCGCGCGCCTTCACGGTGGCGGTTTTCCATGCCGCACTGCTCATGAGACCTTTGATCAGATTCGGCGCCGCCGCGCCGCCATAGACGCGCTGCATATCCGAGCTTCCAAAAATCTCGTGTGCTTTGGACCACAGATGATAGGCGCGGTCGAGATCAGCAATTTCGGGATGTCCGGCCTGGCCGAGCTGGTCGTGGAGCGAATCGCGCACAACATTGGCGGCATCCGCAAATGCCTTTTCTTCCTCCGGCATCCGCGCCTCAGGTTTCCGCCGAAAGTCGCGGATCTCGTCCCAAAGCTGTTTGTTTTGCCGGAGTTCATCGGCCGTGAAGTCCGGGTGCCGGTCGCTCCAATGGGGCCGCGCACTCTCGTGCGCGGAAATGGCGATCATTAGAACTCTTGAATTTTCAATGAGCTGCAGTGCCGCTCGCGAGCGGTCCCGCAAGAACCATTCGGTTGTTGGTTGTGCTCAGTGATGTTAGTCCGTTCAAGCACGAAGGTTCAGCACTTTGTCCCGTTCCGAGAGCATACCGTGTTTTCTACGTCAACCTGCCGCTCGCATTCATTTCGTCACGAAAACCGGATAATCCGCGATTTCTCGCGTCAAGCGGCACTCGAAGACGGAAAGTCGAATGTGATCGCCCCAATCGCGCATGGTCTTGAACACGTCCCGCAGGCGCTTGGGATCGGATATGTCGTAACAAACAATGTAGGTGTTGCGCATAGGCGCTCAGTCTAAAGCAGACGACGAACATCTAGGAAACTAAGATCAAGTCCTGAAATTCGATATCCAGGAAAGCTCGGCCACGCGCGGAGATTGTGTCCGGCACGTTCTGAAAAATACGATCCTCTCCCGCGTTACAGGAGAGGATCATATTCGATC
>QHWY01000241.1 GCA_003223875.1 Acidobacteriota bacterium | reverse complement strand
TGAGGGCTGAAGTTATTGAAAGGCTTCTGCGGTATCGACCTTGGGGAATCCGTAAATCCCCTGGACTTTGGCAACGTAATCCGACACGGCCTCGGCGGAAGCCGGACTTCCGGGATTCCAACCCTTATACCGTTTCACGCCTTCCCAAAGACCAAAACGGCGAATGTAGTCCTTAAGAATGCGAGTGCCGAATTGGATATTATCCTCTATTTTAAATAGGTTAATGCCTTCCTTGTCCGCACGCGGACCCCACGTGGGCAGATGGATTTGCATCATACCGATGGCGTCGCTGCCCGAGATTGCGAAAGGATTGGCGCGGCTCTCGACGATCATGATGCTGGCCACTAATAGGGGATCGACGTTGTATTTCCGGCTGCTGGCAACAATAGCCCGGGCGATCCGGGACCGTTGCCCACCATCAATTTTGTACCCCTCGAGAAATGAGTCCATCGTCTTAATAGCTGGGTCAACGTCAATAAACGGCGGCGCTGGCAGTGCCGCTCGCCTCAGGGTTTGAGGCGGATCCTGATCAGAAAAAACGAATGCGCTGGGGGTTGAAACGGCCAGAGCTAGGACAGAAGCGAGTACAGTTGGAATCAATAACTTAGATGACTTCGAGATCAAGTCTTTACAGGTCATATAATGGACAACATAGCGACGGTTCCAGCCTACTTTCATGCCGCGACATCGATTGCAAAATGCTATTGGCTGCATTTTTCCTCCTCTCGGTTGAAGGGTTGGAATCTATCTAGCGTCGTTCATCGGACGCAAAACTGGAATGAAATTCCAGAGATGGGGCTCAGGGTTACCTAGCCCCTCCCAGAATGATACCGGGTAGCCGCTGCTTTGCAACAAAAGACTGCCTGGCTCAACCGGCAGGCGAGAATCTGATTGTCTGAGATGTGCCGATGCCGTAAAATGGGGAGCACCTTGGGCACGATCTGAGCGATTGTACCATTACTCTCAATGACTTAGAAACATTTTCGGGATGACTGACCTCCTCGCCGAGGGAATAAATTTTTTCAACGCCGGGCGCTATTTCGAGGCCCACGAGGCTTGGGAAGACCTGTGGAGGGTGACACGGGGTCCGCTGCGGCTTTTTTATCAAGGGTTAGTGCAGGCGGCTGTTGGTCTGCACCATCTTTCCCACGGGAACCTGAGCGGCGGCCGGGCCCAGCTAACGAAGTCCACAGCCAAACTCGCCCAATACCCTGCCCGTTTCTGCGAAATTGACAATGCAAGCCTTGTGAACGGTCTTCGAGAGATCATGAGGGACGGAGTCCTTAAGCCGATCATCATCGTGCGCGAGCGGAAACCTGTGGTACAGTCGGAAGGTTGATCTCGAGAAATGTGAACCACCGGAGAGATGTCCGAGTGGTTTAAGGAGCACGCTTGGAAAGCGTGTGTGGGGGTAACTCCACCGTGGGTTCGAATCCCACTCTCTCCGCTTCAAGCTGCACCAGCTTGACCGCACAGGTCAGGGGGGCTGCGCAATTGGAGCCTGAAAACCCCGCCAGGTCCGGAAGGAAGCAACGGTATTGGGTAAACCAATGTGACGCAGTATCCCCCGGACCTGTACGTTTGCTTTCCCATTCATGAAATACCAAGTCATCGCGAGAAAATTTCGGCCGCAGGTTTTTGAAGATGTTGTCGGTCAGAAGCCGATCGTCCAGACTTTGCAGAATGCGATTCAGATGGAACGAGTCGGCCATGCCTATCTCTTCTCAGGACCGCGAGGCGTAGGGAAGACGACGACGGCGCGGATTTTGGCTAAGGGGTTGAACTGCGAAGAAGGGCCTACCATCACGCCGTGCAACCGGTGCCCGTCTTGCGAGGAAATCGCGTCAGGGAAGTCGATCGACGTGTTGGAGATCGATGCGGCTTCGAACACCGGAGTGGATAATATCCGTGAACTCCGCGAAAGCGCGAAATATGCGGCGGCGCGAAGCCGGTACAAGATCTTCATCATCGATGAAGTTCACATGCTCTCGACATCGGCCTTCAATGCCCTGCTGAAGATTCTCGAAGAACCTCCCTCGCATGTCATATTCATTATGGCCACAACGGAGCGGCATAAAGTGCCGGCCACTATTCTGTCGCGGTGCCAGCAATTTATCTTTAGAACGATTCCCGCCGCTGAAATCCACGGTCATCTCCGGCAAATTGCCGATCGGGAAGGCGTAAAGATCGACGACCGTGCTCTCGGCTACATTGTCAAAGCCGCCGAAGGCAGCATGCGCGACGCACAGTCGCTGCTAGATCAAATCATCTCGTTTAGTGGACAGGAGGTCGCCGGTGAAGACGTGCGCGATGTTCTGGGATTCATCCCCAGCGAGATCCTCGATCGCACGCTCGACGCGCTTGCGGAGAGAGATTCCAAGACGCTGCTTGGAATCGTCGGCATCGTCGTCGATCAAGGCTTCAATCTCCAACAGTACGTCCGCGAGTTCATCGGCAAAGTTCGCGATCTTTTAGTCTCGCGTCTTGATTTGCAGGAGAAAATCTTGGGAGATGCCGACGAAAAACGCGCGCTGGCCGCCCGTGCCGGCAGGTTCTCGGAACAGGATCTGATTCGCTTCTTCGATATGCTGCTTCGACTGGAAAACGAACTGCGTTGGACTTCGCAGCCGCGCTTCCATCTTGAAGTTGGATTAGTGAAACTCGCCAAAGTCGGACACGTGCGCGATATTGAAGAAGTATTGCGCGAAATCAGGGGAAGTGGAGAACAGTCGCCCCAGCGCTCGGCCCCGGCAGCGAAGCCCGAAGAGAGACTTCCGGCAGCTCCGGTAGCAGCGGAGCCTCCAGGCACTTTCACGTTTGCCGACATTTTTATCCGACGAGTGGAGGATAGGTCGGCGACGACAGCCGTGCATCTCCAGAGAGCTGAGCGGATCGAACGAGGCGAAAATCACGTGGAAGTCGTCATTGCCAATGGAACGCCTTTGGCGATGCTTCAATCGAAGGAGCATAAGGCGGTGCTCGACGCGGTTGCCAGTGAACTGATTGGTAAAGCCGTTTCCGTGTCTCTTATAATGAAAGAACAGCAGCCGAAAGCTGAACTGGCCGCCGGAAACGCTAAGGACGAGCCCCTCGTGAAAAGATTTTTAGAAGTCTTCCGTGGGGATATCGCCCAAATTAAGCCCGCGAAAGGGGAACAACAATGAACTTGCAGCAGTTGATGAAGCAAGCTCAACAGATGCAGGAGAAGCTGCAAAAACAAATGGAGTCCACGGTTGTCGAAGCCACGGCGGGCGGCGGCATGGTTTCCGTAAAGATGAACGGGCAAAAGCACCTTCTCTCGGTCCAGATCGAGCCCGAAGTTTTCAGTGGAGGCGATAAGGATATGTTGCAAGATCTCATCGTGGCTGCCGTCAATGAAGGTAGCCGTAAAGTTGATGAAGCACTTCAGGGCCAGCTTGGAAATTTGACCGGCGGGTTGAAGATCCCAGGCCTCTTCTAAACATTCTGCTTCATGGATATTGCAGAGCCCGTCCAGAGACTTGTCGAACAATTCAAGAAATTACCTGGCATTGGAACCAAGTCCGCTCAGCGCCTTGCATTTTTCATCTTGAAAATGGATCAAGCAGATGCGACAGAACTTGCCGAGTGCATTCTGGAAGTGAAGCGATCGATCCGGCGCTGCTCGACGTGCAACAACCTTACGGATGTCGATCCATGTCAGTTCTGCACGCACCCTTCGCGTTCGGACCGCGTGCTGTGCGTGGTCGAAGAATCGAATAATATTCTGCCTGTCGAAAAGACCCACGAATTCAAGGGGCGGTACCACGTCCTTATGGGTTCCATTTCGCCATTGAAAGGGGTCAGTCCCGATCAGCTTGCGATTGCATCTCTGCTTCAACGATTACAGTCTGGCAATGTTGAGGAAGTGATCATCGCAACAAATCCGAATGTCGAAGGCGAAACAACCGCCTTGTATTTATCCCGCCTGATCAAACCTTTGGGAATCCGCGTAACTCGGCTCGCGTTAGGACTCCCGGTCGGTGGTGACTTGGAATACGCCGACGAAGTCACCATGGCCAAGGCCCTGGAAGGGCGTAGGGAACTGTAGTCTCGAATGAAGTTCAGGACTGCTGAGCTCGTTGACGCGATTCCATCGTTCGAGGAAATCAGAGTTACTTCGAAGACCGCGACATCATCTGCTCGAAGATGTCTTCGGCGTGGTAGGAACTACGAACGAGCGGCCCGGAGAAGACCCACCGGATGCCAAGGTTGCGCCCGATCTGGCCCAGTTCCGCGAATTCGGCAGGATGGTAATACTTTTCAATTTCCGCGTGCTTCATTGAGGGGCGAAGGTATTGCCCGATGGTGAGGATATCGACTCCGGTCTCAACGGCGTGCCCCATCAATTCAACAATCTCTTCGGTCGTCTCGCCGAGTCCCACCATGATGCCGGTCTTGATGAAAGTGTGCATGGACATCCCTTTGGCCGCTTTCAGGAGGCCGAAAGAAGTCGTGTAGTCGGATTTGAAGCGAATCCTAGGGTACAGCCGCCGGACTGTTTCGATGTTATGTGAAAAGACATCCGGACCGGCATTCGCAATCGTTTTGACCGAGTCGAGTGAACCCTGAAAATCCGGTGTGAGCAGCTCGATCTTCACATTTCCGTCGAGCCTGCGAATTTCGCGCACGGTTTCGGCGAAGATAGCCGCGCCGCCATCCACCAGATCGTCGCGATCGACGGAAGTAATCACGGCATGTTTCAACCTGAGCTCAGCAATAGCGGCAGCGACGCGAGCGGGTTCCATCAGATCGTATTCGGTAGGACGCCCGCTGGTTACGGCGCAGAAGGCGCAAGCGCGCGTGCAGATGTTGCCCAAGATCATGAAAGTCGCAGTCCGATGTTTGCCCCAACATTCGGCGATATTGGGACACAACGCATCCTCACAAATCGTATTGAGCTGGTGAGAACGAAGAATCCGGCGGACTTCGAAGAAATTTTCGCCGCTCGGAATGCGAACCTTCAGCCAATCCGGACGATTACTCATATGTGGATTGCGGCCCCAAAAACACTTTCCATAGCTTCATGGGTCGCTTCAGCAAGGGTCGGATGCGCGTGGATCGTGTTGACAAGGTCTTCGACAGTGCCTTCCAACGCGATTGCGGCCACTGCTTCGGAAATGATTTCTGTAACGGTGGTCCCGATCATGTGAACGCCAAGGATCTCCCCGTATTCGGAGTCTGCCACGATTTTCACGAATCCGTCGCTGGCATCTTCGATTTTGGCCTTGCCGATGGCGGTAAAGGGAAATTTACCGGTTTTGACTTTGTATCCTGTTTCCCTGGCCTTGGTTTCCGTGAGGCCGACACTCGCGACTTGCGGATCGCAATAAGTACACGCAGGCACGTGGTTGTAGTTGATCGGAACCGGGTGCCTGTCGGCAATGCGCTCGACTGCAACGATGCCTTCCTGTTGAGCCACGTGGGCGAGCAATGGCGATGGCGTCAAATCGCCGATGGCGCAAACGCCTTTGACATTCGTCTCCATGTACTCATTGACTTTCACAAATCCGCGGTCCATCGCGATGCCGATCTTCTCGAGGCCGATATTCGCCGTGTTTGGACCGCGGCCGGTCGCCATCAACAGTTTCTCGACAGTGTAGTGCTTGACCTCACCTTTTTCGGTCTGAAATGTGACCTCAACGCCTCCATCCTTTGGTTTGGCGCTTTCGAGTTTCGCCTTCGTATAAACCTCGATGCCTTTTTTCGTAAAGACGCGCTTGAGCTCTTTTGAAACTTCCTCATCCTCCAGAGGAACAATGTTGGGTAGAACCTCAATTAACGTCACTTTCGTGCCGAAGCTGCTGTAGATTGACGCAAATTCGACACCGACGGCGCCGCTACCGACGATGAGCATCGATTTTGGAATCTCGGCAAGATCAAGTGCTCCAATATTGCTGAGGATGTATTTCTCGTCGAAGTTATAACCGGGCAGTGACTTTGCTTCAGAACCGGTGGCGAGAATGATGTTCTTCGCGTTGACCTCAGTTGAAACACCGTCTCCTTTAACGGCAATCTTATTGGGACTCACGACCGTACCGTAGCCTTTAAAGACGGTGGCCTTGTTTTTCCGAAGGAGAAAATCGACGCCCTTCGCCATTTTCTCGACCACATCGCTTTTGCGGTCTTGGATTCTGGAAAAGTCGACTGCGATCTCTCCGGTCTTGAAGAGGCCCTGTTGCGACGCTTTTTTGATTTCCTGCAATAGATGGGCATCGCGAAGCAGAGCCTTGGTCGGAATGCAGCCGCGCAACAGGCACGTACCGCCGTAACGCGTGTCCTTCTCGATGACGGCGGTCTTTAAGCCGAGCTGGCCCGCGCGGATCGCTGCCACGTATCCGCCCGGTCCGGTTCCGATGATTGCAACATCAAACGGTGCCTGCTCTTTCACGCGTGGTCCTAGAAGATATCGAAGTGTTCTTCCTGCAGGAGCGGGTCCGATTTCACGATGATGTCTTTCTTCGTCCAATCCTCGAGGTCATTGATCGAAACGAATTCCCCGCTTTTGAGCGCCTTTGCAATTTCCGGATTCACGCGTACCGTGACCTCTTTTCCTTCCATGAGGTGCGACATCTTCTTGATCTCTTGCTGGATCTCATAACAGATGGTTTCTGGAGATTTCGCCCAACCCGTTCCATTGCAATAGGCGCACGGCCTGCAAAGTGTGCGCTCGAGCGAGGGCTGTGTGCGCTTGCGCGTAATGGCGACGAGGCCGAAATCGTTGAACTGAAGGATCTTTGAAGGAGACCGATCGGCGCGGATCGCTTCTTCCAGAGCGGCCATCACGCGCTGGCGATTCTTTTTTTCTTCCATATCGATGAAATCGACGACGATGATGCCCCCGAGATTGCGCAAGCGGATCTGGCGGACAATCTCGTGGACCGCATCCACGTTGGTGCGAACGATGGTGTCTTCCAGACGGTTCGATTTGCCGACAAACTTCCCTGTATTGACGTCGATGGCGACAAGCGCCTCGGTTTGGTTGATAACGATGTAACCACCCGACTTCAACCATACCTTCGAGCGCAACGCCTTCTCGATTTCGAGATTCAGTCCGTATTCTTCGAATATCGGTGTATCTTTCAGATGCAATTTCACGCGATTGACCAGCGCAGGCTGAAACTTGTTGACGAAATCGAGCACAGTCGCGAATTCGGCTTCATTATCGAGGCGAATGGCCCGATAATCCGGTGACAATTGATCGCGCAGCAAACGCTGAACCAGGTTCAAATCGCGATGGATGAGCGCTGGCGCAGATTTCTTCTCGCTCTTCGTGCGGATATCCGACCACAGGTTCCCGAGAAAACGGATGTCCTGAACAAATTCATCCTCACCGCGTCCCTCGGCCGCCGTTCGCACAATAAAGCCTCCTGGCAAACCATTCCGGTGTTCGTGAATGATCCTCTTGAGCCGTGAGCGTTCTTCGTCGGACGCGATCTTGCGTGACACGCCGACATGGTCCACCGTCGGCATATAGACCAAGTAACGTCCGGGAAGCGCAATGTGCGAGGTGATGCGCGCGCCTTTCTTGCCGAGCGGTTCTTTCGAAACTTGTACCAGGATCTCCTGCCCTTCCCGGAGCAGTTCGGAAATTGTGGGCCCGGGCTTTGGGGAATATCCATTCGTCCGATGTTCCTCTTGCTTAACCGGGGGCGGACCACTGCGGCCTCGGCGCCCGCGGCGGCTGGAAGAACGATGCGCGAAGCGGTAATTGTCGGAGCGATCCGTAATGCGGGCGCTCGAAGGTCCTTCCGTTTCCCGGTCGGAACTATCGTCTTCCTTGGCTTGTTTTGCTTGCGTCTGCTGTTGGAGCGGCTCCCGTGTTGGTGGAGACGCTTCTGTAACCACGCCGCCTTCGGTTACCTCGGGCGGAATCGGCGCCGTAACCGGAGGCGCAAAGTCCGATATCGGCGAAGGCGTCGCGGGCGGTTCTTCTTCGGCGACTGCGCCTAATCGAGCATCCTTATCTTCGCCGGCACCTGGCTCGGGCTCCGGTTTCGGCCGGCGCGAATATTTCGCGAGTGATTCGCCTGGCAAAACCTCGATCGGACCTGCCGCATACGGCCGATCGGTGGGCCTTGCATCGTACGACTTGGTTTCAAAGGAAGGGATTTTGGGCTTCTTGCCGCGTCGATCGCGGTCCCTGCTGCGGCCTCGGTCGCCGCGATCGCGGCGGCCGTAATCGTCGTGTATAAGTGGAGCTGCTGGTTGTGAACGCTGCTCTTCAGCGATGATTTCCGGAGCTGCCGGAGGTATTACGGCAGCGGCGGGCGCCTCAACTCCTTCTTCAATGAGAATTGGCGGTGGTGCGGTAGCCGCGACGGGCGGCGAAGTAGCGGGCTTGGTCCGCCCTGTTTCCTGTAGTTGGGCGACCTCGTCTTCGACACTCGAAACGATCTTTTCGTACTCTTCCGTGTCCTCAAAAAAATCGGAAACGTACAGGAAGGCGTCTCGTTCGAGACCGATATCAACGAACGCGGACTGCATTCCAGGCAGGACTTTCGTTACTTTTCCCTTATAAATGTTGCCGACGATGCCTTGCGAGCGATGGCGTTCTATATAAAATTCAACGAGTTCGTCGTCTTCGAGGATCGCAACTTTAGTCTCCTGAGGTGTCGTGGAAATGATCAATTCTTTCTGCATCGAAACTCCTGTGCCCGTCTCTGGCAGCGCACAGGGACAGCTCGAGACAGCTCGCCCAAAGGCAAATGTCGCGTATTGTCATGGAAAACTCCTGTGCCCGGAGGAGCTACTATTTAGCGTCGGGCCCACCGGCCAAGCCACTGTCGGTACACCTCTTTGATGGCATTTTGGCCGGTCCCCCCACGCTACTGGGGCTCTACTCTTAACGGGCAAAACTTAACAAATCTTTTGACGCGTCGCGGCGGGCGCCCACGCCCGCGCAAAAACTTACATTACAAATACCGCGCCTGAACCGCACTATAGCATGCTCACAGTCAATTCACGTAACGGCAGCGGCCAACGCTCATGACCAGTCCCAGGGCGATAAAGGCATTGAGAACCGATGAACCGCCATAACTCAAGAACGGAAGCGGTATGCCGGTTGTGGGCATGAATCCAATCACCATACCTACATTCACGATGAGGTGGAAAAAGAACGTCCCAACAACACCCATCGCGATGAATAGCCCGAGGTTGTCGCGAGCCGTTCGCGCGTTATAGATCGACCGGAAGATGATAAACGCCAGCAGTCCAAGCGAGGCGATGACACCAACGAAACCCAACTCTTCCCCGACCACAGAGAAAATGAAATCCGTGTGCCGGGTCGGCAAAAATCCGAGCTGGTTCTGGGAACCACGAAAGAGACCTTTGCCCACCAGACCGCCCGAACCAATCGCGATCTTCGACTGTGCCACCTGATAGCCTTTACCCAGGGGATCCCTCTCAGGATCGAGAAAGGTCATAATGCGTTCCTTCTGGTAAGGCTTAAGAACAAACCAAGTGACCGGAAGGACAAGAACAAAGGCCACGAGCAGAGAAATCAGTGCTGTAGGCCGAATACCTCGAACGAACAATCCAAGAGCAATCGCCGGCAAATAGGTGAGCGCTGTTCCCAGGTCTGGCTGAAGAGCCACGAGACCCATCGGAACCAGCGATATCACGCAAGCTTTCGTTATTTGCATGAGCGTCATATACTGGCTCGCGCGCAGCTCTGAAAAATATCGCGCCAATGTAACAACCACCACCATCTTGATCACCTCGGATGGTTGAAATTGAATTCTTCCCAAAACAACCCAGCTCTTGGAGCCCGCAACACGGTGCCCCAAAGCCAATGTGTAGAGAAGCGAACCAACAGCGAGAACGTAGAGCCAAGGAATGTGCTCGGAAATCAGGCGGTAGTCGATTGCGGCGACAACAAAGAGAAACACTATGCCTACGACGACCCAGGCTAACTGCCGCAAGAAAAAGTTCTCTGACGGCTGGGCCATGGTGGAACTGTAAATTTCGGTGAGACTAAGGACAGACAACAGCAAGGCGGAGGTAAGGAGCGGCCAATCGAAATCCTTCCAAAAATGTTTCCCCGCAAACGGTCCGATCATGTTTACTTCTGCGCAATCGTTGTGCTCTTCTCGAACTGCCCCGTCTTCTTTTTGTAATAGGTCTCTAAAACGGCATGCGCGACGGGAGCGGCGGCTTCGGCGCCCCACCCTCCGTTCTCGGTAAAAACAGCCACGACAATTTCGGGATCGCGATAAGGCGCGAATCCGACAAACCAGGCATTATCCCTGTATTCTTTGCCTTTAAGGTTGGCCTTTTTGCTCGCAACTTGAGCGGTTCCCGTTTTGCCCGCGACATCGAAACCCTCAATCTTCGCATTGATACCGGTTCCACCCTCGTTGACCACGCCCCACATCGCCTTTGTGACGATGTCTACAGTGGATTCCTGGATCGGATAATCCTCTTCAAGGATTTCTCCAGCCGCGAAGCCGAGCTTCTTTAGTTCCTGTGGAGGCACAAAATGGGGTTGCTTCAAGCGGCCCCCGGTGGTCAGGCCTCCCATCGCCCATGCGGCTTGTATCGGGGTAACACCGACGTAACCTTGGCCGATTGCGACGGAAATCGTCTCGCCCTCATACCATTTCGCTTTAAAGACTCGCTGCTTCCATTCTGAAGAAGGGATAATTCCGGCGTCCTCGTTCGGCAGGTCAATCCCGGTTCTACGGCCAAGACCCATCATGGTCGCGTAACGAGAAATGCGGTCTATGCCCAGGTCTTTACCGACGTTGTAGAAAAAGACATTACAGGAATTGACGATGGCGTTGTGCAGGCTCAACGTCCCGTGCCCGTCATGTTTATCGCAGGCGAATGTGTGCCCGAAAAAAGTTGCATAACCCGGACAGTATATCGTGCGCAGCGGATTCAGAGTTCCTGCTTCTAGTCCTGCCGCCGCCATAAAAACTTTGAAAACCGATCCAGGAGAGAAATGACTCTGAATGGCCCGGTTCTGAAGTGGCTTGCGCGGATCGGTGATCAGGTTATTCCAATCGGCTGCCGTGATTCGCGTCGCGAAGAGATTGGGATCAAACGCAGGCCTGCTGAGCAATGCGAGAACTTCGCCGGTCCGAGGATTCAACGCGACGACGGCGCCGCTGTGGTCTCCCGCTTTGGCGCAATCGGGACGCAGTCCAGCGAAACAGTCTTCGGCTGCATTTTGCAGATCAAGATCGAGCGTTGTAACCAGATCATTGCCTGGGATAGCCGGTTCCTCTTCCAACTTCCCCATTTCGCGCCCGAAGCTGTTCACAATGACGCGTTTGAAGCCGTCCTTACCCACAAGGACCTTGTTGTATTCGCGCTCGAGTCCTGCTTTCCCCACCTGATCGCCGGACTTAAAATCGACGAACTCGGGTGTCGCCAGCTCAGTCTCGGCGACCTCGCCCACATAGCCCATTGCATGAGCTGCAATCTCGTTTTCCAAATACCGACGCCGTGGTTGAAATTCGACTGTAATTTCCGGCAGCTCGTACCGGTGGGCTTTAACAAACGCGATATCGCCGACCGAGATGTCGTCCTTCAGCACAATCGGACGGAATTTCGGTTCGCGGCGCTTCCGGTTGATACGGTCCAGCAGTTCTTCCCGCGACATGCTGATACCCGCGCTCAGTATTGCTGCTGTCTGCTCGACGGTATGCGGACTGTTCTCCCGAATTAAGGTGATGTTGTAGGAAGGACGATTGTCGGCAAGAATCCGATGATAACGATCGTAAATTCGTCCCCGAGGTGCGCGGAGCGGAATTTCCCGGATTCGATTTTGTTCGGCCCGAAGCTGGTAGTAACCGGACTGAATTATTTGCGCGTTCCAAAAACCAAACACGAGTACCAGCAGCGCCGCAACAATGGCATACCCGACGAAACGGATACGCCACCGCAGCAGGTCCAGTTCGTCACGTTGTCGCATTCCACCAATCGTGATAGGCAAACAGAACCAGCCCTAACAGAGCATTGAACATCGCTGATAGTCCCCAGCCACTCAAGGCGCCACTATAGGTTGCACCCGATGCCGGACCGACCATGAGCCCTAGAATAGTAACCAGAAGGCCATCTCCGATGGTAAACAAAAATAACGCGAAAATGCGGGTCACCGGTTGGTCGACAGCGAACTTCGCTACCGCCGTGGCGGCGAAAAAGCCGATTATCGTCTTACTTAGGCCATTGGCGCCCAGAACAGCACCGGAGAGACTGTCTTGCATCAAGCCCAATGAGCTTCCGATCACGATCGACGCCACCGGATTGCCTAGCGTGAATCCGTAAAACACCGAAAATATCAACGGCAGATCAAAAAACCCAAAAAGTGTGAATTTGAACGATAAGATTCCCTGAATCACCACCACGGCCACAATCGCGACCGCGAATTTGCCGATAATTCCGAAGGTGCTGGCTCGAGGCATCGGATAAATAGTCATGGCGATGACGCCCCTTGGGCGGGATCCGCCACATCAATATTTTCTGTATGCTCGATGATACAAATGACTTCCTCCAGGCGTCCGAGATCCACGCTGGGCCTGACCTGAACCGTTTTCAACAGGCCGCGGCGGGGACCCACAGACGTGATGACGCCTACGGGCAACCCTTTAGGATAAATGCGATCCAGGCCGGAGCTGAGGAAGGTATCGCCTGCTTTCAAATCATTGTCATCGTCGATGTAATCCAAATCCAGTTCACGCCCCCCCGTCCCTCGCACTATGCCCTGCCGTCGTGTGGATTGGAGTAGAACGCCTACCGCACTCTGTGAATCGACAATCAATTGGACGATCGAGAAGAAATTGCTGGAGTGAATGACGCGTCCGACGATGCCTGCAGGCGTTATTACTGCGGAATCGGGCCTCAGCCCATGCGTTGTTCCTTTGTCGATGGTGACGGTTTGGCTTCGCGCAGGATCGCGACCGATGACTCTGGCAACCACGGTTTTGCCGGTATCTGAGGAAGAAAGCGACAGCATGGCTCTCAACCGTTGAAGCTCCACCAGGTCTTCGCGATTCCGTTGAAGCTGCATCTGCAGCTCATCCACCTGATGACTCAGGCGTTCGTTTTCATCGTGGATACCGATTAGAGCAACATACCCTTTCCAGACGTAACCGAGGGAGTATGTCGATCGGTCAACAAGCTTCTCCATTGGAGCCAGGGAGTCGAGTATCCAGACGCGCACGAAACTCGTGTCGATGCGGCGGCGCGCCTGAAGCGAGATGAGGCCGGTCTGAAGAGCAAGGGCAATTCCAAGCGCTATCCAGGTTGGCTTCTTCGAAGCTGCGACAATTCGGCTCATTCATTAGTTAATGGCGATTTTCCTCAGGAGATCAAAATCGCTCAACATTTTTCCAGTGCCCAGAACGACACACGATAACGGATTTTCAGCTAATGTCACCGGTAATCCCGTCTCTTCACGAATTCGTTTATCGAGGTTCCGGATCAGTGCCCCACCACCCGCAAGGACGATGCCTCGGTCCGCAATGTCGGCGGAAAGTTCTGGTGGAGTCCGCTCCAGAACAACCCGAAGGGAATTGATAATGATGTTGATACATTCGTCGAGTGCTTCCCGAATTTCCTCATCCGAAATGGTGACACTCTTCGGAACGCCTTCCATCAAATCCCGTCCTTTGATTTCCATCGTGCGAGGTTGATCCAGGACATATGCCGACCCAATTTCAATTTTGATTTGCTCGGCCGTACGTTCTCCGATCAACAAATTGTATTTTCGTTTGATGTATTGAGTGATGGCTTCGTCCATCTCGTTGCCGGCAACTTTATCGGAGCGGCTCCCGACGATTCCTGATAGCGAGATCACCGCGATTTCCGTCGTGCCACCTCCGATATCCACAATCATGTTCCCGGAGGGTTCGGTGACGGGTAATCCTGCGCCAATCGCTGCGGCCATGGCTTGCTCGACCAGATGAGCTTCGCTTGCCTTGGCCCGGTAGGCCGAGTCTTGCACTGCTCGTTTCTCGACCTGCGTAATACCCGACGGAACACCAATCACGATCCTCGGATGCACCAGTACTTTCCGGCTGTGAGCTTTTTGAATGAAGTACGTCAGCATTTTTTCCGTGACCGTGAAGTCGGCGATGACGCCATCTTTCATGGGCCGGATGGCCACGATGTTGCCCGGCGTACGGCCAAGCATGTCCTTGGCTTCTTTCCCGACAGCTTCGACTTGATTCGTCACCTTGTTGATGGCAACGATAGATGGCTCGTTAACCACAATGCCGCGACCTTTGGCATAGACCAGGGTATTCGCCGTACCCAGATCAATCGCCAAATCGCTGGAGAATAAACTGAACAGCGGGCGAAAGTTCATGTAGATTTTCAGGCTCCTTGTTAGTTGAGGAGAATCTAAATCCGATCAGCACCTTTAGCGCGGTAGGACTGAAACCGAGATGTCTGTACATCATACCCGATAAAGCATAAATCCAGGTCTCCAAATTTCTGCTAACATTGATGAGTTTTAGGTGCAATTCGAGGGACGCCCCCCGAATTCCTCCGAAATCGGGGGGCGTCCCTCGAATTGCCCTAGGAGGCGGTAATTATGCTGGATTTCATGCGGCGTCAGCGCTCAGCCCTGAAGTGGGTATGGGTCATCCTCATTTTTATTTTTAGCGTAACGCTTGTAACGCTTTATATACCGTTTGGCGATCTTCCCAACGTAAGTATCACGAACGACGTTGCTTCCATCGGGGGCGACAGTATCAGTTCCCGTGAATTTCAGAGTGCTTACCGAAATTACGTCGACCGGATGAGAGGGCAACTTAATCCGGAAATGCTCCGTGCCTTCCGTTTCGAGCGCCAAATCATGGATGCACTGGTGACCCGCCACGTCATGACGGAGGAGGCCAAACGTCTTGGTTTGAATGTCTCCGCGGGGGAAATCGAACAGAAGATTCTGGAGAATCCCGTATTCCGCGAGAACGGCGCGTTTATAGGCCGAACTCGTTACCAGGCAGTGCTGGCCCAAAACAACCTGACTATCGATGAGTTTGAATCCAATGTTGCCAATGAAGTCTTGACTGAGAAGCTTCGGAGTTTCATCACCGCAGCGGTTCACGTCACGGACCAGGAAGCTCAAGAGGAGTACAAACGCCGCAACGAAAAGGCGAAGCTGGGCTATTTCGTCATCGATGCCTCCAAGCTGGAAGACAAGGTAACGGCCAGCGATCAAGAGCAGCGGGAGTACTACGAAAAGAATAAAGCGAAGTACACGGTTAACGAGAAGCGCAAAGCCAAATACATTTTTCTCGAATCTCTTAAACTGCGCTCACAAGTGACTGTAAGCGACGACGAACTCCGCCAGTATTACGAGCAGCACAAAGCGGAATACATGATTCCAGAGCGCGTCAAAGCACAACATATCCTCTTTAAAACTCAGGAGAAGACGCCTGAGGAAGTCGAAAAGATCAAGGAGAAGGCCCGCCAGGTATTGGAGCGCGCGAAGAAAGGTGAAGATTTTGGCGCGCTTGCGAAACAGTTCTCCGAGGATTCAAGTGCCTCGAACGGTGGAGATCTTGGCGATTTCGGGCGGGGGCAGATGGTGCCGGAATTCGAACGTGTAGCGTTCAGCCTGGGTGTAGGAGCGATTAGCGACCTCGTGCAGACGCAGTTCGGCATTCACATCATCAAGGTGAACGGGAAACAGGAAGCTCGCGACCGTCCGTTTGAGGAAATGAAGGAAGCTATACGCCCGATCGTCGAAACGCGGAAGGCTGAGCAGAAGGGTAGCGACCTGGCTCAGCAGGTTGCGGTCGAACTTGTAAACAACAAGAATCTCGACGCTGTCGCGGCGAAGTTCGGCGCCCAGGTTAAAGAGACCCCGCTCATGGAACAGAGCGGACCGATTGCCGAACTCGGAAACGCCACGGAATTCCAACGTCGCATGTTCATGATGAACAAGGGCGAAATCGGAACTGCGATCCAAGTCGACCGAGGTTATGTTGTCCCGCAGCTCGTTGATATTGTCCCGTCACACCCCGCATCCTTTGAAGAGGCTCAGACCAGGGTTCTCGCCGATGTGAAAACGGAGAAAGCCAAGCAACTCGCTGCGGACAAGGCGAAACAAGTCGAAGAACTGCTGAAGAGCGGAAAGGATCTCGCCGCCGCCGCGAAGACCGCTGGGGCGGAGCTCAAGACCAGCGACATGCTGACGCGCGGCGCTGCAATTCCCGAGTTTGGTTCCATCGCCGAACTCGATAAAGAGATGTTTTCATTGTCGATCGGTAAACCTGGAACGCCGATCACGATTGCAGGCAAGACCCTCGCCTTCGCAGTGAAGGAGCGCCAAGAGATCAACCCTGAGGAAATGAAGAAATCTTTAGACACGGTCCGCAACGAAATGGTTCCCGGACGCCGCGAGCAGTATTTCAGCGCCTACATCCAGGAAGTGAAGAAGCGCATGGAGGCCGCGAAGCAAATCAAGATTAATGAGGCGATCATGACTCAAATCGCGCAGAGCATTAGCTAGTGTTGCGTTTCATAATTACGGTCTCTTATGGTTCGGCAGAGCCGCATTCCCCTCCTCGCAGAGGAGGGGTGGATGCGCCACCAATACGATGACGCGAAGCCGCCGAAAGCGGCGCAGACGGGCGCGAAGCGCGAGCGCGATAGCGCGAAGCCGTAATAGTGGTCAGACCGGCACGTTCTGGATTTCGCCGAACTGACCACCCCGGCGCTTCGCGCCACCCCTCCTCTGCGAGGAGGGGAATTCGTCAACGCAATTTTCAAACGCAACACTAGAGCCGCGAAGCGGCGCAAGAAACTTGCCCAGCGCGTAAGCGCTGGGACAGAAATGCGCAAGAACGCCAAGCCCCAAAAGGGGCGTTTCGCGCGTTTACACCCCGATCACATCCACCAGTTCCTTCACCGCCGCGGCCGACCTTTGCAGCGCCGCTCGCTCTTCTAGGGTCAAACTGATTTCAATTACCTGCTCGATACCACGCTCGCCCAATTTCGCCGGCACTCCAACGTACAAACCGTTGATCCCGTATTCGCCTTCCAGATAGACGGCACAAGGCAAGATCTTTTTTCGATCTTTGAGAATGGCGTCAACCATCTCCACAATCGCAGAGGCCGGGGCATACCAGGCGCTGGTCTTCAGATACCCGACGATCTCGGCGCCACCGTCGCGAGTGCGCTGCACAATACGATCGATCGTTTCTTTCGGAAGCAATTCGGTGATCGGTACTCCCGCCACCGTGGAGTAGCGAGGCAAAGGGACCATTGTGTCGCCGTGGCCGCCGAGCACAAACGCGTGAATGTTCTCGACGGAAACGTTTAGTTCCATACCGATGAAAGTCCGGAAACGGGCCGAATCGAGAACCCCGGCCATTCCGACGACCCGCTGCTTTGGAAATTTGCTGACGCGAAATGCCGTCTGCACCATCGCATCAAGAGGATTGCTCACGACGATGATGATCGAGTTCGGCGAGTTCTTCACCACCTGCTCCGTGACTCCCTTCACGATCTCGTAATTCGTCTTCAACAGATCGTCACGGCTCATGCCGGGTTTGCGTGGAACACCGGCGGTAATCACGACAATGTCCGAATTCGCTGTGTCTTTATAATTGTTCGTGCCGGTCAGCCTGCAGTCGTAACCTTCGATCGGGGCCGACTCGGCGAGGTCCAGCGCCTTGCCTTGCGGTACGCCTTCGATAATGTCGATAAGAACAACATCCGCGAGTTCCTTATCGACAATCCGCTGCCCCGCCGTTGCACCGACGTTACCGGCGCCGACGATACTTACTTTTTTTCGCGCCATTTACATGTTCTCCACGATTGCTGTAGCGAATTCCGAAGTCTTTAGTTTGGTCGCACCGGTCATGAGCCGCTCTAGATCATAGGTGACTTTTTTCTGTTGGATCGTCTTAGCGAAGGCGCCTTCAATCGTTTTAGAAACGTCCTTCCAGCCGATATGCTCGAACATCATGCAGCCCGACAGCAACACGCTGGCCGGATTGATGACGTCCTTGTCGGCATATTTCGGAGCGGTTCCGTGCGTGGCCTCGAACACGGCAAAGCCGTCGCCGATGTTGGCGCCCGGCGCGATTCCGAGCCCGCCAACCTGGGCGGCACAAGCGTCGGAAAGATAGTCGCCGTTGAGATTCGGCGTTGCGATGACGTCGTACTCATCGGGACGCGTGAGCACCTGCTGAAGCATGGAATCGGCAATACGATCCTTGATGAGCAATTTGCCGTCTGGCACCTTAAAGTTGTATTTCGTCGTCACTTCGTCTTCGGTCACGGTTTTCGAAGCGAATTCTTCGCGCGCCAACTCGTAACCCCAATCGCGAAACGCGCCTTCGGTATACTTCATGATGTTGCCTTTGTGAACCAGGGTCACCGACCTCCGCTTGTTGTCCAGAGCGTACTGAATCGCACGGCGGACGAGATTCTTGGTTGCCGTGGTCGAGATCGGCTTAATGCCGATGCCTGAATCCGGACGCACTGTTTTTCCGAGTTCTTTCTGGAGGAATGCGATCAACTTCTGCGCTTCTGCGCTACCCGCCGGCCACTCGATTCCAGCATACACATCTTCTGTGTTTTCGCGGTAGACCACCACGTTGAGTTTTTCTGGATGCTTCACCGGGCTGGGGACTCCATCAAAGTAGCGGACAGGCCTGACGCAGGCGTACAAATTCAGCAACTGGCGCAAGCTCACATTCAGGCTGCGAATGCCGCCGCCCACGGGAGTGGTCAATGGCCCCTTGATGGAAATTCGAAATTCTTGAATCGCGGCGAGCGTATCGTCCGGCAGCCAGCTCCCGAATTTCTGAAAAGATTTCTCTCCGGCGAAGATCTCGTACCAAACGACTTTCCGCGATCCCTTCGAGACTTTTTCGACGGCAGCATCGAAGACCCGTTGTGATGCCTTCCAAATATCCCGTCCGGTTCCATCGCCCTCGATAAAAGGAATGATCGGATTGTTAGGAACGACGAGACTCGTCCCGCTTAAGGTGATTTTCTGCCCCGCTGCGGGGACTTCGACTCCGTTAAACTTCACTATTATTCCTCCTAAAAAGTATTGGAAGTTGTTTCATTGGAGGTTGCTTCATTTCTAAATTGAGAAATACAGAAACCTCCAATGAAACAATTTCCGATAATATCTGATTAAATCCCATCGTCCGGACCGAGATAGGTGTATTCGTGAAAGGCCTTACTGTATTGATCGAGAAGCTGAACCCCGATCTTCGGACGAATCAGGCCGTCTTTCACTTTCTGCTGAATCAGTTGCTCCATTCTCCGTTGCAGGTCATTTGGAAAATACTGAACGACGGCCAGAATCTCCTGCACGGTTGTTCCCTTGATCACTTTTTCGATGAAGTAGTTATCAGGCTCCTCCGCGTCCGCATACACATGGACTTCTGTAACGCGGCCGAACAGATTATGAATGTCACCCAGGATGTCCTGATATGCGCCCATCAGAAAAAAACCGAGATAATACGGTTCTCCCTCGACAAGCCGGTGCACTTCGAGCGCATTCTTTGACCCTAAAGGCGATACGAATCGATCGACTTTTCCGTCGGAGTCGCAAGTGAGATCGACGAGCGTAGCGAGGCGCGACGGTTGTTCCTTGAGCCGGTGGATCGGCATGATCGGAAACACCTGACCGATGGCCCAGTAATCCAGAATGGACTGGAAAACCGAGAAGTCGCAGAGATACTGATCGGTGAGCTGCTCCTTCATGGCGACCAAATCCTTGGGAAGCAGCTCCGGATTCCTTTTTTGCATCATCCGGTTGATCGTCGTGCATATCGACCAATAGAGCCTTTCAGCGGCAGCTTTCTGTTCTAGCGAGAGGTATCCCAACTCGAATAGAAGCCCAATGTCTTGCCGCTTCTCTGCAGCGTCATGGAAGGTTTCCAGCAACACCGGCAAGGATTTCCGCCGTACCGACTTATCGGCAAGCGAGTTGAATAGCTTCGCAAGCTCTGCGACCTGCGGATGCTCGATCGCTCCTGGAGGCAGGGGTTCGTCCACATTCTCGCGGGCATTAGCGGCGATGACTTCGACAATGAGAACTGAATGATGGGCCGTCAGCGCGCGTCCACTCTCCGACACCAGGACCGGATGGGGGACGTTTTCCGCATCACAAACTTCCTTCACGGTATAAACGATTGCATTCACGTATTCCGGAAGCGTGTAATTAATGCCATGCGGCGAGGTGACTTCGCCGGCTTCGTAGTTCACTCCCAATCCGCCGCCGACGTTCAGGTATTCGATTTCCAAACCGCGCTTCCGAAGCGTGGCGTAGATCCGGGCAATCTCTTTGACTGCCTGCTTGAGGTTCTGAATATCCAGGATCTGGCTTCCCATGTGGAAGTGCAGCAGCTTGAAACCATCCGCCACTCCATTTAACGACACTTCATCGATAAGTCTGACCAGCTCGCTGATGGTGATCCCAAATTTTGAACTGTCGCCTCCCGAAGCCGCCCATTTTCCCGAGCCTGTCACAGAAACCCGAACTCGAGCGCCGAATTTGGGACGCACACCCAACTCGGCCGCCTGTGTGAGCAGCAGACGCAGCTCCGAAAATTTTTCAAGGATGGGAATGACGTTCTTGCCAAGGAGCTGCCCGATCAGCAGCAGACGCATCATCGTCCAATCTTTGTAACCATTGCAGATCAGCAGCGTGCGATCGTCCTCCAGGTGCGGAAGAGCCGCCACAAGCTCTGCCTTCGATCCGCTTTCCAAACCGAAGCCGAAAGGCCGTCCCGCTTCAAGAATTTCCTGGACGACTTCATGGAGTTGATTCACCTTGATCGGGTAAACGCCGATATAGGAATTTCCATAACCGGACTCTTCGATCGCTTTACGGAATGCCGTGTTGAGCTCAGTGACGCGCGAGCGAAGAAGATCCTGAAATCGGATGAGCAGCGGAAACTGGATTCTTTGTTGCCTCAGGTCTTGAACAACCTTATAGACATCAATGCCAATCGAGTCGCCCAGTATCGGACGCACAGCGAGGTGTCCTTCTTCATTGACGTAGAAATACGATTCACCCCAGAGCGCGACTCGATACAGTTTTTCCGAATCTTCAACCGTCCAGACATCTTCTTTGGTTAACTCTTTCGCCATGAGGAGAAATTCGCAGACTAGAGCAAAAGAACCGACGACGCAACAGGAGATTGCGTCAAAATCTCACGCGGGAAATTAGCCACAAAGAGGCACAAAAGTCACAAAAAGATTCAGAAAAAATTTTGTGATTTTTGTGCCTCTTTGTGGCCAATTTCTTAATCGCCCGCGTATTCCATGGCGGGGGCGCCGGAAATGAGAACCTTTCGCCACTTATTGAGGGAATCGACGACGATGAGCAGCACCAGGACCATTAAAATTCCGGTGCAGAGGCTATCCACATATCCTTGAGTCGCGGTTGCAGGGTTGGCCGTCAGTGGCCAGAAGTTATCGCGAATACTCAGGTAACCGGCAGTCAGGGTGTTCGTGCCCAGAAAACTCATCGGAAGCGCCGTCACCCATGCGTATTTCGTGCGCCCGGAATTCAGAATGAGCGTCGTGCCGACGCACAGCGCAATCGACCCGAGCAGTTGATTGGCGATCCCGAACATCGGCCAGATCGTGCTGATGCTCCCGGTCCAGATAAAGTAACCCCATGCCAACACAATCAAAAGGCTTGAGGACACGCTCGCCAGCAGCCAGTCCGGCCGGGCAAACGGCGGATAAAATTTTCCGATAAATTCCTGAAGGATGAAACGAGTGACACGCGTTCCGGCATCGATCGTCGTCAATATGAATAGTGCTTCAAACATGATGGCGAAGTGATACCAATACGACATCAGGCTGCGCATGCCCGGAATTCCGGTAAAGATCTGCGCCATTCCAACAGCCAGCGAGACGGCGCCGCCCGTGCGCCCCTGCACGTTTTCACCAACGTCGGCCGAGAGATTCGGCAAATTGACGATCGGATAACGCGCTTCAATTTTCGCTTGGTATTGCGCGACCGGGGTGTTGATGGCGAAGTAGTCGCCTGGAAACATCGACGTTGCTGCGACCAGCGCCATTATTCCCACGACGCCTTCCATCAGCATGGCGCCATAACCGATGGTTCGTATGTGGCCTTCGCTGGAAATCATCTTCGGCGTCGTGCCCGAAGCGATGAGCGAGTGGAATCCTGAGATCGCGCCACATGCAATCGTGATGAACGCGAATGGAAATACAGGGCCAGGCACGATCGGACCACCGCCGGCGATGTATTCCGTCAGCGCCGGCATTTTGAAGTCGGGATGCACAATGAAAACGCCGACCACCAGTGCCATGATCGTCGCAATTTTCATGAACGTGCTCAGGTAATCACGGGGCGCCAGCAGTAGCCACACCGGCAGAACCGATGCCGCAATCGCGTACACGCCTAGGAGAACGGTCAACTGATGTTTTGTGAACGTGAAATAGGGACCTAAGAAGGAACCAGGAATGAGCTTTCCGAAAATAACCGCAGCGAGCAGGCCAAGAACACCAAAAACGGTTCCTTCACGAATGCCCTTCCCCGGACGCAGCTTGAACATCCAGACGCCCATGATCAGAGCCAGCGGAATGGTCATGCCGATGGTGAAGGTTCCCCATGAGCTTTCCGCGAGCGCGTTGACTACAGCAAGGCCCAATCCCGCTTCTGCAATGGTGACCACGAACAAGATCGCCAACGCAGCCGTCACACCGGAGAATCCGCTGATCTCTTTGCGGGCAATCTCCGCCAGCGATTTGCCTCCACGGCGAACGGAGGCAAACAGAATCACCAGGTCCTGAACGGCACCCGCCATCACCACGCCCAATACCAGCCAGAGCAGACCCGGAAGAAAACCGAACTGCGCCGCGAGGGTCGGGCCAATCAGCGGGCCTGACCCCGCTATACCGGCGAAGTGGTGGCCGAATAGTACCCATTTGCCCATCGGGTAGTAGTTCTGGCCATCATATTGAGTATGAGCCGGAGTAGTGCGGGTCTCATCCACGCCAAGTACGGTCATCGCTATAAATTTGCTGTAATAGCGGTAGCCGATCGCAAGGATGCCAAGGGCAAGCAGAATCACTGGGAAGGTATTCATAGCTTCCTTCTACACTTGGTGCCGCCGCAAGTCAATGACGAGCCGGTCGTCGTGTTAATGCTGAACCACAAGGTCCATCTCTTTCAGCGGCAATTTTCGGAACTTTTCTTTTGTGACCACAATGATTCTCTCGTTGCCGACGAACGTCGTATACGCTTCCAAATTCACCTCCAGCGGACCAAAGACTTTCTCGTAAAGGCCCCACACATTACTTGGCCAGGTCTCCCATCGGATATCCGCTCCTTCACTCTGAAAGAAGGCGACTTTGGTGTAACGCGCTTTGGGATCGGCGGCGACGTTGGCAGGCAATGGTGCTGCAGTATTACGCAGTGCGTCGAACAATTTTGCTGAAACTAGAAAGGTGTCGGAAGGTACATCCTGGAGGTATCCACGAAATTTCTGCAAGAAGTACTCCGAATGATTCCGTAACTTGATTTGCCTCGCAGCGTAGACTTCCCAGCCGAAATTGATCGCTAGCAGAAGTCCCGTAAATGTATAAAAACCGACTCTAGCGTTTCCGCCGAGGCGATGGGCCGTGACAGTGATTCCACGAGCCGCAGCGAGCGCCAGGAACGGGACAACGACGAGCAAATTGCGGACAATCATTGCACTCTGTTGCGAGAAGAACACAAGATGCGCCAGACAAAACGCTGCAGCCAGAACAATCACCGGCTTCCGTTCCAACAGCAGCGCGACAACTCCGACCAACGCGAACCCGACGAAGGCCAAAGAAATCGACCAAAAGTGGGAAAAAGCCTGGAGCGAAAAGTAGATCCACATCTGCACGAAGTGTGGAATGCCTGGCTGCACGCTGTATCCATACCAGCCAGTGCCATAGATTTCTTGCTGTTCTTGGAGTTGATAGAAAAAGCGAAATGGGTCCAGCACTACACCTGGCGTCGTCAAAACGAACGTCACACCGGCGACGCATACAAGACCTAACGCATGCTTCGCCGCGTATCGAAGTGACCGCCGCTCACGCCATAATAAATAGACGGCGCCTGCGGTGAAAAACGGCAGAATCAATGTTGCGATATACTTTGCTCCTCCAGCCAGGCCGATAGCGATGACGCCCACGTAGAGCCAGCGAAGTTTTTTCGAAGTTTCACCTGCCGCGAGACAGAAGAATGAGAGCCACGCGAACTGCGCCATCACCGCGTCCGGAGCTATCCATCGGCTGTGGTATGCAAATTCCCAAGAAGACGACAGAATTGCAGCCGCGAGGAATGCCTCAGCGCGGCTGCGGCCAAGAGACAGGTTCAGCGCGAACAACCAAATGATGCACAGGCCTGAGAGGACGACATAAAGTGCCCGCACCCTGATCCGAATAGCGGTTGTATAGAGGATCGGGGTTATGATCCGCGACAGACTATCCAGATGGTGTGGGCCTACAATCAAAAATCGTAACACTTCCGGCGCTAATCCGGCCCAAATCAACAGATAATTCAATCCGCCGTGGTTGTATTCTTTTCCCTCCGGGGTGAGCGCTGCGGCTTGCAAAAAAAGGCCGGTTTGAAGGCTGTCCCGAACCGAATCAAACTTGGCACGGTTCTCGTCCCAGTGAGTACCGAAATTCAAACCGTAGAAGGACGTCCAGAAAAAGCAGACGAGAAGGCAGAGTAGAGCGGCACCAGGGAGCCGTGTAGAAAAATCTACGGCTCCCCGGAACGAAGTTTTCAGTTGGTTGTACCCTTATCCAGTTCCGAGTACGCCAGCTTCATATTGTTCTTCAAACGGTTCGCATCTGCCGGAGCATAACCCGTATATTTCGCGGGTATCTTCCAAGCCGCGGCGGCATCGTCGGAACTCTTGCCTGCCTTTTTCGCGGCTCGCGCATCGCCGAAGAATTCGCGATTGAAGTTGATGTACTCCTTGAGGTCGGCCATCGTCATCTGAGTGCTGTGGCCGGTGATGATGGTATCGGCGCTTTTGTTCAGAGCGTTGTAACCCTTTTCGAGACTGTCTGCAATCAGAGCAGCGCTTCCGCCGTTGTTCGCATCCAGGAGAGGAACGTTCTTTCCCGAGAAGATATCGGCCGCATGCACAACCCGCAGCGCAGGAAATAAAACCCACGCATCCCCGTTGGTGTGGCCGCGTCCGAAGTAGAACAAATCAACTTCGTCAGGGCCTTTGAGCAGCGTCATCTTGTCTTTGAAAGTCCGCTTCGGCAGCCCTTTCCCGCCGTTTTGCTGGAAGATCGTCTGTGCAGGTATGGTCTGATCCTGTGCGGTGCTGTTCGGGATCATTTTCTGCATGTTGGTCTTCGTGTTTTCCTGCACGATAATGTCGACGGTGGCCGGGAATTCGACGTTGCCACTGACGTGGTCGCCATGCGTGTGCGTATTGATGAGTGTTGTGATGGGTTTGTTTGTTAGTTCTTTGATCTTGTCGAGAATCGGTTTGCCCCAGCCAGGATTCTTCGCATCCACAACGACGACACCGTTTGCGGTGACGAACACAGCCGTGTTACCACCACCGCCTTTCAGAACCCACAAGTTGTCCTTGAGCTTTTCGGCCTCGACAACTCGTGCTTGCTGCCCGCCGCCTCCCTGCTGCGCAGCAACGACTATCGATAACGCGCTGAGCCCAAGCAGTGCGCACAAAACAATCGTTCTTTTCATAACTAGCCTCCATAAGACCTGGGAAATTTGGGAGACGCACCCCGAATTCCTACTGCGTTTTCGGAATCGCAGAGCCGCGATGGCAAGTGACGCACTGCACTCTCACAACTTCCGAGGCCGGCTTGCCGATTTGATTGCCTAAAGTTTCATTGATCTGGCCGACCATTCTCATCATCACTCGGGCCGTTTTCTTTGTTTGTTTGTCATCGGGAGCGGCATCAATCGGTATGACGCCTTTCTCGTTCGGCGGCGCACCGACCATCTCGATGTGACAGTGATTGCAACCCACGCCGAGAGCCATATTGAACCCTTGCATCACCTGGACAACCTGCTGCCGCGTCCAGTCTTTCGGTAGTATCTGCAGATTTACTGGGGGAGCCCCGCCGCCACCGCGTCCTTCGCGCTGGCCTTGAGCTGCCATCGTGAGCGGCAAGAGGAGTAGAATGCATAGAACCAGGATCCCAACACACACCATCTGGCGATTAGTCATAGGCACCTCGATCGATTTTTATACTTTATGTTGTGGGTGAATGCCAAGAAATTTGCATCATTTTACAAACACCCCTTTAATATTCACGATCAAATGAAGTACGAAAAGTCAATTGAGGAGATTCGAATGAAGCAAACCCTCGCAATCATTTCCCTATTGTTGTTTATGGGCGTGTCACTCGTTGCCCAATCCAAAGGCGGACAAAACAAGAGCACCACTAAAGCGCAGATTGTTGACACGGCGGAGATCGTCAAGATTGACGCTAAAAAAAGGACCTTACAGGTTAGGAATGTCGCCGAAGGCACTCCGACAAAACCTCGTCCCGAACGCCGTGGTGGCGGCGGCTTTCCGCAGGGTGGCGGCCGTCGGCGTGGCGGCGGATATCCGGGAGGTGGATATCCAGGCGGCGGTCGATTTCCCGATGAGGACGGCGGATCTCCCGGAGGAACCGCCCCTAGTCAGGTTCGGGAATACAAAGTCTTCGTCACAAAAGATACCGTCCTGAAGTTAGAAGACATGGACATGGAGTTCTCAGACCTCCATGTCGGCGATCACATCGTCGTTTCGGGCTATCCCAAGGGTGGGAGCGGCGATCTCGAAGCCACATTGGTCACGAGAAAATTTTAAGAAGAAAACGGCCACAAAAAGGCACAAGATTCACAAGATGATCTCCCGCACTGAAGTTGCGCCGGCTTCTCGAACCGAACTAAAGCAAAATGCGGGTTTGCTCCTTGCAACCTGCCTGATCATTGCGAATGTGATCGGATCGGGCATCTATACGACGCCGGGCTTTCTTGCTCGCGATCTCGGAAGCCCGTTCGCGGTATTGGGGATCTGGGTCGTCGGGGCGGTCCTGGCGTTCGCGGGTGCCTTGTCGTATGGAGAACTGGGAGCGATGTTTCCCGAAGCAGGCGGGGAATATGTCTACCTGCGCGAAGCGTTCGGTCCCATTTTCGGTTTTCTCACCGGATGGGCTTCTTTTGTCGCGGGATTTTCGGCCCCCATCGGCGCAGCTACGATTGGGTTCGCAGCCTATCTCTCTCATTTCTTCCCGTCTCTAGCTCCTGAAAACGTTTTTTGGACGGGTCATTTCGGTCCGATTTCCGTACATCTCAGCCCGGCGCAGCTTGTCGCATTCGTTACGCTCTGGGCTCTCTCGCTTGCTCACGTCACCGGAACGCATCGAGGAGGGCAACTGCAAGTGTTGCTCACTGTTGCTAAAGCTGCAGCCATAGTTGTTCTGATCATTGCGGGTTTTTTGCTCGGAAGGGGAGACTGGGGAAACTTTCACTCCGGCGCCGCCGGAATCCTGCCGGAAGGCGTGTTTCGCAACGGATCCGTGTCCTTAATTTTCGTTTTGTTTTCTTTTAGTGGTTGGAACGCGGCGGCATACATCGCAGGAGAAGTTCGTGAGCCGCATAGGACGCTGCCCGCGTCGCTCATTACAGGAACAGCCATAGTGACGGCCATTTATTTAGGGCTGAATATGCTCTTCGTTTACGCCCTCGGTATCGAGGGCATGAGCGGAGTGTTGCAGGTTGGCGAGAAAGCCTCCCTTGCACTGTTTGGACCTGTGGCCACACACATGGTCGCCGGGATGATGGCTCTTTCGATTCTGGCCTCCGCAAGCGCAATGATCATTGCGGGCCCACGAGTGTATTTTGCGATGGCAGCCGATGGAGTTTTTTTTAAGAGGACTGGGAGTATTCATCCATTTTACGGAAGTCCTGCAAGGGCGATCGTCTGGCAAGCCGTATGGGTTTCCGTTTTGATCCTCTTGGGTGCCTTCGAACCTCTCATCGTCTATTCCGGCTTCGTGCTCGTCTTTTTCTCCGCGATGGCTGTGGCATCGGTGATCATTCTACGCGGGCGCCGCGCTGAAGGCGTCCGTCCCTTTCGAGTCCCCTTCTATCCATGGACTCCGCTGTTGTTCATTGTTTTCTCGTTATGGATCCTGGCATATACGCTCTGGGGCCGTCCCGTGGAGTCGTCGTTTGGGATCGTGACTGTCTTGTTGGGATTGCCTCTGTATTTCTACTGGAAACACCGAAGCTAGCGGCAGTCACTGCGGAATCAATCCGCTGTCCAATTGCGCGCGCACAAACGCGGAACGCTGGCGGGCAAACTGGATCAGGTACGCCACTTCGGCTTCGAATTCTTCATTGGTGCAGGGCCTCAGATATCCGGTGGCGTGGTGATCGCATAGTTTGAGAGGATCCTCGTAGTAGGCTTGGCGAATTTGCTGAGACACCTTCGTGATTTCTTGTTCTAACCATCCACCGGGGCCGCCTGCGACATCGGCGGCTTGCCGCAAGTTGTCTCGATAAAGCGCGATAAGATCGGGCGCCGCACTCAGCGCGCGTCTGGTGAGAAGATTCCAACTGAAGTTGTGGAAGATGGGCAAGTCAATTGCCCAAAAGCTGTTACTTTTATCCCATGGAAGGAAGATCGAGCGCAGCGTACCCATGAATCTGTACAGATAGAAATTATTCAGGGTGTAATCCCCGATGATTCCATCTTGTTCGGCAATGAAATTCTCCGCCGCCAGTTCTTTGAAAAGAGATTGCAGGTCGAGGTATTGAGACAGTGCTGACGAAAACTCCGAATCCGGCGCTTCGTTGATCGTCCGGACCATTTCCACAATGGGTTGCGGATCCAGATTAATCAAATTGT
>QHWY01000249.1 GCA_003223875.1 Acidobacteriota bacterium | reverse complement strand
AATTCTAGAGGATGCGCAAAAGGAAGCGGACCAGTTCAAGGACGAGTACGTCAGCACCGAGCACCTTTTGATTGCGTTGAGCCACGCAAAAGGCGAAGCCGCGAGCCGGCTTCTCGAATCGCATGGTGTGACGAAAGACGCAATCCTGAAGGTGCTGGTTTCGATTCGCGGCACGCAAAAGATTACCGACCCGAATCCGGAAGAAAAGTATCAGGCGCTGCAGCGCTATTCGCGCGACCTGACGGATCTGGCACGCAAAGGCAAGCTCGATCCGGTGATTGGCCGCGACGAGGAAATCCGGCGCGTCATTCAAATTTTGTCGCGACGGACCAAAAACAATCCGGTGCTGATCGGCGAGCCCGGCGTGGGAAAGACGGCCATCGTGGAAGGCCTGGCACAGCGCATCATTGCCGGCGATGTACCCGAATCGCTGAAGCGCAAGCGGATCGTGGCGCTGGACCTTGGCGCGATGATCGCTGGTTCCAAATATCGCGGAGAGTTCGAAGATCGTCTGAAGGCGGTTCTCAAGGAAATCGAGGAAGCCGGCGACATCGTTCTGTTCATCGATGAGCTGCACACGCTGGTCGGGGCCGGCGGCGCCGAAGGCGCGGTCGATGCTTCCAACATGCTGAAGCCCGCGCTGGCTCGCGGCGATCTGCGCTGCATCGGCGCGACGACTTTGAACGAGTACCAGAAGTACATCGAGAAGGACAAAGCGCTCGAGCGGCGATTCCAAAAAACCTACGTCGGAGAGCCGACGGTGGAGGACACGATCGCGATTCTGCGCGGTCTGAAAGAACGCTATGAAATCCACCACGGCGTGAAGATCAAAGATGCGGCCATCCTCGCGGCGGCGATGTTGTCGCATCGCTACATTACAGACCGTTTTCTGCCCGATAAGGCGATCGACCTGATCGACGAAGCCGCGGCGAGTCTGCGCATGCAGATCGATTCGTTGCCCGTCGATCTCGAGGCGGTCGAGCGTCAGATCATCCAACTGGAAATCGAGCGGCAAGCATTGAGCAAGGAAGACGATCCCGCCTCTCGCGAACGCCTGTCCCTGATCGAACGGGAATTGAGCGAACTTCGCGAAAAATCGACTGAGATGAAACTGCGGTGGCAGCGCGAGAAGGAATTGATTCAATCCATCCGCAGTCTCAAAGAACAAATCGAGCAAGCGCGCGTGGAAGAGCAGCAGGCCGAGCGGCAGGGCAATTACGCACGCGTCGCGGAAATCCGGTACGGGAAGATCCAGCAGCTGGAACGCCAGTTGAAAGAGGCGAACGCGCGTCTGGACGAGACTCAGCAGAGCGAGCGGATGCTGAAAGAACAAGTCGATGAAGAGGACGTCGCCAAGATTGTCGCAAAATGGACCGGCATCCCCGTGACCAAGATGTTGGAGAGCGAAATCCAGAAGCTGGTCCGGATGGAAGAGCTGCTGGCCAAACGAGTCGTCGGCCAGGATGCGGCGCTGAAAAGCGTCGCCAATGCCATCCGGCGTTCACGCGCCGGCTTGCAGGATCGGAACCGGCCGATCGGTGTCTTCATGTTTCTGGGTCCGACCGGCGTCGGAAAGACCGAGACCGCGCGGGCTCTTGCCGAATTTCTCTTTGATGACGACCGGGCGATGGTGCGCATCGACATGTCCGAGTACATGGAGAAGCACTCGGTGTCCCGCTTGATTGGCGCCCCTCCGGGATATGTCGGATACGAGGAAGGCGGTTACTTGACGGAAACCGTTCGCCGACGTCCTTATGCGGTCATTCTGCTGGATGAAGTCGAAAAAGCGCACCCCGACGTCTGGAACATCATGCTGCAAATCTTTGACGACGGGCGGCTGACCGACGGGAAGGGCCGGACCGTGGACTTCAAGAACACCGTGATCATCATGACGTCGAATGTGGCGACGGGTTTATCGGATGCCAATGTTCGCGAGGCATTGCGGCAGCACTTCAAGCCCGAGTTCCTGAACCGTATCGACGACATCATCACGTTCAAGACCCTCGGCAAGGAAGAAATTGCCGAGATCATCGACATCCAGCTCGAAACGCTGCGCAAGTATCTGGCCGAGCGGAAGATTTCCTTCGAGCTGACGCCGGCTGCACGCGAGGCGCTGTTCCGCGAAGGCTACGATCCGGCATTTGGCGCCCGGCCGCTGAAACGCGCGATTCAGAAGCTGCTGGCGGACCAACTGGCGATGAAAATCCTCGAGGGGACGATCCAACCGGGCGAGCACGTCGTGGCCGATGTGGACCGGCGGGGCGAATTTGAATTCCAGGCGGTTCCCGCGGTCGCCTCTTGATCGTTTCTTCGAAGTTCCGCTAAAATTAGCACTCGCTTTCTGCGAGTGCTAATTTCTTTTTCTCATAAAACATGATGAGGAGGACACACTATGGCTGCAAAGGAACTGATATACCGAGAAGATGCGCGCAACGCCATGCTTCGCGGTGTCGATGCTCTAGCCAATACGGTGAAAGTGACGTTGGGCCCGAAGGGGCGAAATGTCGTACTCAGCCGGAAGTTCGGCTCGCCGCTAGTTACCAAAGACGGAGTGACCGTTGCGAAAGAGATCGAGCTGAAAGACCGGTACGAGAACATGGGAGCGCAAATGGTGCGGGAAGTCGCGAGCAAAACGAGCGATCTTGCGGGCGACGGCACCACGACCGCGACCGTTTTGGCCCAGGCAATCTATCGTGAAGGCATCAAGAATGTGGCCGCGGGCGCTAATCCGATGGATCTGAAGCGCGGCATCGAGCGCGCTGTCGAAGCCGTCGTGGAAGACTTGAAGAAGATCTCCAAGCCGGTCAAGAGCCACAAAGAGCAAGAGCAGGTCGCGACCGTTTCGGCGAACAACGACAAGAAGATCGGGTCTTTGATCGCGGAGGCGATGGAGAAAGTCGGCAAGGATGGCGTCGTCACGGTCGAAGAAGCCAAGTCGATGAAGACGGAACTGGAATTCGTCGAAGGCATGCAGTTCGACCGGGGATATCTCTCCCCGTACTTCGTCACAAATCCAGATCGCATGGAAACCATTCTGGAAGATCCGCTCATCCTGATCCACGAGAAAAAGATTTCGGCGATGCGCGATCTGATTCCCGTCCTGGAACAGGTTTCTCGCGAAGGCCGCGCTCTGCTGATCATTGCCGAAGAAGTCGAAGGCGAAGCGCTGGCGACGCTCGTGGTCAATAAGATTCGTGGAACGTTGAAAGTAGCGGCGGTCAAAGCGCCGGCGTTTGGCGATCGGCGTAAGGCCATCATGGAAGACATCGGGATTGTGACCGGCGGCCGGGCGATCACGGAAGATCTCGGTATCAAACTCGAGAACGTGAAGCTCGAAGATCTGGGCCGGGCGAAGAAGATCGTCATCGACAAGGACAACACGACGATCATCGAAGGCTCCGGGAAGAAGAATGCGATCGAGGGCCGGATCAGGCAGATCCGGGTGCAAATCGAGGAAACCACGTCGGACTACGATCGTGAAAAACTCCAAGAGCGGCTCGCGAAGCTTGCGGGCGGTGTGGCGGTGGCCCGCGTGGGCGCCGCGACCGAGATAGAGATGAAGGAATTGAAAGCTCGCGTCGAGGATGCGCTTCATGCGACCAAGGCCGCAATCGAAGAGGGCGTCGTTCCGGGTGGGGGGACTGCGCTGCTTCGCGCCCAGAAGACGGTCGACAAGCTCGTGAAATCTTTGGAAGGCGACATCAAGACAGGCGCGCTGATCATTCGTCGGTGTCTCGAAGAGCCGATGCGGATGATTGCCGAGAATGCCGGCCACGACGGGGCCGTCGTTGTCGACAAGGTCCGCAACGAAAACAATGTCTCAACCGGGTTCAACGCCGAGGAAGAAAAAATCGAAGACCTGGTGGCGAGCGGCGTCATCGATCCGACGAAGGTTGTCCGCGTCGCGATCCAGAATGCTTCCTCGATTGCAGGTCTTCTGCTCACAACGGAAGCGTTGATCGCGGAACTTCCCGAGAAGAAGAAAGCCGGACCTCCGATGGGTGGCGGCGGCGGTTACGACGACTTCGACTAGGAAAGGGGGGCGCACACCTGAACTCCCGAATTAATTAGGGAGTTCAGGTGTGCGCCCCTCCCCCTTTTTCCTTTTCTCCAGAATTGCAACCGTCAGAATCCCGCCGATCATTGCAAAAAGTGAAAACACCAGCAGGTTGGTGAAGAAAGTGAAGACGAGCGTCGCCGCCGAAATTTCGCCGGATGCGGCTCGCAATACCCAATCGCGCATAGGACCTTCAGCGCCGAGCTGATTGAGGATCTGCTCCAGTTGCTGCTGCTGAGACTCGAACAACCGAGCGGCCATCGCGCGGAAAGACATTTGAACGATCGTGCCGACCACGGCGCCAAACAATCCGCTCAGTACGCCTACAAACGCTCCGTCTCCGTATGTGATTCCCGATGGCCTCTGCCTTGTGAGCATCATCACAGCGATGCCACCGCCGAGCAACACCCACATGCAGCAGAGGCAGTTACCCGCAGCGATGAACGGTATCGATGAGAGGAAGCCGAGAAACATTCCGCCCGCGAGGGCAGGCTGAACGAAATCGAGTTCGGGTTGCGGGCCGGCCGGCACCGGTGAAGGCTGCTGCTCTTCGGGAGGAGGTATCGGGTTTCCGCACTGAAGACAAAACCGGGCGTGATCCGGTAACTCGGTACCGCATTGTTTACAAACGATCACCGATCTCCTCAACGCCCTGTTTCACAAAGGGCGCGGCGGCCAATCCAACGAAAATTCCGGAGAGGGAACGAAGCACGGCAGTGTCGATCAGGAAACGCGCCATCGCAAATTCAAGGAGCATGAGCACGAGCGAGAGCCGGAGCCACCGGACGTTGGCTCGGATACCGAGCCAAAGCGACGCGGTGAACGCAAAGTAAATGGAGGCGCAGCGGATGCAGACCGGCAACGGCTCGCCGAACAAATACCACGACCGTGCCGGATCCTGATGGCAGATCGCCGCGAAAAACCGATACACCGGCGAGAGATCGAGCGCCGGCGCAGCAAGGATGCTTACACACCACAGCGTGGCGCCGGCAAGCAATATTCCCCTCCTCGCAGAGGAGGGGTGGCGCGACAGCCATAAGGCTGGCGCGCCGGGGTGGTCCGTTCGGCGCAGCGTTTCTGCCGGTCTTCCATTGAGGCTTCGCCCTATCGGGCTCGCGCTTCGCTCCGGCGCAGCTTCTCTTGAGCCTTCGCCCTGTCGGGCTCGCGCAGCTTCTCTTGAGGCTTCGCCCTGTCGGGCTCGCGCTTCGCGCCCTCCTCTGCGAGGAGGGGAATTTACAGCGGCCGTGCGCATTAGATGATTGTCTCAGGCCGGATCAGGCTTTGGCCGTCGAGGTAAGGACGGAGGGCTTCAGGAATCACGACGGTTCCGTCCTTCTGCTGATAATTCTCGACGATCGCAATCCACGTGCGGCCGATCGCCAGGCCGGATCCGTTCAAGGTGTGCACAAATCGGACTTTTCCCCCGCCGCTCGGACGGTAGCGGATATTGGCGCGGCGCGCCTGAAAATCCTCGAAATTGCTGCACGATGAGATTTCACGGTAGCCGTTTTGCCCCGGCAGCCAGACTTCGATATCGTAACTCTTCGAGGCAGCGAAGCTCATATCCCCGGTCGAGTGGATCACCACGCGATAGGCCAGCTTCAGCCGTTTCAAAATGTCTTCCGCATCGATCAGGAGTGATTCCAACTCGGCATTGGAGTCTTCCGGCCGCGTGAATTTCACGAGCTCGACTTTGTTGAACTGGTGTTGCCGGAAAATGCCCCGAACATCCTTTCCATGGGAGCCGGCTTCGCTTCGGAAGCATGGGGTGTAGGCGGCGAATTTGATCGGCAATCGTTCGCCGTCGATGATATCTTCGCGATAAATATTCGTTACCGGGACCTCAGCTGTTGGAACCAGGTAGTAATCCGTATCCCGGACCTTAAACAGGTCCTCTTCGAACTTCGGCAACTGGCTGGTGCCGAAAAGGCTGGCGGAGTTTGCCATGAACGGCGGCAAGATTTCCTTGTAGCCGCGCTCCTTGGTATGGATGTCGAGCATGAAGTTGATGAGCGCCCGCTCCAGGCGCGCGCCCATGCCGGCGAGCAATGGAAACCGGGAACCGGCAATTTTGGTCGCCCGCTCCAGGTCGAATATTCCCAAGGGCGGGCAGAGATCCCAGTGGGCTTTTGGAGAAAAATCGAAGCGGGGAGGATCGCCCACGCGCCGGACTTCCACATTTTGCTCGTCGGTGGGACCGACCGGAACGGCAGGATCCGGCAGATTGGGAATGGTCGAGGCGAATTGAAATAATTTTTCCTCGACAATCCGGAGCGCCTCTTCCTTATCCTTGATCTGTTGGGATACGAGCTTCATTTCGTTGCGCTTGCCGGTGATATCCATTTTGTCGCGGAGCAGTTTGGCGATCTCTTCGGAAGCGGAATTTCGTAACTGGCGCAGGAGTTCGACGCCGTGGATAATGCTCTTGCGCTCACCGTCCAATCGTTGGAAGGTCTCTACATCGAGCAAAAATCCCCGGCTGGCCAGACGCTGCCGCGCCGTCTCGATGTTTTCGCGCAAGTAATTCAGGTCGAGCATCGTCGGGTCTCCCGTAAAACATTGTAATCGCTTGACTGAGCAACCACTAATGCTATGATACGGAGTCGTTAATATTTGTACTTAAGTCCCGCTAACGATAACATCCACTCCGCGGGGCGGTCCCGTGGAGTCAGCATGATCCCAGAGCGGGAGTTAATGCAGAGCGGGAGTTAATTAGGGTTACCAGTCTCACCCGAGGTGTTTTATGAGCCGACGAGGGATTTTCATCACCCTCACTTCTTTGTTGCTTCTGACTTCCTCGTGGTCTGTTGCGCAAAAGAAAACGGACCCGAAGAAAGAGGACACGAAGAAGGAGGTGCCGAAAAACGTCAAGAGGTCTCGTGAACAGGAATCCGGAAGCCGGGCTCTTCGCAAGTGGCTCGACGAGGACGTCTCCTACATCATCACGAACGAGGAGCGCGCCGCATTCAAAGCGCTCAAGACGGATGAGGAGCGTGAGCAGTTCATCGAACAATTTTGGCTTCGCCGGGATCCGACGCCCGACACGGTAGACAACGAATTCAAAGAAGAACATTACGCGCGTATTGCCTATGCGAACGAGCGGTTCGCGTCGGGTATTCCGGGTTGGAAGACCGACCGCGGGCGCATCTACATCATTTACGGGAAGGCGGATGAAATCGAGTCTCATCCCTCCGGCGGGACAATTGACCGTCCCATCGAAGAAGGCGGCGGCACGACCAGCACGTTTCCGTTTGAGATCTGGCGGTATCGATACATTGAAGGCATCGGCAACGAAGTGCTCCTGGAATTTGTCGATCCAAGCATGTCGGGCGAGTACCGCATGACCATCGATCCGAGCGAGAAAGACGCGCTGTTGCATGTGCCGGGCGCGGGTTTGACGTTTGATGAACAATTTTTCGGGCGGGATAAAGCGGACCGGATTAGCGGTCTCACCAATTCCACTAACGGCAGTGCCTTAGGCAATACCTCGCGGATGAACCCGTTCGATCGCTTGCAGCTGTACGCAAACATCTTTAAGCCGCCGGAGATCAAATTCAAAGATCTCGAAGCGATCGTCACGACCAAGCTGTCTTACAACTTGCTTCCCTTCCGGTTCCGGACCGACTTCGTCCGGGTGACTGAAGATAGCGTGCTGACGCCAATTACGATGCTTTTGCAGAACAAAGATCTCGCCTTCCAGGAGCAGCAAGGGATCCACCGCGCGATGATTCATGTTTACGGCAAGATTACCGGCGTCAACGGTCGCGTCGCGCCCGGTGGTGTGTTCGAGGACACGATATCTCAAGACATCCCGGACGCGCTTTTTAAACAGCTGCTCGAAGGCGCCGCCATCCATCAGAAGATCATCCCGCTGAGGCCGGGTCTGTATAAGCTCGATCTTGTGCTGAAAGACATCAACAGCGGGAATGTCGGTACGGTGAGTCAAAGACTGCAGGTTCCGCGATTCCCCGACGACAAGCTCCAGTTGAGCTCTTTGATTCTGGCGGACCTCGTTGAGAATTTGCCGCCGAGTCAGATCGGCTCCGGTTCTTTTATTCTAGGCAGCAACAAAGTACGGCCGAACGTCAATGACGATTTCCGTCATGACAAGAATTTGAATCTTTGGTTCCAGGTCTACAACCTGAAACTCGATGAGGGGACGAAGAAGCCGTCTGCCACAGTCGAAACGTTGATCACGAAGAGTGGACGCGAGGTCAAGAGGGACGTCGAACAAGCTTCGGAGTTGTCCAATGCGGCCGCGCAGATGACGTTATCGAAAAGTCTTTCACTCAAGGATTTCGAGCCGGGCGAGTATTCAGTCCAGATCAAGGTTACGGATAATTTGACGAAAGATGTTATCGCCTCAGCGGAGAAATTTACGGTCCGTTAAAGACGGAGATATGATGCGAACCATGCGGCAAGGATTGTCGTCGACGAAAGTAGTCCTTGGAATCGCTATTTTGCTTCTCATTCCCTGTATAGCGTCTGCGGCGAATGATCTCGCCACGATCAACGGCCGTGTTCACGATTCTGCCGGATCTCCCGTTGCCGGCGCCCTTGTGATTGTCGCGGCCGTATCGCCTATCATTCCGGAAAGGATCGCTCTCACCGGTAAGGACGGATCTTTCTCGATTCCGAATCTTTTTGCCGGTCAGTACTCGGTGAAGATTTCCATGCCTCAGTTCCTGCCGGCGTTGAAACAAGGCATTCAATTGAACGCGGGCGGGACTGTTGTGCTGACCGTGAATCTGCAAAATGCAATGGACGTGGTTCGCCGCGCTGTTTCGCATGAGCAAGCGCAATCGGATGACATTGTCTGGACTCTTCGAAGTTCCCGCTCGACCCAACCGGTATTGCGACTTGTGGACACGAGGCGGAAGCCGGAGGGCACAGTGAAAGCACCTGCGGGCCCCGACTATTCCGGTTATTTTCAGGTCTACTCGAAGTCAGTGGAGACGTCCTCAGGTGTGACTCAAGGAGTCGGCTCGCAATTTTCTGTGACGCTGCCGGTGGACGCAAGTTCTCAGGTCACGGTTCACGGCCAATACAACGAAGCGCCCATGCAGCCGCGCGGCTTTGGTGCGAGTTATGAATTCGTCCCCGCCAGCCATCACAAAGCCGAAATCGGCATGAATCTGCGCCAGGGGGCCTTGTTCGGAGACCCGCTAGAATCCGATTCCTCGCGCGAAGTTCAACTCCGCTATGGCGAGAATTTCCAGTGGTCGGATCATTTTGTCTTGAA
>QHWY01000030.1 GCA_003223875.1 Acidobacteriota bacterium | reverse complement strand
AAGTTCCGATGCCGCGGCGCCGCTCGACGATTCCTTCGCGCTCGAGCGACGCAAGAGCGTGACGGGCGGTCATCAGGCTGACCCGGTGAATTTTGGCGAGGTCGCGCTCGGAAGCGACAGCGTCACCGGGATGCAACTGTCCTGAATCGATGCGCTTGCGGATGGCGCTCTGAATTCTCTGATAAGCGGGCAGGCCGTTGCGATTCTTCGCAGTCATTCGCTCTCCCGAACTGCCCCGTGTCTTGTTCTTGGGCATTGGCATGGAACGCGTTCTCACAACAAGTACCGATAGGGCGATCATCGCAGACGTGCGGCTCCGAAACCTCCCCAGGTTCCTCCTCCAGGACCGCTTGGTGATATAGAGCAGCGGCAAAAGGCGCTATACGGGCGTCTGTGAGCCTTTATAAAGCACAAAAAAAGTCTTGACAAGCAAAAAATAGTGCTATATAGCTATGCGCCATTCGGTCCCATCGCGGGGCCCAGGGTGCGGTTGCCAGTCGAGAGATTCAATCGGGAGGAGAAGCCGTCGGACGGCCAACGGCTTCGACTCGGAGGATTCGACATGAGAAAGCTACAGTCCATGGGGTTGGGGCTTGTGTGTTTGACGCTGGTGGCACTGCTATTGAGTGCGAATCCCACTTGGGGCCAGGAGGTTACCGCTTCGATCACGGGTACGGTTTCGGACCCAAGCGGCGCGGCCATTGCCGGAGCGACGGTTACCGCAAAGTCGGTGGAACGCGGCCTCACTTATTCGGCAGAGACCAACGATTCCGGCATCTATCGCATCGCGCAACTCCCGGTCGGCAGCTATGAACTCAAAGTGGAAAAGTCGGGGTTCGCTTCGTCTGCCTACCCGGCATTTGTCCTCACCTTGAATCAGGTTGCCCGCATCGACGTCGCACTGAAAGTCGGCCAGGTCACCCAAACGGTTGAGGTAACCGGCGCCGCGCCCGTTCTGAAGACCGAGACGACCCAGGTGGACACCATTATCAATTCGGCCACGAATGAGACACTTCCCTTGGCCACGCGCAATTACGTCGAATTAACGTTGCTGGCGCCGGGCGCAGTCACGACGGACCCCAGCAGCTTTAACAACGGAGACAACACTGCCAGTGGCGGCCGGCCTCTGATTAACGGCAATCGCGAGCAATCCAACAATTTCCTGCTCGATGGGATGGATAATAACCAGGTTTCGGATAATCTGCTCGGATCCACGCCCGCTCCAGACGCCATCGAAGAGTTCAATCTTATTACTAATAACGCTTCGGCGGAGTTCGGAAACTTCGAAGGCGGAATCGTCAGTGCGACGATCAAGTCTGGCACCAACAGCTACCACGGCGATGTTTGGGAGTTTTTCCGGAACGATAAGCTCAATGCCAACAGTTGGTCCAATAATTTCAGCGTTACGCCCCGCGACAAACTACGCTGGAACATGTTCGGAGCAACCCTCGGCGGTCCCGTATTCAAGAATAAGCTCTTCTTCTTTGTTGATTACCAGGGGCAGCGTTTTGATCACCCAAGCTCGACGAGTCCGATAACTGTATTCACAACGGCTGAGCGAGCGGGAGACTTTTCGCAATTGCTGACCCAGAAAGGCATTCAACTTTACAATCCCTGCACCGCAGGGACCGGAATCAACGGCGTAGCATGCACCGCAGCCGCAGTTCGCACACCGTTCCCGAACAACCAAATTCCGATCGGCATGATCAGCCCTGTCGCAAAGGCCTTGTTTGCTTCGTCGTTGTACCCGGCCACCGTCAACAATAACTTGCAGCAAAACGCCCTTAATACGACCACCTCGCAGTTGAACTCGAATCAGGGCGATATCAAAGTGGACTATCAGATCTCCAATAAGGACCGCGTCTCCGGGCGATTCACGCGAGCCTACCAAATCAACCCAACGAACAATTCGCAGCCGCTCTTGGCTAATGGCTCATCGACGGCTCCGATCTGGAACACCGTCGGGGATTGGTCTCGCGCGATCCATCCCAACCTGGTGAATGACGCACGATTTGGTTGGAGCCACGTTACTTTGAACACCGGGTCGAGTTTTAATTCCAGTGTCGGGACCCTTGGTAACCAACTCGGCATCGGGAATGGCAATCCTTCGGGAGTTAGTGGGCTGCTATCCATGGAGGCCGGTGGCCTCTTGAGGAATCTCGGCGACAGAATCATCGCTCAGAGCTTCGATGACCACGTCTGGCAGGCCGAAGATTCACTGTCCTACACGCGTGGTCGTCATACGTTGAAGTTCGGTTTCCAATATTGGCGCGAGCCAATCAAGACTTTTTATTCGGGCAACAATGGTGAGCTGGGGTTCTTGGGCTTCAATGGCACATTCACGGCTAGCGCAGTGAATAACGCTCTCACCAACACCGGCATTGGTGCCGCGGACTTTTTTCTGGGGTTTCCCTCAGAGTTCGGGCGTGGTCTCAGTTCCGGGAGAACGTGGGAACAGTCAAGCAAGATATATGCCAGTTACGTACAGGATACTTGGAGACTTACTAATCGCTTGACCGTGAATGTCGGTTTGCGCTACGAAGCGCATGCGCCATGGGTGGAAACGAAGGACCAGCAATCGAATTACGATCTCAGGACGCAACAGATCGTCTATGCGAATCAGAATGGGGCTAGCCGGTCCCTTTACAAGGGAGTTTACGGAGGTAAGGACTTCCAGCCGCGCCTGGGGTTTGCGTGGACGCCAGCCATGTTGGGCGGGCACACCGTTGTGCGAGGTGCGTTCACTATTTCCTCTTATCTTGAAGGAACGGGAACGAACCTGCGCTTGCCGATTAATCCACCATTCAATCCAGCGGAACTCGATGTCTCGTACGCCGGTGCGGCATTGCCGGCTACGACGTCCTCGGACGGCATCGTAGGGGCAACCTCAACTGGAACGACTTGCCCGAACTATTCCTGCTTCGCTGGCGCGCTGCTTCGCGTGTGGGATCCGAATGTACAGCCCGCGCTCTCCGATCAATGGAACCTCACCGTTCAGCACCAATTCTGGGGTAATACCACCTTTCAGCTTGGCTATGTTGGACAGCGGGGAACTCACCTGATGGTGCCGTTCTCCTATTCCCAGCGCCAACTGCTTACGCCGAGCGCCACCTGCCCTGCTCCGTGCACAGCTCCGAGCCCCTTCTTCGCGAACAATGCTCCACTCCTGGGCACTATTTCCAAATTCACCTCAGGGACGCAGTCAAACGGCAACATGTATTATCACGCGTTGCAAGCCGTGTTGCAAAAGCAGATGAGCAAGGGCCTGCAATATCAGGTGGCGTACACCTACTCGAAGTGCATGACCGACAACAGCGGCTACTATGGTTCTTGGGGAGGAGAGGCCACAACCGCTTCACCGTATTGGCAGAACATCTACAACCCCAAAGCCGAATGGGCGCCCTGCTATTACGATGCGACCAACGTCCTCGCGACGTACGCCATCTATGAATTGCCCGTGGGCCGCGGCAAGACCTATGGAAGCAACATGAACAGCGTGGCGAACGCCGTCGTGGGCGGCTGGACCGTCAGCCCGATCATTTCCCTCCGTACGGGTTTCCCGATGACTCCGTATGGCGACGGCGACCACTCCGGTACTAATTCCCGCAGTTCGCGTCCCAATTGCAACTCCATCGCACAGGTTCAAGGGAGGGTTGCAGGTTCCGGATTCAACGGCATCCAGTGGTTCACCAACAAGGGCAATTTCAGCGTCCCCGCGGTCGGCACGTTTGGCAGCTGCCCGGCTCAACTGGGTTGGTTGCGCGGTCCAGGATACGCCGACCTCGACCTCAGTTTACAAAAGGACTTTCAGCTTACGGAACGGTATAAGTTGCAGTTCCGCAGCGATTTCGTCAACGCCTTCAACCACGTGAACCTTAATGCTCCGGACATGGGCCTGGGAGCTACAATGGGGCAGATTACCAGCGCCCAGGCGCCTAGGAACATTCAGTTTGCGCTGAAGTTCTACTACTAACCACGAAAAACGTATAATGGGGCAGGCGCGCACTCCCGCCTGCCCCATTTTATTTATGCGCTCGATTGTTTACTTCATGTCTGCTTCTATACTTACCGCGACGCTTCTCTCGGTGAACATTTGGGCTCAGGCGGATGCATCTCACCCGCCGAGCGGTTCGTCGTCCGCTCAAAGCTCTTCTTTGGAGAGGGCTGTGAGTCTAGCCGAGATCGGGCGCTGCAAGGAAGCACTGCCGCTCCTCAAAATCGCCGCGCAAAAGAGATCCGATAAAAACGCACTGCGCCAGGCCGGCGTTCTCGGAGTGCGATGTGCGCTGAGTCTAGATCAACGAGGTGCCGTCGGAGAATTTCTTGCCATCCTGAACCGCGAATTTCCCAACGATCCCGAGGTTTTGTACATTTCTGTCCACGCGTACTCGGACCTCTCGACGCGAGCGGCCATGGTTCTTGCTCAGACGGCGCCGGATTCCTATCAAGCCCACGAGCTCAATGCCGAGTCGCTGGAAATGCAAGGGAAGTGGGACGCCGCCGCCGCGGAATATCGATTGATTCTTGGGCAGCACGCACAATTGCCCGGAATTCATTTTCGCGTCGGGCGGCTGATACTCTCCAAGCCGGAGACGCCGACCACTGCAGCGGACGCCAGAAAAGAATTCGAGACGGAACTCAAGATCGATCCCAATAACGCAGGTGCGGAGTACGTTTTGGGTGAACTCTCTGCCCAAGGGCAGCAATGGGATGAGGCGATCCAACATTTTTCTCGTGCTGCAAAGCTGGATGCGAGCCTTGCCGAGGCGGCCCTCGGGCTCGGCAGTGCTTATGTTTCCGCGGGAAAATTTGCGGAAGCAATTCCTTCGTTGGAGAGTTACGTGAAGCTTCAGCCCGGAAACCCCGCCGGGCACTATCAGCTGGCGATTGCCTACAGCCGCGCCGGACGGAAGGACGACGCGAAGAGAGAAGCGGCACTTCAGAAGGAAACTATCGAGAAGCTCGAACAGGAAAAACAGAAAGCCGCAGACGCTCTGCAGAAGCAATCGCGCGGTCAGAGCGGTGCAAAGCCGGAGCCCCAGAATTAGCTAACCTGCAATTCCTGAACCTAACGGAGAATCGGAACGAACAAGAGGTCCGACAGCGAAGTCCGCCATTTCGCAAAGAACGAGTGAGAAAGACGTTACAAATCCGGGCCTCGAGAATTGGCTGCCTGCGCTTTTGTTATCAAGAAGCGGCTTTCTATTCCGCCCTCTTGTTGACCGCTATGGTCGCTGGGCTCACTGGTATCGCACACCTGCATGCTCAAGTCCCACGCCCGAATTCCATACAGTTCACGAATGTAACTACCGCGGCGGGAATCCGATTTACCCACTTCCGGGGCAATGACGGAATCCCCATCAATCGAGAGATCTTTGGCCCTGGTGTTTGCGTCGCGGATTTCGACGGCGACGGTTTTCCGGACATTTACTTCGTCAACGGACGCGATCTCTATAATCGCGGCATCTCGGTCCGCAACGCACTTTATCGGAATAATGGGGACGGCACGTTCACGGATGTTACTGAAACGGCTGGCGTGCCCGGAACGGGCTACGGTCTCGGATGCGTCTGGGGCGATTACGATGACGACGGCTTTCCGGATCTGTACGTAACGCAATATGGACGCAATGTTCTCTATCACAACAATGGAAACGGCCCATTTACAGACGTTACTGAGAAAGCCGGTGTGGCGGGCCTGGAGTTCGGTACGCTCTTTCATTCCGGCGCCACGTTTTTTGATTACGATCGAGATGGCCGGCTCGATCTGTATGTCGGCGGCTACGTTGACATAGGCTCGGGCAGCCCGCGTTATTGCAATGTCAGCGGGACGCGCACCAGTTGCCCGCCCAGCGCATATAAAGGCACTTCCGACATCCTCTACCACAATAACGGCGATGGCACATTCACGAACGTCACAAAGGCTGCGAAAATCTACGAGCCACAAGGCAAAAACCTCGCCGTGGGCGCGGCGGACTACGATAACGATGGCTGGCCCGATCTGTTTGTGGCCAACGATGGGCTCAACGCGTACTTATACCACAACGAGCGCAATGGCACGTTCGACGAACGCGGAGTCATCACTGGAATGGCGCTCGCGGCCCGCGGCAGCGTGATGGCTGCCATGTGCATTTCGCTGGGCGACTACGATAACGATGGGTGGCTCGATCTCTTTATCACCGACTTTCAGAAAAACTCCGATCATCTTTGGCGCAACGATGGAAAAGGCAACTTTGACGAAGTGAGCGATCAAGCCGGTATCACCGTTCCCACTCGAGAGGTACTGAGCTTTGGCGGGGGCTTCTTCGACTACGACAACGATGGCTGGCTCGACTTGTTTATCGCCAACGGGCACGTTTATCCGGAGGTGGAACAAGTCTCGCCGGACGTCCACTTCAAGCAGATCAACTCTCTGTTCCACAATGAAGGCAACGGCAAGTTTACGGAGACGACGAAGAGCGCCGGCAGCGGATTCCAAACACCATACGTCGGGCGAGGCGTGGCGTTCGCAGACTTCAACAACGACGGTTTCACGGATGTGCTTGTAGCTAATAATGGAGACCCTCCCTTGTTGCTGTATAACAGTGGAGGCAACGGCAACCATTTCCTCAGCTTTAAACTGGTCGGCACGAAGAGTAATCGCGACGCCATGGGTGTCCGCGTCCGCGTTCTGGCCGGCGGCCTCTCACAAATCCGCGAGGTCACGGGCGGCGGGAGCTATCTTTCGCAGAGTGATCTTCGCGCTCATTTTGGGCTAGGGAAAGCGACAAAGGCGGAGACTGTCGAGGTCAAATGGCCCAGCGGGGTCCGGCAAGTATTTCACGACGTGGACGCCAATAAGTTCTATCAAATCCAGGAAGGCTCCGGCCAGATGACGCTCCAACGATTTGCGCGCAAAATCTCCAAAGGAGAGCCGCTTCCTTGAGGCTTCCCGCTATTCCAGGGTCCTTTGACTTTCTTCCACGCAGAGACTTTCTGCGAATCTTGCTCGGGACTGCCGCTATGGGAGGAATCTCACGGTCTAACCCTGCCTCCGAGAGCGCACTTTCCGCATTCTCCGAAATACCTTCTTCCGCCAGCGGAATTTCCTGGTCTCACGTAAACGGCCGCTCCCCCGATATGTACCTCCCTGAAACGACTGGAGCGGGCTGCGCTTTCCTTGATTACGACAATGATGGTTGGATGGACCTCTATCTTGTGAATAGTGGCGCCTGCGACTTCTACAATCCCAGTCCGCCTTTGCGTAATGCCCTCTACCGCAACAATCGCGATGGTACGTTCACGGACGTCACCGAAAAAGCTAACGTCCCGGGAAACGCGTACGGCATGGGCGTGGCCGTCGGTGATTATGACGGCGACGGTTTTTCGGATCTTTATGTCACCCAGTACGGCCACAGCGTTCTCTATCACAACAATGGCGACGGAACGTTCACTGACGTCACTGCAAAGGCCGGTGTCGCTGCCCCCGGTTGGGCTACCAGCGCCGTCTGGTTCGACTACAACAATGACGGCCGCCTCGATCTCTTCGTCTGCCGCTTCGTTGATTTCAGCAAGTCCAAGAATCAATGGTGTGGCAACCGCACCACCCATGAGCGCTGGTATTGCATTCCGCGAGTGTACGATCCCATGCCCTGCTGGCTCTTCCGCAACAACGGCGACGGTACTTTCACCGACGTCAGCAAGGAAAGCGGCATTGCCAGTTTCATGGCCAAGGCATGGGGCGTCGTCGCCTGCGACATCAACAACGATGGCTGGCTGGACCTGTTCGTCGCGAACGACACGGTCGCCAACTGTCTCTTCGCCAACCGCCAAGGGAAATTTGAAGAAATTGGCTTGGTCTCCGGCGTCGGCTTTAGCTCCTACGGGCGTCCGCGTTCGGGGATGGGAGTCGATGCCGCCGACTACGATCAGGACGGCTGGATCGATCTCTTCGTTGCGAATGTCGATCAAGAGATGTTCTCGCTCTACCATAACAATAGGGATGAGAGCTTTCGCGATGTCGCGCTTCCCACAGGAATCGGCTCGGCGACAAAACTTCTCAGTGGTTGGGGACTGAAGTTTTTTGATTTTGATAATGATGGCGATATGGATTTGCTGCTCTGCAATGGCCACCCGGATGATCATATCGAAGGGCACGTGACCGGCGTGACGTACCGCGAACCCATGCTGCTCTTTCGCAATACGCGTAATGGTTTTAAAAATGTCAGCGGTCAGAGCGGCCCGATTTTTTCGCAGTCCCTGTCCGCACGTGGCATGGCGCTCGGTGATTTCGATAACGACGGTGCGGTTGACGTGCTGATCGCGATTAACAACGGAGCGCCGGTGCTGCTTCGCAACAATGCGGGAAAACAAAACCACTGGCTCGGCGTGAAACTGGTGGGGGAAAAGTCCAATCCGGACGCTATCGGCGCCGTTGTCACGTACCAGGCCGGAGATTTGAAACGCAGGCGCGAGAAAGTCGGCGGAGGCAGCTATCTTTCTTCGCATGATCCTAGAATGGTGCTGGGCCTGGGAAAGCGGGAAAAGGTGGACTGGCTCGAAGTGAAGTGGCCGATGCCCGGAAGCACGACGCAGCGTTTTACCGGCCTTCCGATAAATCGCTACATTACGATCGTGGAGGGCCAAGAAAATTGGAAATAGGCCGAAAGCGAATGTCAATGGATCTTCCGAAGCGCCGAAAATAAACGGCGCAGCCGTGGAGAAAGAAGGTCCCTTCAGGAGTTCAGAAACGAGGCAAGTTCATGGTTGAAGCGATCTTGATCCTCGATGTTGGAGAGGTGCGCGGCATTGAGTTCAACGTACCGTGCGGCGGGAATCTCTTGCGCTAGAAAGCGCCCGTCGGCCGGAGGCGTGGCCGGGTCATGCGCCCCAGAAATCACCAGAGTTGGCGTGCGAATCTTGCCGAGTTGTTCGCGGCAATCGAAATCGCGAATGGCGGCGCAACAGGCAGCGTAGCCGTCCGGGTTTGCGCTCTCGATCATTTTCAGCGTGCTCGAAATCGTTGCCGGCGACTTCTGGCGGAAGGCGGGCGTAAACCATCGCTCGACTACCGCCGAAGCGACCGATTTCATTCCGTTTTTTCGCACGGTTTCGATACGAGTATCCCAGGTTTCGCGGGTTCCAATTCTTGCGCCCGTGTTGCACAGCACCAGCTTGTTGAGGCGTTCAGGCGCATTAATTCCCAGCCACATGCCAATCATTCCACCCATGGAGAGACCACAGAAATACGCGCGGTCCAGACCCTGTGCATCCAGCAATGCAATAACATCTTTCGCAAGCAGTTCGATCGAGTACGGTCCCGGTGTCGACGAAGATTGACCGTGGCCTCTCGTATCGTAACGAAGGACGCGGAACCTCTTTTGGAACACGGAAGCTTGCGGATCCCACATGGAATGATCCGCGCCTAGCGAATTCGAAAACACTAGGGCGGGCAATCCATTTTGGCCTTCCAACGCATAATGAATCCGCGCTTGTCCAGACTTAAGGATGGGCATCGAGCCTAGTCTTCTCCTTTAGGAATTTTGTTTTGCTCACGGTGTGCCAACGTATTGGCAACACCGGCTCATAAAGCCCGATGCTGCTAGACGCGCTCCAGGATCAGGGCGATTCCTTGGCCCACACCGATGCACATGGTGCAGAGCGCATATCTGCCTTTGATCCGCAAGAGTTGATAAAGCGCCGTGGTGACAAGCCGCGCGCCGCTGGCACCCAA
>QHWY01000240.1 GCA_003223875.1 Acidobacteriota bacterium | reverse complement strand
AAAATGGCGGCACGGCCGGCCGCTTTGATTTCCGCGACTGTCGTTGCGCCCGATCGCGACACGATCAGATCCGCCGCGGCGTATTGTTCGTGAAAATTATTGAAGAACGTGCGGACGTCGGCCTGAAAGCCTTTCCGAGCGTACGCGTTTTTCACCTCATCCAACTGCCGCTCGCCGGTCTGATGTACAAATCGCAGTTTTTCCTTCCAATCGCGGAGGCCGGCAAGTGCATCCATGACTGCGCGATTGATCGATTGAGCGCCTTGGCTTCCTCCAAAAATGAGGACGGTATAAGGAGCGACATGATGCTTTGGTGGAATGGATTTGAATTCCGGCCGGACAGGATTGCCGGTAACGACGGCACGGTTCCCAAAATAGGATTGCGTGCGCGTATCGGTGACGGCAGCAAAATCGACCCATCTTCCAAGCACGCGATTGGCGAGTCCGGGAATCGCATTCTGTTCCATGATGACGCGAGGATATGAGCTAAGGATCGCCGCGGTAAGCATCGGAAAGGATGCGTATCCTCCAACACCGATGACGGCATCGGGCTTGAATTCGCGAAGAATGCGTCGGGCTTTGAAAACGGAGGCCGCGATGCCTGCCAGATTCCGAACCTGGCGCACGGCGCCGACGCCTTTGATCCCTCCTACGGGCAATGTCTGCAACTCGAATCCTTCCTTTGGGACAATCCGGGCTTCAATTCCCTGCTCGGCTCCAACGAACAATGTCGACGAGGCAGAGTCGCGCCGCTGAATCTCGCGGGCGACGGCGATACCGGGAAACAGATGTCCTCCGGTCCCGCCGCCCGCTATGATCACCCTCATGAGTCCCAAATCAGGACCAAATTAACTCGATTGCTGCGAAACATTTAGCAGGATGCCCACCGAAGCAAGCATCACCACGAAGGAACTGCCTCCATAACTTAAAAACGGCAATGGAATCCCTTTTGTCGGTAAGAGGCCGAGGACAACGCTCATATTAAAGAAAGCCTGAACGCACACCATCGTCGTGATGCCCAAGGCGAGATAAAAGCCAAACAGGTCCGGGGCGCCCATCGATGCGCGCAGGCCACGCCAGAAAAACACTGCAAATAATCCGAGCAAGATGCATGTTCCAATGAGACCCAACTCTTCGCCGACGACAGCGAAAATGAAATCCGTATGAGCTTCAGGCAAATAGAACAGCTTCTGTTTTCCTTCCATGAAGCCGAGACCGGTGATGCCGCCGGAAGCGACCGACAGCAATGACTGGATCATCTGAAATCCACGGCCCAACGGCTCCTCCCATGGGTTTAAAAAAGCAAGAATGCGCTCGCGGCGATACCTCACGCGAAAAATCAGCAGATAAAAAACCGGTGCAGCGAAAATGACGGATGCCGCGATCCACCGCAGATCGAGCCCTGCAACGAACAACAGCACGGCGCCGATCGCAAGTAACGAGACGGCCGTACCCAAATCGGGCTGCAGCAGGATCAGGCCGGCCAGCAGCGCCACAATGATGGCAATCGGAACGAGCGTGAACGGCAGATCATTCACTTTGCCTTTTCGTTTTTCTAAAAAGTATGCGAGGAAAAATATCAGGGCGAGTTTTGCCATTTCCGACGGCTGCACCGAAAAACCCCAGAACTGTATCCAGCGATGCGTGTTCGCAGACGCCGCCAGAAAAAAGACGCCGACAAGCAGCGCGACGACAATCGCGAGCGCGGAAAAGACGATCACCGGATGACGATATTTGTGATAGTCGATCTTCATCACGACAAACATGATCGCCAGCCCGAGCGCTGCCGAAATCAGTTGCTTGAACGAGAAATAGTTCGGGTCTCCGAATCTTTCTTTCGCAATGATGGCGGAGGAGCTGAACACCATCGCGACCCCGAATCCGACGAGAATCAGCGTCACCAGGAAGAGCATCCGATCGGGTTTTAATGTTTTCGCCACGTTATCTCAACTTCAGTGTCGACAGACTGAATAGCGACAGGATGAGCGACGCAATCCAAAAACGAATGATGACTTTCGACTCGCTCCAGCCCGCCAGCTCGAAATGATGGTGCAGGGGAGCCATCCTGAAAACGCGCTTTCCCCGCAGCTTGAAAGAAGCTACTTGAATAATGACCGACAATCCTTCAGCGACGAAGACACCACCGATGAAGATCAAGAGAAGTTCTTGCTTGATAATCACGGCCACCGTGCCGATGGCGCCGCCGAGCGCCAGCGATCCCACATCACCCATGAAGACTTCCGCTGGATGCGCGTTGTACCAGAGGAACCCCAGACTTGCTCCAACCATCGATCCGCAAAAGATCGTCAACTCGCCGGCCTGACGGATGTATTGGAGATCAAGGTAGTCGGAAAGCACCGAATTGCTGGTCACATAGGTCAGCGCAGTCAGCGCCGCCGAAGCGATAAGTGTGCAGCCAATAGCGAGACCATCGAGCCCATCGGTCAAGTTCACCGTGTTTGAAGAGCCAACGATGACTATCCAGATAACGAACAAGAACGGCAAATATCCGAAAAACCAAAATGGAGTAGTGAATAACTGATCGATGAGAAGATCGGGCGCGAAGGTCTTAAAGAAAGGAACCGTCAGCTTCGTCTCGTACTGGTGCGTGTTCGTCAGGTACAGCAGGTAGATTCCAATGCAGATGCTAAACAGCGTCTGAAGGCCGATTTTTTCTCGCGCGGTGAGACCGAGCGACCGGCGGCGAACGATCTTGATGTAATCATCGGCGAAACCGACCGCGCCGAACGCGAGCGTCGCAAGGACGGCGAGCCAGAGGTATCTTGTCCGCAGGTTAGCCCACAACAGTGTCGGAACTATGATCGAAACGACTATCAGAACACCGCCCATTGTGGGCGTGCCGGCCTTCTTCTGGTGTGATTGAGGGCCTTCTTCACGAATGTGCTGCCCAATTTGAAATTCCCGCAATCGCGTGATCAACCAGGGGCCCAGCAGCAAGCTGATCAACAATGCCGTCAAACTCGCATACGCCGTGCGGAACGTGATGTACTGAAACACGTTCAAGACTCTGAGCGGGGCCCAGAGGTGATTCAGCGGATATAAGAACTCGTAAAGAATGTGGTAGAGCATTGACTCGATTTAGGGTTCCATGCTGGAGAATGCCGCTCGAAGCGTATGGAGCGCTTGCTCGAGCTTCACTCCACGCGACGCCTTGATCAAGACGACATCACCTTTTTTCAACGTTCGGGCCAGCAGATCGCCGGCTTGAAGAGCATCGCGAACGAATTTCAGTCTCGAACGATCCATGCCCCCATCCAGCGCACCCTGCAAAATTTCTTTGGCCTGGCCTTGCACCCCGACAATCAATTCCAATCCCGCGCGGGCCGCCTCGCGCCCGCAATTTCGGTGGAGTTCCGGACCTTCGGGCCCAAGTTCCAACATTTCCCCAGCGACAAGAATCTTACGTTGGTGTCCCTTGAGCCGTCCGAAGAAGCGAATCATTTCGGAGAGAGCGCGGGGATTAGAATTGTAAGAGTCGTCGATCACCACGAATCCTTCGCGAAATTTGACCACCTCACCGCGCATTTTTTCCGGTTTCATCTCGCTGATGGCGTCGCGGATTTGTTCCCAAGGAACCTCGTGGGTAACGCCGACGGCGATGGCGGCGACGGCATTGACAACATTGTGCTGACCGAGCAGGGGCAAAACAAAATTTACATCGCGCCGCTCATGCTGCAGCGTGAATGCCGTGCCCTCGATTCCGAGATCCTGTATTTGTTGGACTCTGAATGCGGCGGAAGACTTCACACCGTAGGTAATAACCCTTCCGTTGAAATTTCGCGCCATCGCGCGCACGCGCGAGTCGTCGTTGTTCAGGTAGGCAACCTTCGGCTCATGCAACCCCGCAATAAGTTCTGCTTTGGCCTCGGCGATTTCGTCAACGGATTTGAAGAATTCCAGATGCACGGGATTGACATTCGTCACTACGCCTTCGTTCGGCTCCGCTATCGCAGCCAGTTTTCGGATCTCGCCTTTGGCCGACATCCCCATCTCGAGTACGCCGATGTTTTGGTAGCGCTCCGCACGCAGAAGGCAAAGAGGGAGTCCAAATTCATTGTTTAGATTGCCGACGGACCGCAAAACCGTGAACTTTTTTCCTAAAACCACAGCGGTCATCTCTTTTGTCGTTGTCTTGCCGGCGCTACCGGTAATGCCGATGATCGTCGTCCCCCAGCGCCGCCGAACGTCGCGAGCGAGCTGCTGCAAAGCTGCCAGCGTCGAGGCGACTCGAATCATGGGGCCCTCTGCGTTGCTTGAGGCTTCGCCCTGACGGGCTCGCGCTTCGCGCCCTCCTTGCTCAACCACCGCGGCTGCCGCTCCCTTTTGAAAGACCTGTGCCACGAATGCGTGTCCATCGAAGCGGGGTCCCTTGATTGCGAAAAACAATTCACCAGGTTTGATAGTCCTGGAATCGATCGAGTAGCCTCGAACATTGACGGTGCCCGATCCTTCGAGAGCCCCTTCGACAGCCTTGCTAATTTCGTCCAACGACAAGTTCATGGAGCAATTCGCGTGCTACCACGCGATCATCAAATGGATGTGACGTGGTGCCGATGGTTTGATAAGTCTCATGACCTTTTCCGGCGATCACCACGGTGTCGCCTTCCTTCGCCTCGAGCAATGCCGCGCGGATCGCTTCGCGCCGATCCATAATCACATCGTGACGGCCGCCCGGCATTCCCTTTTCGATTTCCTGTATGATTTCCGTCGGATCTTCGCCGCGCGGATTATCGGAAGTCAGGATGGAGTAGTCGCTCTCGAGCGCCGCCACTTTCCCCATGGCCGGACGCTTCGTGCGATCGCGCTCGCCACCGCAGCCAAAAACCAGGATCAATTTGCCGGTAGTGATGTCGCGGGCCGACCGGAGAAGTTTTTCTAGCGCGTCATCCGTGTGGGCATAATCGACGATAACACGGAAAGGTTGTCCCTCGTTGATCGGTTCGAACCGGCCAGAGACACTTCGAAGCTGCTCGATGCCACGGCCGATTGCATTGAGTGGCAGACCCAGAGCAATGCCGACTCCGATGGCTGCTCCGATATTCAACAGGTTCGGCTTGCCCATCAGTGACGTGCGCACCTCGAGTTCGCCCGACGGTGTCTTGTAAAGGGCCTCAGTGCCGTCCCAGCCAAATCGATGGCGAAGAGAACAGATATCGGATGTAACTTGCATGCCGTAGGTGAGCACACGCGAAGGGTCAATCGATCGCAGCTCCTCATATCGAGGATCGTCGCTATTCAATACCATCACTCTCGGCCGGACCCCATTCAAGCCTTCAAACAATTGTTTCTTTGTCCCAAAATACGATTCCATATCGCCGTGAAAATCCAGATGATCACGGCTGAGATTCGTGAAAACGGCAATCTCGAACAGCAGTGCCTGGACGCGTTTCATCGCGATCGCGTGCGATGACACTTCCATAACCGCGTATTTCCATCCCGCGTCGACAACCTGTCTGAATAGTTTTTCGAGTTCCGGCGCCTCCGCTGTTGTCCGTTCCGCTGGAAAACTGAATCCGGGCCCGCGATATTCGATTGTCCCAAAGGCAGCGGCAGGCACATCCGCGGCTTTCAAAATGGACTCAACCAAGTACGTTGTCGTCGTCTTTCCATTGGTGCCCGTGATACCGATGAGGTGCAGTTGCTCCGTCGGATGATGGTAGAAGTTTCCCGCTATCGCGGCGAGTGCAGCCCGCTCGTCATCGACTTGAATCCAGGGCATCGATAGCGAAAACATCGCGGGCGATGCCGACACAATGGCGGCAGCTCCCTTCGCAATCGCTTTCGGGACGAACTGGTTTCCATCCAAGCGAGTTCCGCGGATGGCAAAGAAGACGTAGCCTGGACGCACCTGGCGTGAATCGTAGGCAAGGCCAAGAATCTCAATCCCGAGGTTACCGATAACGGCGCGGGTGCTGCAACCTTTCAGCAGCTCTTCAAGCTTCATTTTCTTAATGCTACCGCTGTGACGCGCGCGTTGAAAACCGCACTTGCACGCGTGCGCCCACGCGCACGCTGGCGCCGGGCGGCGGCATCTGCTCCACGGCGGCCCCCGAGCCCGCAGATTGCAATCGCAAACCCGCCTTTAAACACTCTTCGGTGACTTGCCGAAGAGACTTTCCGTGGAAATCGGGAATAGTAATGTCGCCGAAATCGCCGCCATCACCACTATAGCGGCGGTGTATGACCACCGTGGATACCGGCTGCAGGGAGCGCCGGCGGTCATAAACCGCCGCTACAGTGAGCCGCGGCTTTTCATTCTTGACCGTATACTGCGGCGCGTAGGATGGAACATCGGGCGGAACGGACATGTATCGCAAGATCGGCTCGGCTACTTTTTTGAATAGAGGGGCGGCAACCTGACCGCCCATGTGCGGTCCAGCCGGTCCGTCAATGACAACAATGATAGCAATCACGGGATTCGAAGCCGGAGCGAATCCTGCAAACGATGCGACGAACTTCGTTTTCGAATAGCGGCCGGTTTCATCGATTTTTTGTGCAGTTCCGGTCTTTCCTGCGGCGGTGTAACCATCGAGCTTCCCCGCCGTTGCCGTGCCGTGGGTAACGACGACTTCAAGCATGTCTTGTAGTTTGGCGGCAGTATCGGCAGAAATGACGCGCTCACCATGCGGTGTGGTCTCGCTGAGAACCCCCCTTTGCGGATGTTCGATTCTCTTGACAATGTAGGGCTCGTACAAAATTCCGCCGTTCGCGATGACGGAAACCATTCGGATGATCTGAAGCGGAGTCACGCCGATCTCTTGACCCATCGCTATCGATCCGATGGAACTCTTTGTCCAATGCGATGCCGGTTTCGTCAGCCCGCGTTCCTCGCCGGGAAGATCGATATTTGTTGGCTTTCCAAAGCCCAGGCGATCAATGTAGGTCGCGAATCGTTCGTCGCCAAGACGAAGGCCGAGCTTAATGGCGCCGACATCCGATGACTTCTCCACGATCTGTTTAACTGTCAGAAGTCCAAATGGCTTGTGGTCGTGAATCAACCGGCCGAAGACGACAATGGAACCCATCTGACAATCGATGAGGTCGGTGGGAGTTGCCAAACCCTCTTCAATAGCCGAAGCAACGGTCACAATCTTGAATGTCGAACCCGGCTCGTAGGTCTGACTGACGGCATGATTGCTCCAATTTTGCGGCGAGCGGGCATACTCATTCGGATTGAAGGTGGGATAGTTCGCCATCCCGAGGATCTCGCCTGTGGAAGGAGACATCGCGATGATGGAGAGTCCTTTTGGCCGAGTCTTGGCCGCAGCCTCCGCAATTTCTTTTTCGAGAATGTATTGGATATTTTCGTCGATTGTCGTGATCAGATTCGCTCCGGGCGCCGGTGGCTGTTCGACGCTGTTGAAGCTGCGGCCGCGTGCGTCGCTCATGATGACAGCCCGCCCGGTCTCCCCACGGACGCTTCGGTTGTACCGGTATTCCAGTCCGCCCATGCCCTCTTCATCGATGTTGACATAGCCCAGAACGTGCGCGGCCATTTCCCGCTTTGGATAAAAGCGGTGGTGCTCCTTTTGAAAATAGATGCCCGGAAGTTTCCTTCTTGCGAGCGCGATGGATTCGGCGACATTGACCTTTCGCTTGATCCACACGAAAGATCGCTGCATCTGAAGCTTCTGGGAAAGCTCGTCTCGAGGAACGCCAAGTAAAGTCGAAAGAGTTGCGGCAGTTGCCGTGGGATCATCGATCTCGTCGGGAACCGCAAAAATGGAATCGACTTTGACGCTGACGGCCAGCTCATTCTTGTTGCGGTCGTAGATGATGCCCCGCTGCGGAGTCAGCTCAAATGTACGCTGTTGCTGGCGCTCAGCGCGCTGCTTGTAATCTGCGGAATGAACGACATGAAGAAAACAAAGGCGCGCTCCGATCGCCGTTGCCCATAGAGCCACGATGGCAATCACAACGTAAATCCGTCTCGTTGGATATTTCTTCATCGCATTTTATTCGGATTTCGGAATTCGGATTTCGGATTTGTTTCGCTCGGCCACCTAGCCACCCGTCACGGCGCTTTTAATTTGGGCCCCAAATCCGAAATCCGAATTCCGTAAATCCGAAACTAAAGTCATCTTTTCACTTCCAACGCCGCCGGCTGCGGCTGCAATTCTGCTTGTTGAGCCGGCCGCACCGGTTGCGGTACCGGAATCGTCAACGGCGCGTCCGCATGGAATGTGACGAGTTGGCCGGGAACAGGAACGACCATGCCGAGCTGTTTCCTCGCAATGGAATCGATTCGCTGAGGATTGCTGAGCGATGCGCGCTCGAGCCGAAGCTGGCGCCCGATCTCAGCCAACTGCTCCTTTTTTCTTTGAGCTTCCTCGATCCGATAGCCGTATTGAATCCACTGGTAGTGCTGCCAGCCGTAGGCGAAAAGACCGAACAAGAACATCGCGGCCAGCACAGTCACGATGATGTAATCACGATAGCTTTTCGTATCGGCTTGGCGCATGACTTTATTGTTGACGATCCGTTTCTCAAGATGGACTTCAATGGCCATTAGCTTCTTTCCCAGGCGCGCAATTTCGCGCTTCGAGAGCGGGGATTACGCTGCAGTTCTTCTTCGCTCGCCGTGACGACCTTCTTCGTTAGAACTCGTCCCGGCACAGCCGGCGCGCGAAACTTTTGTTTGACGATTCGATCTTCCAATGAATGAAACGTGATCACAACGATTCGCCCGCCGGATCTCACCGCGTGCATCGACGAATCCACAAACATTTCGAGATTCCTCAATTCGTCGTTCACAAAGATGCGCAAGGCTTGAAAGGTGCGCGTGGCTGGATGAATTCGGCCGTAACGAGGGCCGCCCGTCACGCGCTCGATGGCCCGCACCAGCTCCGTTGTCGTTTCAAGCGGACGCGCACGCACGATCGATCGGGCGATCGGGCGCGACCGGCGTTCCTCGCCGTAATTGTAGAGAATGTCGGCAATGTCTTTTTCGGATCGTGTGTTCAGTACATCGGCTGCCGTGAGCGGCTGCGTGCGGTCCATCCGCATATCGAGGGGGCCTTCATGCATGAATGAAAACCCCCGCGACGGATCCTCCACCATCATCGATGAAATGCCGATATCGGCCAGCACGCCATCGGATTCCGAAAACCTTTCCGCCCCCGCCAGCTCGGCGACGTGCCTGAAGTTCGAGTGCAAGAAAACGACGCGCGGTGCAAAGGAGGCCAATGCTTCTCTCGCTTGCTTCAGCGCCGATTCGTCCTGATCGATCGCCAGCAATTTCCCATCGGGTGCCGTCAACTCTAGAATGGCGCGGCTGTGTCCCCCAGCTCCAACGGTAACATCGATAAAACGACCGCCGGGCCTGGGATCCAGGAATTGAATCACCTCTTCGGCTAAAACTGGCGTGTGTCCAAGCATGAAGATCCGATTTCATCAGATTCCCAATTTGCTCAGTGTTTCCTTATCGTCCTCGCTGAATTCGTGTTCCTTGATGCGGCCGAGGAACTGCTTATGATTCCAGACATCCAAGTGATCCAAATAACCGAGGACAGCGACTTCTCCCACCATCTGGGCCGATTCTCGCAATAGCGGCGGAATCAGAACCCGCCCTGACTTATCAGCAGTGGTTACCTGACCGTAATAGTTCGTTCGATCAAGAAACTTCTTCTTTGTTGGATTCAAGGAAGGGAGCTTGGCTAGTCGTTCTTCAATTTCTTGCCAGACAGGGAGGGGATAAATCAGCACGGATTCTCCCGAGAGAGACGTGATGTAGAAGTCGCTGCCCCAGGACTCATCGATGTGCGCGCGGAAATTGGACGGAATCTTGAGCCGTCCCTTCTCGTCAATGGTAGCGGGTGCGTTCCCACGCAACATCGATATTGGTCCTTTAGAAGCCAATAATGTACAAATTTGTCCATTTTTGGCCACTTCAGACTACTCGCGCGGCTGGACCGTGTCAAATGAAAAGTTGGCGTTGGTGAGGAAGGTTTTCGTCGCGACCTAACGGCACCGGTTATGCTTAAAAGATTGCATTATGAAAGCCGGAATCATTGGTCTGCCTTCGGTAGGCAAAACGACCATATTCAATGTGCTCACCCACGGGAAAGCCGCGGCAGGTCCAGCAGGGGGCCGGAAGCTGGAGCCGAATGTCGGCATCGTCAAAGTTCCGGACGCGCGCCTGAATTTTCTCTCCTCAAAATTCAATCCTGAAAAAACAACGTACGCGACTGTTGAATTCGTCGACGTTCAGGGGCTCGTGCGAGGGAAAGGTCAAGATTTGGCGCTGGCGCCGGTGCGCACGGTTGACGCGCTCGTGCACGTCGTTCGGGTCTTTCACGATGAGTCGGTGCCGCACTCGGAAGGAACAGTGGATCCGGAACGTGACAAGCGCAATCTCGATTATGAATTGATGCTCGCCGATATCGCATCCATCGAAAAGCGGATGGAAAGACTCGAAAAGGACCTGAAGAAGATCAAGAATGTAGCCTTGGAAAAGGAGTTGGCATATTTGCAGTGTGCAAAGGAGTGGCTCGAATCAGAAAAGCCCCTTCGCGAAATGGAAGTCAGTGACGAAGAAAAGAAACTCGTGAAAGGTTTCGCATTTCTTTCCGAGAAGCCGATGATTTACGTAGAAAATATCGGTGAAGATCAGCTCGATCGCCTGAGGCATCCGGATGCGCAAGCCTTGCTTCGTGCAGGCACCGAACAGACCATCATCTGTGGAAAGCTTGAAGCGGAGATGGCCGAACTACCCTCGGAGGAATTGAAAAGTTTTTTATCCGATTACGGTTTGACCGAATCCGGCGCCGAGCGGTTGATTCGGACAACATATCGGCTGCTCGGCCTCATCTCATTCTTTACAGTGGGTGAGGAAGAATGCCGGGCTTGGACGATCATGCGTGGAACGAACGCGCAGCAAGCCGCCGGCGTCATTCACACGGATCTGGCAGATCATTTCATTCGGGCGGAGGTTTGCCATAACGACGATTTCGTGAAATACGGGACGATGCAGGCACTCAAGGAAAAAGGATTGCTTCGGCTGGAAGGTAAAGAGTATCACGTGAAAGATGGCGACATCATAACCGTTCGACATAGCGGATGAACGCTTTCGCTCAATCGTTATTGTTCGCGGTTGCCGCCGCGTCCGCCAATGTCCTTGGTGGTGTCATCGTATCGTCCGGCAAGTGGGCGAACCGATCGCTGCGTTATTTCATCGCGTTGGGATCGGGGTTCATGCTGGGAACAGTCTTTCTCGAGATGCTGCCGGAGAGCCTGACGCTGACGAGCTCCGCGCCGGCCCTGGTGTTGCTTGGCTACTTGATTGTACACACCTTCGAGCACACCTTCGCTTCTCATCTGCATTTTGGCGAAGAGACGCACCACGAGGAAGTCGTGGATCCAATCGTCGGAATCTCGGCGCTGATCGGGATGCTCGTGCATACGTTCTTCGATGGTGTGGCGATCGGCGCTGGATTCATCATATCGCCCGGTGTCGGTGTTCTGATTTTCTTGGCGGTGCTGCTACACAAGATACCGGACGGCTTTACGATCGCTTCAATCGTGATTACGTCAGGTCATTCGAAGCGAAGAGCGCTTGCAGGCGCAAGCGCTCTTGGCGGCTCCACACTCGTGGGCGTTTTGGCGGTCCACCTCCTTGGAGGGGGAGTAATGCTTGCCTATGCCCTTCCCATCTCCGCGGGTTCGACGCTGTATGTCGCAGCTACGGATTTAATACCTGAGGTCAATCGCGAAAAAGGAGTGAAGATGGCGATCGTCGTATTTGCCGGGATGGCTTTGTTTTTAATGGCAAGGACGATCGCCAGGATGTGAATCAGATTTCAGGCTCTTCGGCCTCCTCGGGTTTCAGCATACCGGCCAAGACAGGCCGCGGAGAGGCACTCTCTTTTTCGGCCTCTTCCTGACACTGAATGCACAAGGTCGCCCAAGGAACGGCCATCAGGCGTTTTTCGTTAATATCTTCCCCGCAGCGAACGCATTCACCATATTCACCGCGGTCCATGCGCTTCAGAGCTTCCTGTATCGACTTCAACCTCTGAAAGTCGCTTTCGTGGAGGTTGTATAGCAGTTCTTTATTATGACTGATTGTCGCCAGATCGCCTTCGTCTTCGGTATTTTCAAGCTTGATCTCTTCCTCCGCCAACCTGTTTCGATTGATGGAGCGAATCAGCTTTTGGTATTCTTCCAGCAGCCGCAGACGGAATTTCTGAGTCTTCTTGTCGTCCATTTGAGCTAGTCCTCCCTGTCCTCAAAACCCTCCTTGGCCTTGATTAACGGGAATCGGAGTATATGCTTCGTTATCGCTCTGTCAACTCTCACTGGCTGCACGTAATAAACCCGAGCCCGACAAGCGCCAGCATCCGATCTGGCTAATCCCAGACAAGGTATTCCATCCTAAGCAAGTGCGCTTCCAAAGTCATTAGAATTTGACGGATTTGTCCTTCTTTTGTTGGCTGGAGTTGCGTGGAACGTCAGGCAGCCACTGTCAAGCCCGAGCTAAGCATCCGCACAGACGACGTTTGCGGCGGGTAAAAATTGCCGTAGGTGGGGAAATTCCATCGGAATCTTTTCCCGCGTCTGCCCTCGTCCAAGGACCTCGACTTCGAGGACAAACTATTTTCAAATCAACAAAATGTAAGAATAAACCTGACACGGAAAACCAAAGCCGACGAAATTGCAGACGAGCGAACGTGAAACGCGTCACACCTCGGACGAGTGCGATCATTCATACGCTGGCGGTGATCCTGGCCGGGGGGCAAGGGGAACGTCTCTATCCTTTAACCAAGCACCGGGCAAAACCCGCCGTCCCGTTCGGTGGGATTTATCGGATCGTCGATTTTGCGTTGTCGAACTGTCTCAATTCTCAGCTCAAGAGAATCTGCGTCCTCACACAATACAAATCCGATTCTTTGGATCGGCACATCCGGCTGGGATGGAATATTTTTTCTTACGATCGTGGCGAATTTATCTTCACTATTCCTCCCCAGCTTCGCGCATCAGAAAAGTGGTACCAAGGCACAGCCGATGCTGTGTATCAGAACATCTATACAATTGAGCGGGAAAATCCGGAATACGTGCTGATCCTCTGCGGGGATCACATTTACAAGATGGACTACAGCGAGTTGCTGGAGTTCCATGTCGCATCAGGCGCCGATGTCACGGTTTCGACAATCGAATTCCCCCGAGAAGCCGCTTGCCATCTAGGTGTTCTGGAGATCGATCGCAACCAACGGATCGTCGGATTTGAGGAAAAGCCGAAAAATCCGAAGCCGATACCATCGAATCCAAACCTTGTTTTGGCTTCGATGGGTATTTACGTTTTTAGGACTCCTGTCTTGATCCAATCGCTTCTGGACGACGCCGCGAAAGATACGAGCCACGACTTCGGCCGCAACATCATCCCGAATCTGATCGGCAACACGAATGTATACGCGTTCAATTTCAAGGACATGAACCAAAAGGATGGTAAGTACTGGCGAGACATCGGTACGCTGGATGCCTACTTTGACGCGAATATGGACCTGATCTCCATCGATCCTCAATTCAATCTCTACGACAAGGAATGGCCGATCCGCACCTACGTCCGCTCTTATCCGCCCGCAAAAACCATTTGGGCGCTGGAACTTGAAGGCCGCGTGGGGGCAGCAATCAATTCCATCATTTCCCAGGGATCGATTGTCAGTGGCGGGCGCGTGCGGAATTCGATACTTTCTCCGGAAGTTCGAATCAATAGCTATTCGCAGGTCGACGAATGCATTTTGATGAATGGCGTCGACGTCGGCCGTCATTCCAAATTGCGAAGGGTCATTGTCGACAAGTATGTGCGGATCCCGCCTGGCATTGAAATCGGCTATAACCCGGAAGAAGACCGGCGGCGGTTCACGGTGACGGAATCAGGAGTTGTGGTGATCCCGCGGAACGCTTGCTTCTGGGATTAGAATACCAGACCTGGATATTTCGCCGGGCTGACCACCCCCGGCGCTTCGCGCCACCCCCTCCTCTGCGAGGAGGGGAAGAGGAGAATTCAATGGCTGACACTGATATCAACGTATCTCCAAACGGGCCGCTCCGGATTTCAGGTAACTTCGTCATTAAGGACGGTCAAGGGAAAGAGTTCGACCTGGCAGGGCGTACTGCGATTTCACTATGCCGCTGCGGCCACTCGGAAAATAAACCTTTCTGCGATGGATCTCATAACCGGAGGGGATTTCAATCGGTAGTGGAAGCCCGCACGCTTCCGCCACCGGCGCCTAAGCCGTAAGAAATTCTCAGGCGTGGGCGTGCGCCGGAACCATGCACCGTTTTTGTGTGATGTGATATTCGAATTCTTCGCGGTACTTGTTGATCATTGCCTCGACGGGCATTGCGCACGCATCACTCAAGACACAGATCGTCACGCCTTTCATGTTCGCGCACATGTCGAGGATCATGCGGAGGTCATCCGCCTTTCCGTAGCCGTGTTCGATCCGATGTAGCACCTGTTCCATCCACCACGTCCCTTCGCGGCATTGCGTGCATTGCCCGCAAGTTTCTTCCGCGTAGAAGCGCGCCGTCCGTAAAGCGAGCCGCACCATGCACGCGGTTTCGTCCATGACCATTACACCGCAAGAGCCGAGCAGCGTTCCCTTTGCCGCGAGGGAGTCGAAGTCCATCCGCACATCGCATTCTTCGGGACGAAGGATAGGAACCGAAGAACCGCCCGGAATGACGCCTTTCAACTTGTTGCCGTCACGGACACCTCCACAAACTTCATTGATCAGTTCCATCAAGGGAACTCCAAGTTCGCGCTCAACTACTGCCGGTTTATTCACGTGGCCGCTGACGCAGTAGAGTTTCGGGCCTGTGTTCTTTTCGTTGGACCCGATACTTTTAAACCAATCAACGCCACGATTAAAAATATGAGGAAGGTTTGCAAGCGTCTCCACGTTGTTGACAACGGTCGGACAACCATAAAGTCCCTGGACCGCCGGAAACGGCGGCTTTTGACGTGGATGCCCCCGTTTGCCTTCCAAGGATTCGATCAGACCGGTTTCCTCACCGCAAATGTAGGCTCCAGCGCCAGAGTGCAGGACGATATCGAGGTCATGGCCGGATCCGAAGATCCTTCCACCAAGGAACCCTCGTGCTCGCGCTTCTTGCAAAGCCTTGTCGAGAACACGATAACCGAGTGAGAACTCGCCTCGTAGGTAGATGAACGCGAGGTGGCAATCGACGGCGTAGGCAGCGATGATGATCCCCTCGATGAGCTGATGCGGATCCCGTTCGATGATCACACGATCCTTGCACGTACCAGGCTCGCTCTCGTCGGCATTGCAACAGAGGTAAATCGGTTTTCCGGTATCTTTCGGGACGAAGCTCCACTTCAGGCCGGTCGGGAAACCTGCGCCACCACGGCCGCGTAGTCCAGTTGCTTTCGTCGTCTCGATGACGTCCTTCGGCGTTATTTCTTTCACGACTTTCTCTGCAGCCTTATAGCCGCCCAACTCGATATAGCGGTCAATCTCCTTTACACGCGGGTCCACGATATTCTTGAAGAGAACGAGTTCGTACGGCATAGGAGAACCATTCTAGCGAATTTCTTCTAGTTGTTCTTCATTAGGGGGGACACACCGGCTTCGGCCGAAGACACTCTATCGAGAAGGATACGGAAGGATGGAAGTAATTCCTGGCGGCGCCGTTCAAGCTCATTGATGCGTTTCTTGCGGTCGGTCCGATTTGCAAGATCCCTTGGTGCGAGTACTTTGTAACCACGAGTGGAGTGACGGACCACCTGGAATTCACCGCAACTCAGGTCGAGATAAATCCAGTCACCCGTCCGGATCGCGGCCAGGCCGCCGCCATCGAGTGCCTCGGGCACGACATGCGCAATTGAAATGCTTTCATTGTGATAGGAAACTCGCCCATCGGTGACAAGAATGGATATTCCCGTGAGCGGCCGTGATGCCGCGTTAGCGGAAAGTTGAAGTTCGGGCATACCTGACGCGCGCGGTCCCGCGCCCGCAACAACAACCATCACTCGAAGAAGATCGTGCGCGAGCAGATAATTCCAGATCTTTGCCTTATTCCATTGCGACAGTTCGCCCGCCGCGCCATTCTGAGATCCCCAGTTGAAGGACCAGGTGTAGTACAAATCTTCGCGCGAAATCTTTCGTTTGAGACGTTCGAGGACTCCGTCTTCGGCGACCAGATCTGGTTGCAGATCTTTTTGGCCCAGGTAGTAAATGGCGAGATAGATTTTGCGGTCGAATTTCTCCAGGCCGCCATTTCGATTTCGCGGGCCCAGCCGGGCGATCGCGCCAGCACAGGCGTTTCCGTGCATTCCGATCAAACCGCATGAGCGCGAGAAAGGAGTCATTGTCGAATAAACAAAGTTTCCGTTGGCGGACTTCGCTTCCATGATGCGTTGCATCCAGGAACCATCCAGAGTCGGCGCGCGGTCTTCGATCAGACGCTTTTCGGCGAGCGTGCGCATGATCGTGTCGATCCCAGAGTTCCCGCCGTTTTCGGTTTCGATCGCCATAGAGTAGACGGAATTCCCGGCCGCTTCGTCGATGGCAAGGATCTGCGGAACTTTCTGGACCTTCTTGGTCATATCGGCGATGGAGAGTTTTTTTCCAACCGCATCGGCCAGGTAGGTCAAGTGCAGCAACCATGCCGGATGTCCCCCGGTGGCGCTCCATACCGCGGCAGCATTGGTCAGATTGTAACGGGTGAGGCTCGCCACACTCACGCGCCGCTCCCGCTTTTGAATTGCCTGTATGAGCCGGTTCACCGCCTCAGTGAGTTGTTCGTCACTCGGCGCTTTGGCGCAGATATCGAGACGCCGCGGAACGATACCCAATGAAGCCAGGATCAATCGATGCGCCATCGATGCTTCGGAAGCGGCACAATTGGCGCCCTGCACAGATGTGCATTTCGCGATAGTTCGCTCCAGTTCGTCTTTTTCTCCTTCTTGAATAACGCGCCGATGAAAACAACGGTCCAGAAGCAACTTGATCTGCGCATAGACGTGCGGCTTCATCGGTCGGGCAAACAATTCGTCGAGTTCCGCGCGTTCGGTTGCCGTCAATCGATGACGCAGCGGTTCGAATTTGCGCCGGTCTTCCTCGGCGAGATGATTTTCCCGTCCTATCAGTGACGGAATGAGCACCGCAAAAACGGGGCGAGACTTCCGCCGCTGCCGGGCAAGGTCGGCCTCAATGAGAGCCCGCAGGCTTCCCGCCATCATCTTGTCGCAGGCGCCCAGTACGATCGCGCCATCGTAGGCATGCGCTTCCATTAGTGAAGCCACGCTCGCCGCCCAGAAATTTCGGGAAAGCAGCCCATAGTTCATGCCGTCCAAACCTTGTGATAACTCCTCGCACGGAGCCGATTGCGACACCTCAAACGGGATTCCGTCATTGGCCCAAATGCACCGGATAATCCGCCGGATGGTCTCTCGCGCGCCAACGTTGGGCGGATGATCTTCTCCCCCGTGTACGACTGCGATGCGCGGTTGTCCGTTCATGAATCGATCGATGATTTCTTCGCGAATCGAGGACACCCCGGCTATGCGCAAAGTCTCGTCAACGATCGGTGTTATGATCGTGACCGGCTGCGCCCGGCTGATCAGCGGATCGCGAAATTTGCTGGAGTGCATTCTCACAAAGTGCGCGCAATATACAATAATCATACACACGGTTCAATCCTCAATGTTCAACTCAACCCACACTTTTGTCGGGTTGGCGATAGCTCGAACCGGCTTTGACGGTTGGGTTCCGAGGGCCGCTGTCACCGCGGTTCTTGCCTCCAATTTTCCGGATATCGACATCGTCACAGCCCTTTCGAGTACCAGGACTTACCTGGAATACCACCGTGGAATTACGCACACTTTCGTCGGGATTCCGGTGCTCGCGTTGGCCTTCACGGCCGTCATGTCCATTTTTTCTGGGAACTTCTGGAAAACATATCTCGTGGCATTGATTTCGATGGCCACCCATCCTCTTCTGGACTACACGAACACGTATGGCTTGCGGCCTTTCTTACCGTGGAACCCAACCTGGTACTACGGTGACTTGCTGCCGATAATCGACCCGTATCTCGATTTCCTATTACTCGCTGGAGTCCTGGCCGGCGAGGTTTTCAACAAAAATAAGCGTTCCATCACATGTATTTCCCTTGGGGTCGTAATTCTTTATATCGGCGGGCGGTTGGAGCTGCGCGGCTTGGCTACTTCACAAGTTCAAACGTTGGCAGCTCGCACGCCGGGCACTGAAAAATGGGGTGTAGCACCCAGGATTTTGAATCCGCTGGTCTGGCAAGGCTTCGTGCAATCGAAACAACAAGTGGTGAAGGTCAGCATCGACCCTTTGGATCATTTGATGACAGAAACCGCGCACATGGAACGGAGCGCTTCGCCGCAAATTCCGAAGCAAGCGTTAGATTCACAATCGGCGCGAGTTCTTTTGGCATTCGCGCGATTTCCGGTCATACGTGCGCAAAGAACAGATTTCGGGTACCGGGTTCTGTTGTACGACTTTCGCTTTTATAACGAGACGACAAACACGGCACTCGGTTCTGAAATACTGTTAGACATGTCGTTCCACACCTTGAAGGAAACTCTATCGTTCCAAAAAAAAATCGAATGAGGGTAGTCATCCCGCGTTCGCTATCCTCTTCCACCGCCGGGCTGCCATGAGATGGAGCTTTTTGTTTTCATTGATGGATAGACTCTCCGCGGAGGCTTTCATTTTCGATTCCCAGTCCGACAATTCGCTGCGGGACCTGCAGGCATAGCCTTCCTCTTTCAGTGAGTAGTAGAGATCACAATATTGTCCGCAGATTTCCCGTATGTAATCAAAGGACCGGCGATGGATAGGACAAGGACCGAGCTCACGAATCGCCCGTTGGTGTTCGGGAGTCGCGTAACCTTTATGACTGGCAAAACCGTATCCAGGATATCTTCTATCCAATTCGGTCATTAAACCGTCCCGATGTACCTTCGCGACAATTGACGCTGATGCAATCGAGAAATTGATGCCGTCGCCTTTATCGAAGCTATTTTGCGGCTGCGGGAATCCGGGAATGCTACGGCTGTCGACAAGAATATGCTGAGGAGCGAGCGGCAAATTCTCCAGAGCAAGTTGCATAGCGCGGATACCGGCGTGATAAATATTGATGCGGTCGATTTCATCGACCTCTACGAGCCCAATCCCTATGGCGGAAGCCCTTACGCGTATTTCCTGTTCGAGGCGATTGCGAGACTCTTCATCGAGCGCCTTGGAGTCGTCGATGCCTTCGATCTCGACACCCGGAGGGAAGATGACTGCAGCAGCGACAACCGGACCGGCGAGGGGTCCGACACCAACTTCGTCGACACCAGCGATGTGTTGGATGCCTGCCTTCCACAACAGCCGTTCGAAGTGCAGCATGGCATCCAGACGATTCCGTTCCTTCTTTTCTTCGTCGAACCGCTTCACCAGAACCTTGTAAAGACGCCGTGCGCCAGCACGAGGATCTCGCTGCAGTCTGCGGAGGATGGCTGATGAAACAGAGACAGTGCCCGTCGCGTATTTATTCTGGATTTCCTTTAGCGATAGTTGTTTCATGACTCTATGGGCGTGATCCGTCAGTTCAATCCAGTCAAACTCTTCATTGGCGTTCTGGTCTCCCACTCCAAACTCATTGCTGAAGTGGAGCAACGTCTTGCAGCGGCTCATGGCCCGATCGATCATCGCTCGCCGGTGATTCCGTTTGACTTCACCGACTATTACGAGACCGAAATGGGCGACATCATCGATCGCGTGTTTTTCTCGTTCGAGCGGCTTATCGAAGCGGATCATCTTCCAGAAATCAAGAGGCAAACGAATCGTTTAGAGGAAGAACTCAATCCGCTCTTGTCATCGGTGAAGCGACCGGTAAACTTGGATCCCGGCTATATCGAACAGGCCAAAGTCATTCTCGCCTCCACAAAGAACTTTTATCACAGACTTTATTTGAGCGGTGGGATCTTCGGCGAGGTCACGATGCACTTCAAAAATAATAGATATCAATTTTTCCCCTGGACCTACCCGGATTATCAGTCGAAAGAATATCAGGAATTTTTCTTGAAGGTCCGCCACATCTATCGAGCGCAGCTTCGCACGATGTGCCCGCTCAATAAAGAGGACGAGCCATGAGCCAACCATTTTGGAGGACGTCACTGTCGGCAGTCGAGCCCAACAAGATTCTGATTCGCGGGTACCGCGTCCAGGACCTGATGGGAAGGTGCTCTTTCGGCGACGTCATTTACCTGACCTTCAAGGGAGAATTGCCTGCCGGAAATGAAGGAAGGCTGATCGAAATGATCGTGGTTTCGAGCACCGATCATTCATTTCTCGCGCCCTCCATTGATGCGACGCGCTTCGTTGCCTCCGGCGGAGTTCCGCTTCAAGCTGCTGTAGCAGCAGGCATTCTTTCGCTTGGTGACCACCACGGCGGTGCGATCGAGCAATGCGCCAAGCTTCTACAGGAAAGCGTGCCGGCCGGGAGATCGGCTCCAGAGATCGTCAACGATTTCCGCCGTCGACGCCAACGTATTCCGGGTTTCGGACACCCGTGGCATGACCGCGACCCGCGCACGCTGACTCTGATTGCGAAAGCGAAGGAATGGAATCTTGCGGGACCTTGCCTCGAGCTCGCGCACGCCATCGGCGCTGAGCTCGGCCTCCCCGTCAATATTGACGGTGTTATTTCGGGCATCATCTCAGACATGGGAATCTCATGGCACTACGGCCGCGCCTTCTTCATAATTCCGCGCGTCGTCGGACTTGCGGCGCATGCTGTGGAGGAAACTACACGTGAACGCCCCTTTCGAGCCATTGATCTGAATGACATCGCCTACGACGGTCCGCCGGAGCGAGATTTGCCGTAATGCGAACGAGACAGACCTGTCTCGCTCTTTGCTCGGCCGGGCGGTGGACAGCCGCTTTCGCAACTGCATTCTTCGGACACGAAAGGGACGACCCGTTCGGAACGCCGTTTGTCTTGACCTGACCCAAGACTGCCTTACATGCCTATTATCCGGGCGGCCAACTAAACATTCGCCCACCCAGGACGTGCAGATGGATGTGGTAGACCGACTGCCCGGCGCCCGCGTTCACGTTGAATACCGTGCGATAGCCCTTTTCGTGGATATTCGATTGCACCGCCAGTTTCTTGGCAACCTGGAACATTTGGCCAATGAGCGGACTGTCCTCCGGCAGCAAGTCATTCAATGTCGCAATATGCTTCTTGGACACCACCAAGAAATGAACGGGCGCTTGCGGCCGAAGATCTTTGAATGCCACGACGAGGTCATCTTCATGCATAAAGTCCGCGGGTGTTTCGCGTTTAATGATTCTGCAAAAAAGACATGCCTGCTGCATGGCTTTAATCTAGCACTGCTGGGGGCCATCCTGTGCACAACTTTGTTGGCCACCCCAACGCCCTCCAAAACCCCGTTCCGACGGATTCGTCCGCTGTCAAGAGAACCGAACTTCTCTCCTGCGAAGGCCAGACTGTCTCTTGCGTGGAAGTAGCGGGCCGTCCCGATCTTGACGCCGAGGAATTCACTCCGGTTCTCGCCCTACATGCCGGCGAGCCTTTTTCTGCGGCGAAAATCGAACAAAGCGTTCTTGCACTCGAGCCTGCGGGAAAGTTCCAGGATGTACGGGTGGATTTGCGGCCAGAGCTCGAGGGTGTACGCGTCCTCCTTATAATCAACCTTTAAGAGACCGCCGCAGTGCCGATCAGAATTCCAGCCGCAGCGCGAATTGAATCTGCCGGCCGTTTCCGTTCGTAGACGTACCGGTAATGACACCGGCCGTCGGGCTGATGTCTGTGCCCACAAAAACAGGGAGAACGGGCGTATCAAAGTTCGCGTGATTCAGAACGTTGAAGATCTCGGTCCGGAACTGCAAATTCAATCGCTCTTTCAATGGAATCCGTTTGAACAACGACGTATCCACGTTGAGGTAGCCCGGTCCCCGGAACTGGCCGCGCCCGACGTTTCCGAAGGTTCCGGCCACCGGCAGCACGAAGGCGTTGGGATCGTAATAGCGGCCGGTCTTCTTGAACCCCTCTACTCCCAGAATCGGGTTTCCTTTGAAGTCGGGGTTCAAGCTTGGCCTATCGGGAAGGCGACCAGTGTCCCCCGTACCGGACCGATTCGAGCCAACCTGAGGCGTAATGGGAAAGCCGCTATTGGCTACGAAGATGCCGTTCCACTGCCAACCGCCGATCAGCTTGTCCACCCAACCCGTAGCTCCGCCGAAAGTCTTGCCGTTCCCGAACGGCAACTGATAGCTGAAGTTGGTGCTGAATTGGTGTAGGAGGCTGAAGGAGGCGGGTCCCTTGTCGCGCTTCCGGTCAAAACGATTCAAGACCGTTGGAGCCTCATTATCGGCGCCATTGACGAGGTTAGCGGAATTGAGGTCCAACACCTTTCCCCAGCCATAGCTGGTCTTGAACGTCAGTCCGCGGCTCGCGCGCTTGAGCAAGGAGAGATTCATCGCATGGTAGTTGCTGGTGCCGAGATAGTACCAGCCCTGGCTGGTGCCGAGTAGCGGGTTCGGACGCGATCCCACCGGGACGTACAGGGTTCCCTGCGGGACGACACTCCTCTGGTTTGCCGCGAGAATTCCGCCTGCCTGGCAGCCCGCCGGGTTGTCGCACGTCAGCGGTTGAATCGTATTGACGTCCATTGTTGTCGAAACGTGATACGACTGGCTGCCCACATACTCGGCCTCGGCCACGAGGTCTTGCGCCAGTTGGTGTTCCACCGTCAGGCTCCATTGCTGGAGTGTAGGCGTGTGCAGGTCCGGATCGATCCCGCCGGGCGCATAGACCGAGCAGGGTGGAGTGGTCTGTCCGACGAATTTACAAGCGGGCGGGGGTGCCGACTCCGCTGATACCGGAATGATGGAGAGCAGCGGCGTGTTCATGAAGGTCAACCGCCCGCTGAACGGCGGATTCGCGTTGAGCCGGTTGGCAAGATTGTCCTGCAGGTCGTTATGAATCCCAAAGCCGGCCCGCACCGCCGTCTTGCCAGAGCCGGTCACGTCCCACGCCAGGCCGACCCGCGGCTGCAACAGCGCCTTGGCGTGGTTCTCGAGAAGCGGCGTTTTCCCAATGTGCGGGTCGGTCATCAGGATCCCATTCGCATCAAACAGGTAATTCGAAGCGTGACCGTTTTTCTCGTTGATCAAGGTGGTCATCTCGTCCCGCAGTCCCAGACGCACGGTGAGATTCGGACGCAGCTTCATTTCATCTTGAAAATACCAGGCGGCTTGCTTCGAGCTAAAGATCAGTTCCGTCGGTTTCGTTTGCGTGTTGAATTGGGTCGGGCGATCCTGGAGGAATAACAACAAGCTCTGATAACTCACGGTTCCGGCGTTGTTCTGACCCGAGGAAAACGCCGTTTGCTCCACGCGCTGGAACCACGCGCCGAAACTGAAGCTGTGAATCCCTTTCGTCAGCTTCAGGTCGTCGGAGACGCTGAAGTTCCGCCGGGCGTTGTAATTGAGGTTCTGGCCGTTGGGTGCGATTAAAGCCGATGCCCCGACCGTGACCGTCCCGCCTCCAATGACGATCGAGCCGGGGTTGTTCCGGCCTCCTCCGCTCAGAAACAGGAGCCCGTCCGGAAATGGCGTGACCGGAGGGGCTTTCTGCTGTGCCCTCGCGCTCGAGTACCCGAAGTTCGCGACGTTGACCAGAGTCGGAGAAAAGATATGCGTCTCTTGCGTGCTGAGGGTGTACAGATTGGTTTGCTGGGCCACGAGGAAAGTGGGATCCTGCGGATTGCTCCGATTCCCCTTGTCCGCCGTGAAATTGCCGTTGACCGAATCTTGGCTAGATAAGTAGTAATCAAAGCGGCCCAACCCAAAATCTTCCTGAACCGAACGCTTGGGATTCGCGCTATAACGGGCGGTTCCCGTGGCCAAGCCCTTCAGGAGCTGCTCCGGACCATTGGGTTCTGGCCAATACCGGAAAAACGGTAGCATCCGCGGCTCGAGATTGGGTGCCTGCGCATATTGCCCCGAAGCGTTCGGCCAAAGGCCCTGCCGGACCTGCTTGCTAGGTACATACCCAAATTGGCTCACCGCCAGCCGTTCTCGAAATCCTTCATAGTTTCCGAAAAAGAACATCTTGTCCTTACGTATCGGTCCTCCCACCGCTCCGCCGAACTGGTTTCGCTGGAATGGCGGTACCTTGGTCGGGTTTGGAGCTTCGGAAACGTCGAAGAAGTTCCGGGTGTCCAAAGCGTTGTTGCGCAGATACTCGAAGATGGATCCACGCCACTGGTTCGTCCCCGACGTCGTCACAATGGTGACCTGCGCGCCGGCCCGTTTTCCATATTCGGCGCCATAGGTGTGCCCGAGAACGTTGAATTCCCGCACAGCATCTACACCGAGCAAATACCCGCTTATGCCTTGGGGTGCGGTGTAGGTTCCGCCCGCATTGTTCCCGACGTAATCCATTCCATTCATCGTGAATCGGTTGCTATCGGGACGCTTTCCCGCGATTGAGAACGAAGGCACGTCGTTGTTGGTGGTATTCGATCGGTTGGCAATCACGCCCGCGTTGAGCGTCATCAGCTCCAGAAAACTCCGCCCGTTCAACGGCAGATCCTTGATTTGATCCTTCGTGACCAAGCCGGCCGTGGAACTTAGCGTCGTGTTCACAAGCGGCGCGTCCTCGGTCACCGTTACGTTGTCTTTGATGTCTCCTACCTCGAGCGTGAAATTCACCACCGCTTCCTGGGTCACAACCAGATTGACGCCGCGCCGCATCTGCTGCTTGAACCCGGATAATTCGGCGGTCACTTCATATGCGCCAACCGGAAGAGACGGCAGACGATAGCTGCCGGTCTCGTTGGTGATTGCCGTACGCGTTAGCCCACTCTCGGTATGCTTGGCCGTAACACTCACTCCCGGCACCAACCCCCCACTGGCGTCGTGTATGACACCGGACATGGTCGCTGAGAATTCTTGCCCGAACACCAGGCCGCTCGCCAATGCGGTCACGCCCAGAATCCCTGTTAATAGTCTTACCAGACTTGTGAAACCTATCCCTCTCTTGTTGACCATAACTCCCCCTTTCTTCGAAATGCGACTCCGAAAACGTCGCCTCCTCGCGCAAAAAGCGCTGCTGGATGGAATCCCTGTCATTACTGATGAACAGTTATTTGAGCGAGAGACTATTGCTCGCTACCGAAGCTTGTCAATGTAAAAGCGGGCACCTAAAAACGGGAGAAGGGCCAATCCTTGCGTTTCCAATTCCGCAGGAAGAAGACGATCCCTCCGAGAATCAAGATGACAACACCGTACTGAAGTTCCTTTGTGAAGGCCCTGCGCATGACGAGCACGTACAGGTAGCCGATAAGCGCAAGAACGGCAGGTAGAGGGTACAACCACATTTTGAATGGCCGCGGAACATCAGGCCTTTGGACACGAAAAAGAATCACACCAACTGTCTGGGCAAGGAATTGAATCATCAGCCGAATCACGACCAACGCGGCGATCACGTCTTGCAGCCGCAGCAGACAGAAAAGAACCGCAAGAGTCCCCAGCACTACCAGCGACACATTAGGAAAGCGGTGTCGGGGATGAATGCTTGAAAACGATCTGAAGTAATCTCCATCGACGGCCGCGGCGTACGGTACTCTCGAATAGCCAAGCAAAAGTGAGAAGACCGAAGCGAAGGCCGTCCACATGATCAAAATAGTTGCGAGATTGCCTGCCCAGTCGCCGTAGAGACGTTGCATGAAGACCGAAATAATGTACCTCCGCGCATCGGAGTCGGCAGTTTCGTTCAGTTCCTGCCACGGAATTACTCCCAGGATGCTGACGTTCATCACAAGGTAGATGATCGCGACAAGGAGGATCGAATACAGAATTGCTCTTGGAATCGTTCTTCCGGGATCTCTGACCTCTGCGCCGACAAAACACACAGCGTAGTAACCCCAATAGTCGTATACCGAGATCAGCATTGCCGCGCCGAGGCCGCTAAAAAAGTTGAACGACAGCGCAAACGCTCCCTCAGGAAAATCAAACGCGCGAGCGCTGTTGAAATGCGTCACGCCGGAAACAATGACCCAGGCGATAGTCAACATCACGCCAACCCAGAGGTATTCGGTGATCCGGCTGATGATCGCGACGTTGCGATACAGGAGAAGCACGGCAATCACGCAGGTTCCCATCGCAACAAATGTGGCGGGAGTCAGAGCAAAACTCGCACCGACCAGATGAAGATTCCCCTGCCAGTACGTTGTGGTCAACGCCGGAAAAAGAAACGCGGCATATTGGGCAAGACCAATGCAACCGGAAGCGATGGACAGTGGCGCGCTGAACGTCAATTGCCAGATGAAAAGGAACGCCATCAGCTTCCCCAGCCGCGCCGGATCATAAATCGTTTTCAGATATCGGTACGAGCCGCCGGAACTTGGCAGCGCCGCCCCTAGTTCAGCCCACACGAGTCCATCACAGATGACGAGCAGCGCTCCGAAGATCCAGCCGAGCATGGCTTGCGGACCTCCCATCGCAGCGACGATAAGGGGAATCGTGATGAAAGGTCCGACACCGATCATTGCGATCATGTTGAGAGAAACCGCGCCGGGAAGACTAATCCCCCGGATCAATTCGATCGACTGAGAATGCTCTCGTTGAATGTTTTTGATCGCCATGAGCGACGTTAGTATATGTGAATCGGATCACTGCCTTTGGATATGCGCAAATTTCTTGTTGCACTCAGGAAAAATTCTTATGTACGCTGAAACAACGGGGCTGTAGGTGCTTTCCACAGGCAATAAGAATTGGCAGTTCGGAATCTATAAGACGGTGTGCTGCGGTTACGAAATCGTCCTGATTGTCGGCGGCGAGTTTCCGAATTGTCCCAACCATAAGGCGCCCACCGAATGGAAACTCGTCGCAGAGATTGAGTCGGGGGAAGCGAAGAAATCGGATTCAGAGCCAGCCGCGTAAACCCATTAAAGTCTGAAGAAGTGGTATTTCTCTACCGCTTTAGTGACAAATTTCCCCGCCATAAATCCGATAAAACGGGAGAAAAGCCCCTGCCCGCGACCCCCTACTGATCGGCACTTAAACCAGAACGCCGACCCACCTTGGCTAATCAGTAACTTACAGAATCTACACCTTTTGGTAGATAGGGTGCAAAGAACTCCGGTTCCTTTTTCGACGGGATAGGAGTGTGTTTTTACAACAGGATGCCCAAAAATCCGCCATGGAGAATCAACGCTATGAGAGCTAAGCCTGCCAGGGTGACCGAGGTCGCTGCGGAAACCATCGATGCCCGACTGCTATTGAAGGTTTTATCGGACTTCAAAAAAGGCGACTTCACGACCCCCCGGCTGCCGTCGGAGCAGACCGGACTCACCGGGAAAATTTACGATGCCCTCAACGAAGTTATCGAGCTGAATGATCGCATGGCTAAGGAATTCGATCGAGTTGCGACTGTCGTCGGTAAAGAAGGCCGGATCCGTCAACGCGCTTCTCTGCCGCTGGCGACAGGATCGTGGTCGGCCTGCATCGATTCGGTGAACACGCTGATCGCGGACCTGGTGCAGCCGACCACCGAGGTGGCGCGTGTGATTGGCGCCGTTGCGAAGGGCGATCTCTCTCAGTCGATGGCTCTGGAAATCGAAGGACGGCCGCTCACCGGAGAATTCCTGCGAACCGCGAAGATCGTGAACACGATGGTGGATCAGCTCTCCACATTCGCGTCGGAAGTTACCCGCGTGGCCCGAGAGGTCGGTACAGAAGGAAAGCTCGGCGGCCAGGCCCAAGTGAAAGGCGTCGCCGGCACGTGGAAGGATCTTACCGACAACGTCAACTTCATGGCCAACAACCTGACCAACCAGGTCCGCAACATCGCCGAAGTCACAACGGCTGTCGCCCGCGGGGACCTCTCCAAGAAGATTACGGTAGACGTCAAAGGAGAAATTCTCGAACTCAAGAACACCATCAATACCATGGTGGACCAGCTCTCGACGTTCGCGTCGGAAGTGACGCGCGTCGCGCGCGAGGTCGGTACCCAAGGTAAACTCGGCGGTCAAGCCATTGTGCGCGGCGTCGCGGGAACGTGGAAAGACCTTACGGATAACGTCAACTCAATGGCATCGAACCTGACCAGCCAGGTTCGTAACATCGCCGCAGTTACGACTGCTGTAGCCAATGGCGACCTCTCCAAGAAGATCACGGTCGACGTTCAGGGAGAAATTCTCGAACTCAAAAACACCATCAACACGATGGTGGACCAGCTCTCATCCTTCGCGTCGGAAGTAACCCGCGTCGCCCGCGAGGTCGGCACCGAAGGCAAGCTCGGCGGCCAGGCGCAGGTGAAAGGCGTGGCGGGGACCTGGAAAGACCTCACCGATAACGTGAACTTCATGGCATCGAATCTTACCAACCAGGTCCGTAACATTGCCGACGTCACCACGGCCGTAGCGAACGGAGACCTCTCGAAGAAGATCACGGTGGACGTCAAAGGAGAAATTCTCGAACTCAAGAACACCATCAATACCATGGTGGACCAGCTGTCATCCTTCGCGTCGGAGGTAACCCGCGTCGCCCGCGAAGTCGGCACCGAAGGTAAGCTCGGCGGCCAAGCGCAGGTAAAAGGCGTTGGCGGAACCTGGAAAGATCTCACCGATAACGTCAACTTCATGGCTTCAAACCTGACCAACCAGGTCCGTAACATCGCGGAGGTCACGACAGCGATCGCCAGCGGCGACTTGTCGAAGAAGATCACGGTAGACGTGAAAGGAGAAATTCTCGAACTGAAGAACACCATCAACACCATGGTGGACCAGCTGTCATCCTTCGCGTCGGAGGTCACCCGCGTCGCCCGCGAAGTCGGCACCGAAGGAAAGCTTGGAGGCCAGGCGCAGGTAAAGGGTGTGGCAGGTACCTGGCAGGTACCTGGAAGGACCTCACCGACAACGTCAATTTCATGGCGAATAACCTCACCAATCAGGTCCGTAACATCGCCGAGGTGACCACGGCCGTCGCCCGTGGCGACTTGACCAAGAAGATTACGGTGGATGTGAAAGGAGAAATCCTCGAGCTGAAGAACACCATCAACACCATGGTGGACCAGCTGTCATCCTTCGCGTCGGAGGTCACCCGCGTCGCGCGCGAAGTCGGGACCGAAGGAAAACTCGGCGGTCAGGCGGATGTGCGCGGCGTCGCCGGGACCTGGAAAGACCTCACCGACAATGTGAACTTCATGGCGAACAACCTGACGACTCAAGTCCGCAACATCGCCGAAGTCACAACGGCTGTCGCGAATGGAGACCTCTCCAAGAAAATTACAGTGGACGTCCGGGGCGAGGTGCTCGAGCTGAAGAACACCATCAATACCATGGTGGACCAGCTGTCATCCTTCGCGTCGGAGGTCACCCGCGTTGCCCGCGAAGTCGGTACCGAAGGTAAACTCGGCGGCCAGGCCCAAGTGAAAGGCGTGGCTGGCACCTGGAAAGACCTGACCGACAACGTGAACTCGATGGCGTCGAACCTCACCAGCCAGATGCGCAACATCGCTGAAGTTACAACAGCCGTGGCCCGCGGGGACCTCTCCAAGAAAATCACCGTGGACGTGCGCGGCGAGATTCTCGAGTTGAAGAACACGATTAACACCATGATGGACCAGCTTTCGTCCTTCGCGTCGGAGGTCACGCGCGTGGCCCGCGAAGTGGGCACCGAGGGAAAGCTCGGCGGCCAGGCCCAGGTGAAAGGCGTGGGCGGGACGTGGAAAGACCTCACCGATAACGTCAACTTTATGGCGTCCAACCTCACCAATCAGGTCCGTAATATCGCCGAGGTGACCACAGCGATCGCCAGTGGCGACCTGACGAAGAAGATCACCGTAGATGTGCGCGGCGAGGTGCTCGAGCTCAAAAACATCATCAACACCATGGTGGACCAGCTCTCGTCCTTCGCGTCGGAAGTCGCGCGCGTCGCCCGCGAAGTCGGTACCGAAGGAAAACTCGGCGGCCAGGCCCAGGTGAAGGGCGTGGCCGGCACCTGGAAAGACCTCACCGACAACGTCAACTTCATGGCGAATAACCTCACCACTCAGGTCCGCAACATCGCCGAAGTCACGACGGCTGTGGCGAACGGAGACCTCTCCAAGAAAATCACCGTGGACGTCCGAGGCGAGGTGCTCGAGCTGAAGAACACCATCAACACCATGGTGGACCAGCTCTCATCGTTCGCGTCGGAGGTAACACGCGTGGCTCGCGAAGTCGGTACCGAAGGTAAACTCGGCGGCCAGGCCCAAGTGAAAGGCGTGGCCGGTACCTGGAAAGACCTCACCGACAACGTCAACTTCATGGCGTCGAACCTCACGAGCCAGATGCGGAACATCGCGGAAGTCACCACAGCCGTAGCCCGCGGCGACTTGACGAAGAAGATTACAGTGGATGTGAAAGGCGAAATTCTCGAGCTGAAGAACACCATCAACACCATGGTGGACCAGCTGTCATCCTTTGCGTCGGAGGTAACCCGCGTCGCCCGCGAAGTCGGTACCGAAGGAAAGCTCGGCGGCCAGGCCGATGTGCGCGGTGTGGCCGGAACCTGGAAGGACCTCACCGACAACGTGAACTTCATGGCAACGAACCTCACCACGCAGGTCCGTAACATCGCTGCCGTGACGACGGCTGTGGCCACGGGCGACCTGTCCAAGAAAATTACAGTGGACGTTCGAGGTGAAATTCTCGAGCTGAAGAACACCATCAACACCATGGTGGACCAGCTCTCGTCGTTCGCTTCGGAAGTGACGCGCGTGGCTCGCGAAGTCGGTACGGAAGGAAAACTCGGCGGCCAGGCGGAAGTGACGGGCATGGCCGGCACGTGGAAGGACCTGACCGACAACGTCAACCTGATGGCTTCGAACCTCACGAACCAGGTCCGCGGTATCGCGAAAGTGGTAACCGCCGTCGCGAATGGCAACCTGAAGCGAAAGCTGGTACTCGAAGCGAAGGGCGAAATCGAAGAACTGGCCGAAACGATCAACAACATGATCGACACGCTGGCCACGTTCGCCGATCAGGTCACGACCGTTGCCCGAGAGGTTGGTATCGAAGGGAAACTCGGCGGCCAGGCGTCCGTCCCTGGCGCTGCGGGGACATGGCGCGACCTGACCGACAACGTGAACCGCATGGCGGCGGCTCTGACGACACAAGTCCGTGCTATCGCCGAGGTCGCCACGGCCGTGACCAAGGGTGATCTCTCACGAGCCATCGCAGTGGACGCGGCAGGCGAGGTGGCCGCGCTCAAGGACAATCTCAACGAAATGATTCGAAACCTGCGCGATACTACCGAAAAGAACACCGCGCAGGACTGGTTGAAAACAAATCTCGCGAAGTTCACCCGGTTACTGCAAGGCCAGCGCGACCTGCTCGCCGTATCCAAGCTGATTTTGTCGGAACTGGCGCCACTGGTTTCGATGCAACACGGTGTGTTTTACTTCAACGAGGGTCCGGAGGGCGGCGAAGCCGATTTGAAACTGCTGGCCAGCTACGCCTACCGCGCGCGCAAGAACGTCGCGAATCGATTCCGGGTCGGCGAGGGCTTGGTCGGACAGTGCGCGTTCGAAAAAGACCGGATATTGCTGGTCGACGTGCCTTCCGATTATATCCACATCAACTCCGGCCTGGGCGAGGCGCCGCCATTGAACATCGTCGTTCTGCCGGTCCTGTTCGAAGGCCAGGTCAAAGCCGTAATCGAGCTGGCGTCCTTCCAGCGGTTCAGCGACATTCACCTCACATTCTTCGATCAGCTCACCGAATCGATCGGTATCGTTCTCAACACGATCAGCGCGACCATGAGAACGGAAGAGCTGCTGAAACAGTCGCAATCGCTCGCCAATGAGCTGCAGACCCGGCAGGCGGAATTGACTGAAACCAACCGCCGGCTGCAGGAACAAGCGAAAACACTTCAAGAATCCGAAGAGCGCCTACGGCAACAGCAAGATGAGCTGCAGCTGACCAACGAAGAGTTGGAAGAAAAGGCAAACCTGCTCGCCAAGCAAAATCTGGAAGTGGAACGTAAGAATCAGGAAATCGAGCGGGCCAGCCGCGCGCTGCAAGAGAAAGCCGAACAGCTAGCGCTGACATCCAAATACAAATCCGAGTTCCTGGCGAATATGTCGCACGAGCTGCGAACGCCGCTGAACAGCATGTTGATTCTCGCCAAGCTGTTGGCCGAAAGCGAGGAGAATCTCACCGACAAGCAGCACGAGTTCGCCCGAACGATCTACTCATCCGGCTCGGACCTTTTGGAATTGATCAACGAAATCCTCGATCTGTCCAAGATCGAATCCGGAATGATGGAGGTCGAGATCGGCCGCGTCGAGTTCAACGACCTGTGGGCTTACATGGAAAGATCATTCCGCCAGGTCGCTCACGACAAAGGTCTCGAGTTCACTACCCACGTGGATCCGACGCTCTCGGAGGGGATGTATACCGACCAGCGCCGGTTGCAGCAGGTCCTCAAGAATCTGTTGGCGAACGCCTTCAAGTTCACAGAGAAAGGTCGAGTATCCCTCAACATCAGTCCTGCTACCACCGGATGGAGTGCCGACAATCAGGCACTCAACAAAGCCGAGTGTGTCGTGGCGTTCTCGGTGATCGATACCGGAATCGGTATTGCTCCGGACAAACACAAGATCATCTTCGAATCGTTCCAACAGGCGGACGGTACGATCACACGGAAATATGGAGGGACCGGCCTCGGTCTCTCGATCAGCCGGGAGATTGCGACTCTGCTTGGGGGAGAAATTAGACTGGATAGCACGGTCGGCGAAGGCAGCACCTTTACGCTGTACTTGCCTGCAACCTACATGCCGGATATGAACAAGAGAAGGCGGCCGCATGCAAGCGCTCAAGTTGCCGGCGAAACACTCCCGCATGCGCGCGAGCCGGAAATGGAAGTCTCGCTCATCATGGAGAATGCGGTCGACGACGACCGGTCGGAAATTGAGCCCGGCGATCGCACCCTGTTGATCATCGAAGACGACGTGAATTTCGCGAGAATCATGATGGAAATGGCCCGCGAACGCGGCTTCAAAACGATTGTCGCCACGCGCGGCGATGCGGGCCTCGCGCTCGCTCGCCAGTACACACCTACGGCCATCACTCTCGACATCGAGCTGCCCGGTATGGACGGATGGAGCGTGCTCGACCGTTTGAAGCACACGAAAAACACGCGCCACATTCCGGTCCACATCATTTCCGTGGCTGAAGAACGGCAACGCGGTCTGAAAATGGGCGCGATGGCGTTCGAAAACAAACCGGCGACTCCGGAACAGCTCCGGGACGCGCTCGGCCGAATCGAAAGCTTTGTACAGCGCGGTGTTAAGAGCTTGTTGGTAATCGAAGACGATACTGTCGCGCAACAAAGCATCAAGGAGCTAATCGGAGAGGGTGACGTTGAGACAATCGCAGTCGGCACGGCTCAAGAAGCAATGAACCAACTCCGCAGTAAGCACTACGACTGCATTGTGCTCGATTTGGGACTCCCCGATATGAACGGGTTCGAATTGATGCAGCACATCAAGTCGGAGATCGGTGACATTCCAATCATCATTTATACAGGAAAGGATCTCAGTCACAAGGAAGAGACCGAACTCCGGCGTTTGGCGGAAACGATTATCGTCAAAGACGTCCGATCACTCGAGCGCTTGCTCGACGAAACGGCGCTGTTCCTGCATCGCGTTGAGGAAAGCTTGCCCGAACCGAAACGTCAAATGCTCGAGCAGCTCCATAAGAAAGATCCGATTCTCGAGAAGAAGAAAGTGCTCATTATCGACGACGACATGCGAAATATCTTCGCGCTGACGAGCCTGCTCGAACGCTACGATATGGAAGTGCTCTACGCAGAGAACGGCAAAGACGGAATCGAAACGCTGAAGACGGTACCGCGAATCGATGTGGCGTTAGTGGATATCATGATGCCCGAAATGGATGGATACGAGGCCATGCGGCAGATCCGCGCGATGGAGGAGTTGAACTCCATTCCGATGATAGCGCTCACGGCGAAAGCCATGAAGGGAGACCGGGAGAAGTGCATCGAAGCCGGAGCGTCCGATTACATTACGAAACCTGCCGACAGCGAGCAGTTGCTGTCATTATTGAGGGTGTGGTTATTTAAGTAGTGGGTCAGTTGAAGGTACTCCCCTCCTCGCAGAGGAGGGCGCGAAGCGCAAGCCCGATAGGGTGAAGCCTCAAGAGAAGTCGCGCCGAGTGAAGCGAAGGCGCAGACGGGGTGGCGCCAAGCGCGAGCCCGATAGGGCAAAGCTTCAATAGAAGATCGGCGAAACAGTTCGGTCGAACTGACTCCCCCGGCGCGCCAGCTTCTATTGAGCTGTCGCGCCACCCCTCCTCTGCGAGGAGGGGAATGTAAAACCCGTGTTGGCAACGCAACAATCGCTATCTGTCGAAGACATTGAAATCGATCTTTTGTTGGAAGGCATTTTCCGGCAATACGGCTTCGACTTCCGGAAGTATGCGCGCTCCGCGCTCCGACGGCGGGTGAGGAATTTCATTCGTGACGAGCAAATTGGGAGCGTATCCCTTTTGCAGGACCGCATTCTTCACGACCGGCAGTGGCTGGACCGGTTCGTCTGCAGCCTATCGGTCAACGTTAGCGCGATGTTTCGCGACGCGCACTTCTACGTGACCTTCCGGAAAGGAGTCGTGCCTCTACTCCGTACTTACCCGTTCAGTCGCATCTGGGTCGCGGGCGTATCGGCGGGAGAAGACCTGTATTCGCTCGCCATCGTTCTTGAGGAAGAGGGCATCCACGACCGGTGCCGCATCTACGCGACGGATATCAATGATGCGATCCTGAAAAGGGCAAAAGATGGCATTTATCCTCTCGATCTCATTAAAAGCTACACCAACAACTATGTTCGAGCCGGTGGGAAAAGACTTTTTTCGGATCACTACACCGCGGCCTACGAACGCGGAATTATGAACTCATCGTTGCGGGACCACATTGTGTTCGCGCAACACAATCTCGCCTCCGATGCATCGTTCAACGAATTTCACGTAATCTTTTGCCGAAACGTGATGATTTATTTCAACAGCGAACTTCAGGCTCACGTTTTCAATCTTTTACATGAAAGCCTCGTAACGTTCGGAATCATCGGCCTTGGAGCGAGAGAGACCATGAAATTCAGTCCGCACGAGCACGCGTACGAGGAGATCGATAAAAACGCAAGGCTGTACCGGAGAATCGCCTGATGGCATTTCGAATCGTGGTGGCGGGCGCGTCGCTTGGCGGCTTTCGTGCTTTAAAGGCCGTGCTCGGCGGTTTGCCCAAAGACTTTCCACTTCCGATCGTCGTGGTGCAACACCGCAATTTGGAGCAGTCGGAGCTCCTGGCGGCATTGCTTGCAACCCATGTTTCGCTACCGGTGGTCGAAATCCATGACAAACAGGAGATCAAGGACGGGCGGATTTTTGTGGGTCCTTCCAATTACCATGTTCTGATTGACGGCGATCATCTGGCGCTCTCCACCGAGGCGCCTGTTTCGCATGCGCGCCCGTCGATCGACGTATTGTTTGAATCGGCGGCGGAATCCTTCGGCGAAGGAGTTCTGGCCGTGCTTCTGACGGGGATGAGTGGCGACGGCTCAGCCGGATTAAAGCGGATCAAAGAATGCGGGGGTTATACCTTGGCACAAGATCCGCTTACCGCAAAAGGCCGCGTCGTGCCGAAGGTAGCCATCGAATCGCCAGCCTTCGACGAGATATTGCCCCTGGAGAAGATTGCGTCGTTTATGATGGATTTATCGATGGTTCAAAGGATAAATGCATGACCGAAGAGAAGGTCAGTATCCTGCTGGTTGATGATCACATCGAAAATCTGGTCGCACTGGAAGCGCTCCTGAGCGATCTCGGACAGAATCTTGTCCGAGCTCCATCCGGGATCGATGCCCTGCGGTTTCTCCTTCATCAGGAATTCGCCCTCATCATTCTCGATGTGGATATGCCGTCGATCGACGGCTTCGAAACGGCTGCTTTGATTCGCGAACGTGAGAAGTCGCGTCACACTCCGATCATTTTCCTGACCGCGGTCAATAAAGCCGAGCAGCATGTTTTCAAAGGTTATTCGCTGGGCGCGGTCGACTACCTGACAAAACCATTTGTACCGGAAATTCTGCGTTCGAAGGTCGTCGCGTTTGTCGAGCTTCACAAGAAAAAGGAACAAGTGAAGCGGCAGACCGGATTGCTTCAGCAGATGGTCGCGGAGTTGGCGAGCAGCAATGACGAAATTCGAAAACTCAACGTAGCCCTGCAATCGGAGAGAGATTTTGTCTCCACAGTTCTCGATAACGCCGGGAGCATCATCGTGGTGCTCGATTCCCAGCAGAAAATCATCCGCGCAAGCCGCGCCTTTGAACGTATTCTCGGTTACTCGCAAGAGGAAGTGGCCGGGAGTCCCCTCTCGTCATTCTTTGTATCGGCCGGACCCTGGAACGATCTCGCGCAGGCGGAAAACTATTGGACGGCGAAGGATGGTACGTCTCGACTGATCGCATGGTCGAAGACGGCCTTGGCCAGTAATCACCTGATCCTAACCGGTAACGACATTACCGAACGAAGGCGCGTCGAGGAACAGCGAGAAAAATTCATTCGCGCCGAGGCAGCGCGGGCGGAAGCCGAAGCCGCGGAGAAGCGAGCCGCTTTCCTTGCCGAAGCGAGCACGCTCCTATCCGCGACGCTGGACTACGAGCGAACCCTCATTACCATATCGCGGCTTGCCATTCCGACGTTCGCCGACTGGTGCTTCGTTTATCTTCGTCAAGACGAAGGGATCAGTTCTGCCCTAATTGCGCATGCCGACCCGCAGAAAGAAGGTCTTGCGCAGCAGATTGAAATCCGGCCCGAAGATCTATCCGGCAACACGCTACCTGTGGTTCGTGTATTCCAGACTGGAACTCCCGAACTGTTGGCAGATATCACCGATGAGGAATTGAGCGAAACGGTCAAAGATCCTCAGAAATACGAAGCCTTGAAAGAACTTGGTCTTCGATCTGCGGTTGTCGTTCCGATTCAGGGCAGACATTCGATTATCGGTGTCATCGGCTTCGTGTCTGCAAGACCGGCTCGCTACACCTCTACCGAACTGATTTTTGCGCAGGACGTTTCGCGCCGCATCAGTTTGGCTCTGGAGAATGCGCGTCTCTATCGTGAGGCCCAGGAAGCCAGCCGGGCGAAGGATGAATTTCTCGCCACGCTGTCTCATGAATTGCGGACTCCCTTGAATGCAATCCTCGGCTGGATCCAGATCCTTCGCGCCAAACGCGTCGATGAAATCACCACGGCCCGGGCATTTGAAGCAATCGAAAGAAACGCGAAGGCGCAAGCCGAGCTCATCGAAGACATGCTCGATGTGTCGAGAATTATTACCGGCCGGTTGCGCTTGGAAATGCAACCTGTCCGTCTATCATCCGCGGTGGAAGCGGCTCTCGATTCTGTACGGCCTACGGCCGATGCAAAGGGCGTTCGTCTGGAATGCGACTTGGCATCCGACACCGGCTCGATCTCCGGAGACCCTCATCGCTTGCAGCAGATCGTCTGGAACCTCCTATCCAACGCTGTCAAGTTCACCCCCTCCGGTGGCTCGGTGCGTCTCAAGTTGGAGTATGCGGAAGGCCAAGCCAGGCTCACGGTCACCGATACAGGAAAAGGTATCAGTCCGCAATTCCTGCCGTATGTCTTCGACCGGTTCCGGCAAGCGGAGACGATGAGCAGCCGGACGACAAGCGGGCTCGGACTCGGCCTCTCGATCGCCCGCCACCTCGTCGAACTTCACGGTGGAGTCATCGAAGCCAGCAGTGAAGGAGAAGGCCGCGGAGCAACCTTTTCTGTCACCTTCCCAATGCGAGAAATACTCCCCGTCACGGCCGTTCAAAACGCGTCGTAGCCTCAGAAAAACATTCCCCTCCTCGCAGAGGAGGGGTGGATGCGCCAAGCGAAGCGACGGCGCAGACGGGGTGGCGCGAAGCGCGAGCCCGACAGGGCGAAGCCTCGATAAAAGACCGGAGTTACGTTTCGCCGAACTGACCACCCCGGCGCTGTCGCGCCACCCCTCCTCGCAGAGGAGGGGAATACGTTCCTACAGGCCAAGGCTCAAGGCCTGAAGCAAGAAGTACCGAAGAATCGGGCAGCTCTTAAGGCCAATTACGAGGCACGGCGCTGCTCGCGAACGGGAAGCGAGAAATAGAATGTCGCTCCTCGGTCTGGCTTGGCTTCCGCCCATACGCGGCCGCCGTGACGGTCGATAATGCGGCGCACCGTGGCTAATCCGATGCCGCTGCCCTCGAATTGATCGGCTCCGTGCAAGCGCTGAAACGTTCCAAACAGTTTCCGGGCATGATCCATATCGAAACCGACGCCATTATCCCGCACGAAATAAATGTCTTCGAGCGCTCCCGGCAGGGACCCAATTTCCACTTCCGCATGTTTCTCGTTACGCGTGAACTTGATCGCATTCGATAGCAGATTGTGAAATACCTGCGCCAGCAAGCGCTTGTCGCCATAGGCCGGTGGAAGCCCGTCCAGCTTCAATGAGATTTGGCGATTGTTCGCACCCGCGGCTTTTTGTTCTTCGAAGGCTGTTCGCGCCAGATCGGTCATATCAATTTCGGAGAAGATGACTCTCTCACGGCCCAGTCTGGATAAAGCAAGCAACCCGTCGATGAGCTGCCCCATCTTTTCGGTATTCGCCCGAACGATTTCAAGCAACCTCCGGCCTTCCTCATCCAGCTTGCCCGAATATTCCTCGATCAAAATCCGCGTGAAGCCGTCAATTGCGCGAACAGGAGCCCGCATGTCGTGGGAAACCGAATAAGTGAAAGCTTCCAATTCTTCGGTGCGCTGGCGCAGTTCGGTAATGTCGCGGCCGGTCACTACGAAATGTTCGGCTCCGAAGGTGTCGCTGTGCAGAACCGTGCAACACCAGGATACTAACCGGCGCTTCTTGCCCTTGGTGAACCAGTATGCCTCGCATTCTCTATCGGGTAGCCGTGCGTTGAGGAAATCTTTTGCCGCTTGTTGGTCTTCGAGATAATCCCACAGGTAGTTGCCTTTGACCTCTTCGAGAGAGAAGCCGGTCATCCTTTCCCATGAACGGTTCACTCGCAGAATGCGCGCATCGGAATCCAGGACGAGCACGAAACTCGCAACAGTGTCGAGCACTGCGGTGACGAAATCACTCTCGGCTTTGAGCAGCGCCGATTGCCGCTGCGCTTCGCGCCGTTGTTGAAACATCTGGACAAAAGCCGCCACTTTCGAGCTCAGGACATCGGGCGCAAACGGCTTGAAGATGTAATCGACGCCGCCGATGGAATAACCCTGGCTGACGTGGATATCGCTCTTGCTGATGGCTGTCAGAAAAATAATCGGAGTATGTTTGGTTTTGTCGCGCTCGCGGATCAGCGTTGCCGTCTGGAATCCGTCAATGTGGGGCATTGCAACATCGAGCAAAATAACGGCAACTTCATTCCTGAGAAGATACTTCAGCGCCTCCGCGCCCGAAGTCGCTTTCACGAGGTTTTGGCCGAGCCCCTTCAGGATAGCTTCGAGAGCGAGCAGATTCTCGCGCCGGTCGTCAACGAGAAGAATGTTGACCTTTTCGGTGGCAGACATTATCCGTAAATTGACGCAGGATTTAGCCACAAAGAGACACAAGATTCACAAAAGTTTTTGTGATTTTTGTGCCTTTTTGTGGCTATTTCTCTGTTTTGTCTCATCTCCCCAAGTGGAGTCTCAACAACGATAGCAGCCGGTCGAGGTCCGCCGGCTTGGATACGTAATCCGTCGCACCGGCTTTTTTCGAATCTGGCGCATCGTTTCATAGCCGTCGATGTCCGGCATCATGACATCCACCAGAATAGCATCGATGTCAGGCGTGTGTTTCAGAAGCTCGATCCCATCGCGGCCATTCTCCGGGCTTTGCACAAAAAATCCTGGGCGGTCATAGACCGCCCCTACACAGCTTGGGGTGCGCAACTGTAGGGGCGCTCTATGGAGCTGTGAAAAAAATGATCTGGGTGAAATTCTGGGGGATGCAAAACATCGACCGGAAGTCCGAACGTCGTTTATAGGGCAAATAAACACGAAAAATTTTCGGACACGTTCGGGTTTCTTTTCAGAAGTCAATTTATTCACGGTTCCTATGAGCGCCCACGATGTATTTTTTGTGCAAAGCCCATTCTCCGCAAACACCACCTCCATGTACTGGCGCTCGAGAAGGGTTGTCAGGCTGAAGATATTCCTCACGTCATCGTCAATTTTGATTGGCTCTCGAAGAGCTTCCTCACTCGTCGCGACAGCAATCGTCGCGCCACCCCTCCTCGGCGAGGAGGGGAATTCCAGATCTAACGCACCAAGGGCACGATATCCAACACAATCTTTTCTGTTCCGCGCAGCACCGTAAGGTTTGCGCGGGCGCGGGACTCATAATCGGTCAGAGCCCGATGTAATGCATCGATGTCAGGTATCGGCTGGTCATTAAATCCGACAATAAGGTCGCCCTCACGAAGGCCCGCCCGCGCAGCGGGGCTGTCCGGTTCAATACCGGCGACAAAAACTCCACTCGAAACCGGCAGATGATGTCCCCGAACCAGCATCCGATGTAGCGGGACGTTTTGTCCCGCCACGCCGATAAAACCGCGCTGGATTCTCCCATCCTTGATGAGCCGGCCCGCCACGAACTTCGCGGTATTGATAGCGATCGCAAAGCAAATTCCTTGCGCCGGCCGGATCACTGCCGTATTGACGCCAATGACCTCACCGTTCGACGTGACCAGGGGTCCGCCTGAATTGCCGGGGTTCAGGGCGGCATCCGTTTGGATCACATTGTCGATCAACCTACCGGATTGCGACCGGAGTGAACGGCCAAGCGCGCTCACAACACCTGACGTGACCGTTGCCTGAAAGCCATAGGGGTTGCCGATGGCAATGACGAGCTGCCCCACACGGGTCGATTGCGAATCGCCAAGCGTTGCGGGAACGGAATTCGGCGCCGTGATGCGCACCACCGCAAGATCGGTATCAGGATCCTCACCGATCTTGTCCGCTTCATATCGCTCCCCATCCGGCAGAGTCACTTCGATCTTATTCGCTGCGTGAACCACATGACTGTTCGTCAGAACGAATCCATCCGGCGTAAAGACGAAACCCGAACCGGATCCGCCCTGCCTGCCTTGCTGCCGCACTTCAATATTGACGACAGAGGGACTTACACGCTCGGACGCGGCAATGACTGCTTCGGAATAGGCATCGAGTAGGGTGGACATGCAAGGAAACTTATGCCTAGGGAGAATTTTTTCAAGCTGAGGGGAATCGACTCCCCTCCTAAGTTAGGAGGGGACGCGAGCGCAGCGAGCGGGGAGGTTCCCTTTTGCAACCAACCCCGGCTTCGCTCGCTTCTTTTGAGGCTTCGCCCTATCGGGCTCGCGCTTCGCGGCTCGCGAAGCCACCCTAACTTAGGAGGGGATTTACACGCGAATAGGCAGCTTATAGATGCGCTTGCCACTGGCTGCCGCCACTGCGTTCGCGAGAGCGCCCGCCGCAACGGCAGTACTCGGCTCGCCGATGCCCCCCGGGTTTTCGGTACTCGACACGACATGCACATCGACCTCGGGCGCCTCGTTATGCCGGATCATTTGATAATCGTTGAAGTGATGCTGCACGACCCGCCCGCTATGAATGGTGATCTCGCCTTTCAACGCCGCAGTCAATCCGTACAGCGTACCGCCTTCCATCTGCGCTTTGATCGTGTCGGGATTGATGACCCAACCCGTATCGACGGCAACCCACACTTTGTGAACTTTCACCGCGCCATTCGTCACCGAAACCTCGGCAACCTGGCCGACGATGCTGCCGAACGCTTCCATAACAGCAATTCCGCGGGTGTGTCCTGCCGGCAGCGGCTTGCCCCAGCCGGATTTCTCGGCCACCGCATCGAGCACAGCGCGATGCCGCGGATGTTTACTCAAGAGACCACGGCGAAACTCGTAGGGATCCTTCCCCGCCGTGGTGGCGAGCTCGTCCATGAAAGCTTCGACGACGAAGCCTTGCACCGATGCACCGACGGAACGCCAGAAGCCATACGGAATTCCCGGATCGGTTTCGATGTATTCAACCCGGACATTCGGAATGTCATACGGCAAAGTGGCAGCACCATCCACGGAGATGCGGTCGATACCATCAGGCGGCAGGGGTCCAAGCCGTTTCATAAGTGACTGCTGCACAATACGCTGCATGAAGGCAACGGGCTGGCCGGATTCGTCGACTGCACCCCACATCCGCACGTATGTGATGGGGCGATAGTAGTCGTGTTGGATATCGTCTTCTCGCGTCCAAATAACCTTCACCGGCTTTCCAACGGCTTTCGACGTTTCCACCGCATCCGTCACGAAATCCGCTTCGCCGCGGCGGCCAAAACCGCCGCCAAGGTAAGTCGTGTAGATGTTGACTGCCTTCGCGGGAAGTCCCGATGCCGCGATTGCAGCTTGATGCGAGGCGGTCTGCCCCTGGGTTGGAACCCAAACATCACATCGGTCGGAGCGGACGTCTGCTGTGCAGTTCATCGGCTCCATGCACGCGTGGGCAAGAAACGGCACTTCAAACACCCGCTCGAACGAGCGTCCACCACCCTTCAGAGCCGCCATGGCATCCCCATTGTTGCGAGCCACCTTGCCGGGCTGCTCGGCAAGCGCTGCATACTTCTTCAGGATCTCGGCGCTACTCAAGTTCGCGAGAGGACCTTCGTTCCATTTCACTTCCAGAGCCTCTGCGCCTTTCGAAGCCGCCCAGTAATTGTCCGCGACGACGGCGACACCGCTGCTGATTTTGACGACATTGCGGACACCGGGCACCGCCTTCGCCTTTTCGGCGTTGAAGCTCTCGACCCTTCCGCCAAACACGGGACACTTCACAACGCGCGCGACCAGCATGCCAGGCCGTTTAACATCGATGCCGAAGACTGCTCTCCCGTTGACCTTTTCCGGAATATCCAGGCGCGGCATCGACTGGCCAAGCAGATGGAATTCTTTTGGAGTCTTCAAGGCCACCGTTTTCGGCACCGGCAGCGCGCCTGCCTTCTCGACCAGGGCGCCATAACGCAAACGCCGCCCGCTGGCTTTGTGAATGACTTCGCCTTTTTCAGTCGAGCAGGCACTTTCCTCCACGTTCCAGGACTGAGCGGCGGCGGTCACAAGCAAGGCCCGGGCCGTGCCTCCCGCCTGTCTGAGGATCTTCCACATTCCGCGAACGCTGTTGCTGCCTGCGGTCAACTGCGCGCCACCGAAATTGGGGTTGCCGTATTTGAGATCCGCGGGAACCCACTCGGTTTTGATTTTGTTCCAGTCGACGTCGAGTTCTTCGGCGACTAGCATCGGCATCGAGGTCATCACGCCTTGCCCCATCTCGAGTTGAGACAACATGATGGTGACGGTATCGTCGGCGCCGATCCGGACCCAGACGTTTGGTTCCAAAACACCGGCCGCTTCGGCCCTGCTGGTTTCACCGAAGCCTGGAAGATATCCGCCGACGAGCAGCGCGCCACCGGCTGCGCTCACTTTTAAGAAGGTGCGTCTAGTTAGTGTCTTTGTCATATGCCACCTCAATTTATGGCTGCGCCCTATTTGTTGAGGCTGCGCGCTATCGCGCTTGCGCTCCGCGCGGGCTTGCATTCGCAGCCGCTCATGCCTACGCGCCGGCCGCGCGATGAATAGCGCGGCGAATCCGTTGATATGTTCCGCATCGGCAGATGTTGCCCGACATGGCGGCATCAATTTCCGCATCGGTTGGTTTCGCTTTCTTCGCGAGCAGCGCTGCGGCCGACATCAATTGACCCGATTGACAGTAGCCACACTGAGGTACCTGCTCGGCAATCCAAGCGACTTGCAACGGGTGGCTCGATGCGGGCGAAAGTCCTTCGATCGTTGTGACCTTCTTCGTTCCCACATTCGATACAGCCATCCCGCAGGAACGAACGGCCACGCCGTCAAGCTGAACCGTGCAGGCTCCGCATTGCTGCAGGCCGCACCCGAACTTGGTCCCAGTCAGGCCAATCGCGTCGCGTATCACCCAAAGCAATGGCGTGTCCGGGCTCACATCCACCTCATACTGTTTTCCGTTTACCGTTAAGGAAATCATAGAGAGCTCCTCTCGATAGAAAAAATCTATCGCACCTGCGCCGGATTGCCAAGTAATCAGAAATTGATCCGCATGCTGAGCACGATGATGCGCTCGCCGCCGGACGCAGTGATACGCCCGAAACTAGTGGAATTAATGTCCGTGTCCGGATTATCGAATTGTGGACTGTTGAGCATGTCGATGAAATCTCCGCGAATTTGCAATTCGTAGTTCTCGCGAATACGAACACGTTTTATCACATTCGTGTCCAAGCGAAATGAACCTGGCCCCTCGAAATAAGTTTGCGAAAGAGAACCGACAGTGCCCGGCTCTGGATTCACAGCAACGATTTTGCCCGACTTATCGGCAATCGCTTTGAGCGCGCTTGCCCCGCTGAGAGCCTGCTGCGAGGTCAGATTGGCAGCGGCGGGATCAGGCACTTGTTTGAGATCAGTGAAGTAAATGACGCCATCGCTAACTCGCTTCACCTGTCCGGTACCCTTCGGTAATACTCCAAGCAAAGTCGGCGTGTTGCGCGCTGTTTGATTAAACGAGGTCACCTGTGTCGATAATCCAATGGGCGCTCCGGAAAACAAATTGAAGATGGCTCCAATTTGCCAGCCTCCCACCAGTCGTGCTATTAAGGGTCCCCTTCCACTAAGAAAATTGTGTCCGGGCCCGAATGGCAGTTCCCAGATGCCGCTGTTTCGGAAGACGTGAGTTCGATGCAAGTTGAGCAGCCGTTTATCGAGGTGACGATTTCTTCCGTTTCGGTAGCTCCTCAGAAACACCTGCCCACCAAGCTGGTCTTTTTGTGCTTCTCCAACTTCTTCTCCGAGGGCGCGGCTCCAGGTGTAGTTACTCAACACAGTCCATCCCTTGCCGAAGCGCTTATTCGCATTGAATTGCAGCGCGTGGTATGTCGAGTTGGCAAAATTGCCCGCGAATTCCGAAGCTGCAAACTGAGGGTTGACGACAATCCAATTCTCCGGGAATCCGGCCAACCGCGGCAGCGCGCCTCGTTCGTCGCCTACAGTTACGCGATTCAGGAAATCGGCGAACAGACCGACGTCGTTATTCGCAAGATACCCACGAGTCGTGGAAAACCCCCGGACAAAGGCGGATCCGGTCATTCTCCCCCTAAAGCCATTAAAGAGGCGGTCCAGCAGCAG
>QHWY01000452.1 GCA_003223875.1 Acidobacteriota bacterium | reverse complement strand
CGCCAGTTGGCCTTACAGAACCCAACAGACGGACAGCTTTATGGAAACCTGTTCACGAGAGAAGATGTGGGTACGCAGCATTATCACGGGATGCTCCTCTCGATTCAACGGCGCTCATCCAACGGCGGGACTATGGGAGCAAATTACACCTGGTCCCACTGTATCGGTATCGACCCGACGGCAAACAATACGGGTAGAGGCGGCCCGGGATATCTCGATCCGAATGATCGGAGCTTTGACTACGGCAATTGTCCGTACGTGGATCGGCGGCAAATCTTCAACGTCACGGGCGTCGTCCCGTCGCCGCAATTTCAAGGCGCGATGCTGCGGAAACTCGCCTCGGGCTGGCAATTGGGAGGCATCTTCAGAGCATCCACCGGTGATTTTATGAGTGTCGTCACCGGACTCGATCGTGCTTTAAATGGCCAGCCCGGGTCTGCCGCCACTCCCACCAGCGCCGCGACCGGTCAACGGCCCAACCAAATTCTGGGAAATCCCTACGGCAACCGCGACTCGATCAACAATTACTTGAACCCCAACGCGTTTCTACAGCCGGCTTTTGGAACGTATGGAAATATGCGGCCGTTTAGCATCGAAGGTCCGGGGTACTGGCAGTTGGATATGGCTCTGGCGCGAATCTTCCAGGTCCGCGAATCCAAGAAACTGGAACTTCGGGCTGAAGCTTTTAATGTCACCAATCGCTTCATCCCAAAGGATCCGAACTTAAATCTCAATACCAACACGTTCGGACAGATTACAACCTCCGGCGACGCAAGAGTCATGCAGTTCGCGTTGAGGTACTCCTTCTAGGCTGTGGATCGGGGAAGGTACACAAGAGGCACAAAGGGCGGCCGGAAAGGCACAAAGTTTTTGTGCTTTTTTGTGCTCCTCATTGTGCCTTTTGCGGTTTGTTCCCCCGCGCAAGACCTGGGCCTGAGGATGATCGTGGTAAAAACGGACGCCCAGGCCCGAGATCTCCGGGCGCGCATCCAGAAAGGCGAATCCTTTGAAGACCTCGCCAAGAAGTACTCCACCGATACGTCAGCGACTGCGGGAGGATATCTGGGAACATTCGCGTTCGCGGATCTCCGCAAGGATTTTCAGGACGGCCTGTCTGGACTACGTTCAGGTGATGTAAGTCCGGTCCTCCCGCAGAATGGCGATTACGTCCTGCTGCAATTGCTCAACGAAGACGAGGCTCGATGGCTGGAACAAATGGCCGCCGGCCGCCGTGCGTTTCAGCAAAAGCAATATGCCGAGGCGGAGCGTCTCTTTCAGGCCTCGATCGGGCAGGCCGAACGCTTCGGACCAAAAGACGCGCGCCTGGGCACGAGCCTCAACGCTTTGGGCGTCGTCTATTTTGACGAGACAAACTATGCTGCAGCCGAGCCGCTCTTCAAACGAGCGCTAACCATCAGGGAGGAGGCTCTGGGACCGGAACATCCCGATGTGGGTGCAACGCTCAACAATCTGGCCGAAATCTATTGGTCTCAAAAAAACTATGCGGCCGCTGAACCGCTCTACACGCGGGCGTTGGGGATTCTTGAGAAAACCTTAGGTAGGGATCACCCCAATGTCGGTGACGGTCTGAATAATTTAGCGGCGCTCTATCGCGATCAGGGCAATTACGCCGCGGCCGAACCGCTGTATAAACGCTCGTTCGCAATCGCGGAGAAGGCTTTCGGACCTGAGCATTCTAACGTCGGCGCCGCGCTGGTTAACCTCGCCGGACTTTACCACGACGAACGGAACTACGCCGAAGCCGAAGCCGCTTACAAACGGGCGCTCGCGATTTATGAAAAAGCGTTCGGCCCAGAACATCTCAGCGTCAGGGAGAGAATCGTAGACCTCGCGGAGCTTTATCAGGACCAGGGAAACAATGACGCGGCCGAACCGTTGTATGAACGTGCCCTTGCAATTCTGGAGAAGAACGGAGAGCCGAACGATCCGAATCTCGCCGCGAGTCTCGTAAACCTCGCGGCGCTTTACCAGAGCGACGGCAACTATAGTTCGGCTGAGCCGCTTTA
>QHWY01000451.1 GCA_003223875.1 Acidobacteriota bacterium | reverse complement strand
CATCGAGCAGATCCTTTCCGACGTACCACGGCGCCAAACTGATTTGCTTCGACGTTTTGTATCCGATGCGGAGTTCGTTGACGAGTGTGCTCGAGATGGTCGATACCAGCGAACCGTTCAGCACCTTCGGCCACTTGTTGTTTACGCCAGTGTACCCATCGGGCCAAAACGCAACGCCTGCCTGTGTCGTATGATTCAGGCCGCGTTCCCAGGTGTAGATCACGCTAGCTTTATGGTTGGTATTGAAGTTATGGTCAATCCGAATGTTGACCTGATCGCGGTTCGTTTGATCGAACGTACTTCCGTCGAAATTGTCGAGGCCGTTGATCCGGCGAGTCCAGCGAAAGCCCGCGGTGTTTAATCCATCGCCAATCGTGTAATCGTTCGGTTGCGGCATCCGCGCTAGCACTTTTTGAATCCAGCCGCTGGTGTCGAACCCGGGCCGATTCTGATCGCGGTTGAACACGCTGAAGGATTGGGGCGTGGCTGGCTGCCCGTTTAAAACTGGATTGCCCTTCCGGTCCACCGTTGGATTGTTCTGCGTCGCATTCTGATTGTCCAGTCCGAGGAAAAACCGGTAGATTCCCTGGCGGGCCTGCGCCGTCAGGACCGGCGCAACGAACGTTTGTTTGAGCACATCCCGCTGTTCGTCGATCAGGAAAAAGAAAAACGTTTTGTTCTTGATGATCGGTCCGCCAAGCCGAACGCCAAACTGATTGCGGTTCTCATAGTCTTTCGGGACACCATTAAAATTATTGAACCAGTTGCTGGCGTCGAGCGCAGAGTTTCGGTTGTACCAGAACGCGCTGCCTCGCAATTGATTGGTCCCCGAGCGCGTTACCATCTGGACCTGTCCGGAGCCGCGACCCACCTCGGCGTCCACGGGCGCAGTGATGACCCGGACTTCCTCGACAAGATCCGGGCTGGTATAGGTGATGGAAAAGGCACCGTGGTTATAACGCCCGTCGGAGACGACAAATCCGTCTCGCGTGGTATTGACGGCGCTGAGCCGTCCACCGGCAAAGTAGCCCGTATCTCCTGTGGTGCCGTCTGATCCGACGCTGGTCATGTTGCTGACACCGCCTACCCCGTGGACCAGATCCATGACGTTGCGGCCACCCAACGGAAGATCGCGCACGAAATTATCGGGAATCACGGTGCCAATGGATGAGGACGTCGTGGCGATGAAGGTATCCGCCGCCGCCGTGACCTCCACCGCTTGTGCCACAGAACCAACCTGTAACCCAAAGTTCAGGCGCACCTGCTGAGAGATACCGAGCGTCACGTTGTTATAAGTCTGCGTCTGAAAACCTGAGAGTTCTGCAACGACTTTATAGGTGCCTGTTTGAAGGCTGGCAAATTGGTACGCCCCCGCTTCGTTGCTCAAAACTGTCGTCACGATGCCCGTTGCCACATTTGTAGCAGTGACCGATACACCGGGAATCAAGGCTCCGGTCGCGTCCGACACCGTTCCTCCAACTGTGGCATTACTGGTTTGAGCAATTGCGTGAGCCGACAGGATCAGCAGCAGCGACAATATGGGTACAATGATTCGTGTTTGCATTTCCTCCCCCAAATCCGGGTCCACCGACCCTTCCTTGTGGCGGAACATATATGCGGCTATCGCAGGCGGTGTCAAGCGTGGAGTAAATTCGGAAGTGGGTAATTGTAGCGGCGCTCCGCGAAGCGCAAGAGCGACAGCGCGCAGCCTCAATAGATGAGCGCCGACAATCCAGCAGGTTAGAGATCGCCGGCGGTCATAAGACCGCCGCTACAGTTCACGGTCTCAGCGCAGCGATAATCCCATCAAGAGAGGCTTTGCATCGCGCGGCCATCGGATCCGGTCGGTAAACGTTAACTGGGGTGGACCAGGCTGCCTGCTCTTGACCATCGCCGCCCTCAGGTCGGAGGGCTTTGCACAAAAATACATCGCGGGCGCTCATAGAGCGCCCCTACAGTTGCGCACCCCAAGCTGTAGGGGCGGTCTATGACCGCCCAGGATTTT
>QHWY01000450.1 GCA_003223875.1 Acidobacteriota bacterium | reverse complement strand
CCAGTCTTACGGGCTGCGATGGATGGCTTTGCGGTATTTCAATGCTGCGGGCGCGGACCCAGAGAGCGAGATCGGGGAGGAGCACGATCCCGAACCCCACTTAATACCACGCGCGATCCAGGCCGCGCTGGGTGAAATTCCGTTTGTGGAGATCTACGGCTCAGACTATCCAACGCCCGACGGGACCGCAATCCGAGACTACATCCATGTGACGGACTTGGCAGAAGCCCACTATCTCGCGCTCGCCAACATCTTAGACGGAGCCGAGAGCACCGCCCTCAATCTGGGAACGGGAAATGGCCACTCCGTGCGTGAGGTCATTGCTGCTGTGGAACGAACGAGTGGCTGTGATGTTCCCGTTCGGGAGGCGGCGCGCCGTGACGGCGATCCCCCGTGTCTCGTGGCAGACGCCAGGAAAGCCAAGGAACTTCTCGGATGGGAGCCGCGACACTCTTCGCTGGATGAAATCATTGAAACGGCTTGGCAATGGCACGTCAGTCGAACCCGCGTTCCCTTAGCCCAGGTAAATCTGGAGGCGCATGGAGGTACAGGTCCACGTGCAGCAGCAGCAGACTGACTATCAACAAGTCGGCTTGTTCCACACCGGCTGGAATCCGCCGCGGCAATCGCCGGTGCCGGCGGACTTGCACTCCGGTCTTCGCCACGGGGGCGTGTGTCAACCTTTTGCGTGGAGTGGCTGCGAAGGTTCCACTGTTGCCCTACATCTCGCGTTGCGCCTGTTTCTCGCATGTGTGATGTTCCCGCTCCTCATTCTGGCCGAGGAGAGCGGGAACATAACCGGCAAAGTTGTTGAGGAATCTGGCGGCGGAAGGTTGACCGGGGTGAAAGTGACTCTAGTCGATCAAGAGACCAACACGAAACAGAAGGCGGTGACGGCAGAAGATGGCAGATTCAGCTTCACGGATCTGACACCAGGAGTTTACCTCCTCCAGATTGAAGCGAGCGGGTTCGAGCCATACAAGGCGAACGTTCAGGTGGGGACGGAAAAGTTGAACCCGTTGAGTATCAAGCTGAAACTGGAAACCGTGAAAGAGGAAGTCATCGTGAGAGCGGATACGAGCGATGATCGACTGTCTCCGGAAAGTAATGCTCAGTCGATCAAAGTGGACGAGACCTTTTTCAATGGACTCCCCCTCGATGTCGACTACCTGCTCCCGTTCATAGACACGTTTACATCCGCGGCAGCACAGGGCCATGAAGGAACTTCAATCGTTGTCGATGGTGTCGAAGCGGCAGAACTCGACATGCCCACCAGCGCGATACGATCCGTGAAAGTCAACCGCAACCCCTATTCTGCAGAGTTTCAACATCCCGGCGCTGCACGAGCAGAAATTACCACAAAGCACGGGCATGGGCATCGGTACCGTGGCAGCGTAGCATTTTTTGAAAGGAATTCCGTCTTCGATGCACGAAACGCCTTTGCCGATACGAGACCGGATCTGAACCGCCGGTTCGTGGAGGGCAGTTTGGGAGGGCCACTCGTGGGACAGAATAGCTACTTTTTTGTCAGCGGCGACCGTTTGATGAACGATAAGAGCGCCGTTGTGAATGCTTTGAATACGGTCGCCCTAACAGGTCCTATCAACATTAATGTGCCTACGCCGCAACGGCGAGACCATTTGTTCGCGCGAGCGCATTGGTCGCTGACGGAGATGCAAACTCTCTCCCTGAACTACGCCTTCACCGATCACTCCAGCAAAAACAACGGAGTCGGGGCGTTAACTCTGCCAGAACAAGGAACCAGCGCTGGTCGGCACACACATCGGGCGCAGTTGATCGAAAGCGCGGCCTTTTCGCCGCAGCTCCGAAACGAGGTCATTTTTGTTTTCAAAGATCAGACGTCACGATCCGGGAGCCCAGCCAGCGGGCCGGAGATCTTGGTAAGCGGTGCGCTTGTCGGTGGACCATCCCAAATTTTTGATGGCAAAGAAAGGCGCGCGTTTGATGTCCAGGATACCGCGACTTACATCCGTGGAAGGCACAGTTTCCTTTTTGGCGCCACGGTCAGGAATGAGTGGTCGAACATTTTCGAAGCAACAAACTTCGGCGGAACCTTTGACTTTAACAGTCTTGACCAGTACAGGAATGTCGTCCAGAACCACGTGGGAACTCCGGATCTGTTCCAAGTGAATCAAGGCGACCCGCGGGTGTCTTACCTTGAGCAGCAAGCCAGCGGATTTGCGCAGGACACAATGCGAGTGTTGCCAAACCTTAGCCTTACGTTTGGGCTGCGGTACGATTGGCAAAACACGCTTAACAACCGCAGAAGTCTTGCTCCGCGGCTCGCGCTAGCATTCGCGCCTGGCAAACGGAAAAGGACCGTGCTACGTGCCGGGGCCGGGATCTTCTACGACAATTTGCCGCGGTCAGCCACAGAGGATGCGCTGCTCTTTGACGGAGTGCGCGTCCGCGCGGTCGACATTTCCTACCCGTCTTATCCGGACCCATTCTTGGGCGGCCAGGTAACATCTCCAGCGCCCAGCGTTATGC
>QHWY01000029.1:7788-17210 GCA_003223875.1 Acidobacteriota bacterium | reverse complement strand
TGCTGATTTGAAACATTGTGACGGCATAGGCAAAGCGATGATGGTGTTCCATGCTCTGGCCGGAACGTTCGCTATCTTCCTTGACTTCTTTTTCGAACTCTTTGGCGGCCTTGCTGATTTCCTCCTCTTCAGCCGCATAGCGTGAGGCTTCTCTCTTCGCCGTGGAGGCAAGTTCCGGATTCGACGCTTCGACGGCAGCGGCTTGCGTAGCGTAGATTGTTCCTTTGACGCTCTTCGCTTGATAGTAAGCCCACTGATCACTCGCCTTTGTCTGAGCGAGCAAGGCTTCATTCTTTTCAAGCAATGCTTCGTTGGAGTACGTCCCCGATTCCAATGCCGATATGGCTGCGAGAACGGCTATCACTGCCGTTGTGAAGGACAGATAGACGATCCAACGGCCGCGGTGTTCGGCTGCCTCGACCGCCCCTTCGATGGATTGTTCCAACTTTTCCTTGAGCTCGCTCGTTTCAAGTTCGTCTTCAGGCATATTCCACTTCAATTCGACGACGCGGCCGGCGCTGCGGCTTTCACGAAGTCGGCAAATGTTCCGATGCCGCCGTGTCCGCCGACCATCGTGTCCACCTTGAGATTGAGTTCCTTAACCGCCCGCAGCAAATGTTGCGCGGGTGGTCCGCCATTCGTTGTTGCCGGCGGTGTATACAAATCGGGTTGAAAGAGTGCTCGAGCGCTCGAGGCGTAGGCAAGAACCATCGGATCGACGTGTTCTGGGAACGAAACTGGATAGAGCTCGAGCGATTGACCACCTTCACGGATGATCTTCTTCCCCTCATACACTTCGATGCCACCGACTTGTTCGGCTGGCTGGCTGTTGCGACGTTTGTCGAGTTCGTCTTGCGGATGCGTATGGCGGGCCTCCAGAAGGGGACGAAGAACCGGCTCATTTCCTTTCTCGACCAGGATCGTCGCTCCCATTGCGGCCGCCGCCCGAACTCCGCCGATGTGATCATAGTGATGATGCGAGACGGCCACATACTTTACGGGCTTCGTTGGAAATTGTTCCTGAATCGCGCGGAACAGCACTTTGCCCTGCGTCTCTGTATAAGGCGAATCCACTAGGGCCAGCCATTGCGGAAATTCGACGATCAGCGTGTGGTGCGAATACCCTGCGGCATGATAAACAGCGTTGCCGACTTTGACGATCTTCATGGGCGAATACTCGTCCGCCGAGGCTGCCTTCGCCGCTTCTGCTGCCGCGGACTCGGGAATGGCAAAGACCTGCTCAGCCGTTGGATCGTTGACGGCGATGGAAGCAAATTGAACATCCGAGTAATCCTTCCCGCCTTTCCGCACCGTAATGTGGTGCGGCAGCGTGAGGCCATCGACTGTTTTGTAATCGCTAAGGATGTACTCGGCCGGAACATCTCCGAGAATGGATTCGGTGTCGATCACTTCATAGGCAGCCAACAACTTCGTTTGAGGGTCGAAGTACAATCCCAAATCTTCGCCCGATTTCGTTCGCGCCGTGCCGTACTTGTACATCTTGCCATTCAGTTCCTTATCGGTTGCAGGTTGCGTCTCGGACGCCGATTCCGCAGCAGCCAGAGCAATCGTCAGAACGTTACGGCGCAACAAAAATTCCGGCGAGTTTTGCGTGCCCCAACTAAACAGACCGCCTGGAGTCGTGGCAATGATTGGGCGAGTGCCGACGATATCGACGCCGATGGGCTTATCGCCCTTCTTGGTCAAAATCTCGTGCCGGTGCTGCATGAAGCCGCCGTTCTGAAGGGCATAATCGAGTGAAGCGCGGCCGTTCGCGAGATCGACGATGTCGACCACATCTTTGAGCTGTCCGGGATTTTCCGGATCGGTCGCCTTCACCATTTGTCCCATTCTCAGGCGCGTTCCTGTGCCGCCCTTCATTGTGAGCGTCTTCACGTTCTGAAGTCGTTCAGCGCCGCCCATCGCGGCGACCGCATCTCGCGCGAGCGTGCGCGGAGTAGACGAGGCTGAGCATCCGCTTAGCCACAATGCTGATATGAAGAACAAGATCGAATTTCTAACAGACATAGATCCCCCTCTCAAATGATCAGGGGATTTTATGGTTCGGGTCGGAAAGAAGCAAGACGGAGAAATTCGGGGTCAGACGGGTGAATTCCCTATTTTCCTTTTAACGAACTTGAATCGGAAAATAGGGAATTCACCCGTCTGACCCCGAATTTCTCTAGAAGTCGTCGTCGCCGTCTTGATCGCGTGGTGCGAGCGTGAAGACACCGCCGGCGGGAATGAGCAAATTCGTAAAGCTGCTTGCAGTTTGGCCGTTCAAGCGAGCGGATAGCGGAGTGCCATCCTTTCCGTTGAAGAGGTCTACTCTTATGGTCATATCGCTGGTTCCGGTATTTGCTAACACAAGCTCAGTTGCCCAGCCGCCTCCAGTGACGAATTGCGGCAATAGAACAGCGCCAGGGCCACCGCCACTCCCAATCGTAGGTAGCGGACCCGAATTACCGGAAAGATTTGTCACCGGTACTGTGCTGAAGTTCACTCCCCGAAATCTGAGACCAATGACGGATACTGGGAGGTTCGAGGTGCCCGCCGAAGTAATCGCTACTGTTCCCGTGACGTCCCGCGGAACAGAAGCGGGGTCGGAAAAAAGCTGTCTCAGGAACGTTACTGTCTGCTGGTGAGAAGGAATGTTGACGTCCTTCGTTGCCAGTTGCTTTCCGTCACTGCCGCGAAGCGTCACGGATACATTCGTATCGGACGGATTGGGGTTCACAATCGCGACGCCCAGATCTTTCGAAAGCCGCCCATTGCTCTCTTCAAACAAAACGGCATTCGTTGTCAAATCCGGAGGCTGAACACCGGCCTGAGGCGTTCCGGCATCGCCGCCGCGTCTCCAACCAAACGTTTCAAATACAACCAATCCCGTGCCGCTTGTTGTTGCCGGTGTGATCACGGCATAACCGGATTGGATAGGGGCTCTGTCATCATGGTCATCTCGGTCTTGTTTGTCTTCGTGCTGGCCATGACCCGGAGCGGAGGCCGGCCTTTCAGCGAATGCCACGGCCGCTGACAAGAAAACAACTCTTAAGATCCCAACAAATCTGCGCATAAGTCTCCTTTGTCCACCTATTACGTAGAAAATTTCCAGGACTCGTTAATTTCAAACCCATAGCCATGTCGGCGTTTCAGACACTTAGGGTTTCAGCCGCAATCGAAAGCAGCCAGACTACCAAAAGCGAAATGGGGCTAGAGACAATACTGTTCAGTATTGGGGCTAGAGAACCTTACTTGTGAGGTTCGAAACCTTTTGATTTGAAGGCAGTGGCGGCCAATGGTCCGGTGACAAATCGAACCAGCGCCTGAGCAGCGTTCGTATCCTTGGAAACTACGCTAATACCTGTAGAAAATGTGACGTAACCCTGAAAGCTTGGTGGTAAAGGGCCGGCGAGTTCGGCGTCTTTGACTGGAACGATTTCGCTGATCAGTGTAATTACAATATCCGATGCGCCGCGGCGAAGAAGGTCCATGGATTGGTCCGTGGATTTCGTCAGACTCGTTTTTGTTTTGACAGCGTCCGCGATATCTAGATCTCGAATCATTTTATCGATTGCCGGACGGCTTGCACCTTCTTCGGCGTAAGTAATGTTCGTTGCGTTCAAAAGTGTTTGTTTCATCCCCTCCAGCGTGCGGATATCCGGCTTTGAGGCCCCTCGCCGGATGCCCACACCCACGCCAGACCGCGCGATCTCGGCTCGGTTGGTTCGCGCAAGCTTCCCTTCTCTGATAAGGTCATCGATGACATCGGAAGCGAGGATGGTGAAGTCGAACGGCTCATTGGCTTCGATTTTGCGCTTGATCGATGCAGAGGTGCCAAACTCCACTGCGAGCGGCCGTCCTACGGCTCGTTCACATTCCGGAATGAGGTCCTGAAGGACCGCTCTTATGCCGTTTGAAGCCAGCACTCGAATCGGCGAGGGCGCTTGCGCGGCACCAAGCGTGAACACGACTAATCCAAGTGATGCGGCGAAGGCGGAACGTCTCGTCATCTTGAGTAAGGGGACTTTACTACAGATTCTGGCTCGGCACCACTTGCGCGTGTTAGCATTCGGGCTCAATCACGCTGCAAGGCGGAGGTAGAAGAGCCCTGGGTGAGCGAGAAAAAAGTTTTTAAGCTGGTTCCCAACCGTGAGCTTCCGGAGATTTTCTGTGTGCCCTCAGAAGAAGAGGAATTCAATAAAAGAGTTCGTGATCCTGCGGCCGGGGTGAAGCGATAAGGAGTTAGGAATGAAGAGTCGTTTAATAACCATCAACGCAGTGATTGTATTCTCCATGCTACTTCTATTACCTTCCGCAGTCGCTGCTCAGTCGTCGCCGTCGACCCCCAATGGGAAGCCGGACCTTTCCGGAGTCTGGGCGGGTCCTGCTTTTCGTCATCGCGCCGGCCCCAGCGATACGGATACGCCAGGGATCACACGATATGATCCGAAGCTCTACTCGGATTTGTTTAAGCCGGGCGGGAAGGAGATCTTCTATCAGAAATGGACCGGGAATCTGGCACATGACGATCCGCAATCGCTCTGTCTGCCGATCGGCTTTCCACGAATCGCATTGTCTCCCTACGCACAGCAGATCCTTCAACCCCCGGGCTACGTCGTGATCTTCTACGAATACAATCACAACTTCCGAATCATCCCGACCGACGGACGGCCTCATGACAAGAATGTCGAGTTGACGTGGATGGGAGATGCCGTCGGTCACTGGGAAGGCGACACGCTTGTGGTCGATACCATCGGGTTAAAGGAATGGCCGCTGGCGGCGAACGAACCTGGCCGGGCCGAGGTGCTTTATCATAGCGACGCGCTGCACGTCATCGAGCGGTTCACGCCCACTAGTCCGGATACGATTGCTTATCAACTGACCTACGATGATCCGAAGATTTTTACGAAGCCTTGGACGACAAACTGGCAGATGAAACTTCATCCGACATGGAAGCTTTTCGAGCAAGAATGCGAAGAGAATAATCGGTGCGAAGGCGGAAAGTGCTCGCTTTCTGACGCGCAGAAATAGAAGCAGCGGGAACTGACATGCTAAATCGTTTTTTCCGTCCGGCATTTACCCTTGCGACCCTCTCACTCATATCGGCAGTGTTAGCCACTGCCGGCCAGAGGGGAGCGGGACAGCGGGGACGCGGTCAGGATGCAGCGAATGCCGAGCCGTCACCGCCACATGACCCGCATGATCTATCCGGGATTTGGGCACGACGAGGCGGAGCCTTATCGCTGAGCAACGATCCCCCTCCATTCACTCCTGAAGGCAAGGAGAGATTCGACGCTAACAAGCCCAGCTACGGCCCGCGCGCGATTCCGCCTGCATTAGGAAACGATCCGATGGGAAATTGCGATCCGTTGGGAATACCGCGCCTGCTGCTTCTGGAAAACAATCCGGGGGACTTCGAATTCATTCAAATTCCCGGCCGTGTGCTTCAGTTGTTCGACCGGCACCACGTCCATCGAGAGATCTGGACCGATGGACGCCAGCTCCCGAAAGATGCCGATCGGCGAATGTTGGGATACTCGATCGGTCACTGGGAGGGAGATGTATTCGTTGTCCAGTCGAATACCTTTGACGACCGAACGTGGCTCGATCATTTCGGCTATCCGCATTCCGACGAAATGACATTGGAGGAGCGATATCACCGCCTCGACCGGGACAATATGCAGCTTGTGATGACGCTCACTGATCCGAAGATCTATACGAAGCCGTGGGTGAGTGAGACGAAAAACCTTCGCTTGAGCCGCCTTAAAGAATTCGCCGAGGAGCTTTTCTGTATTCCGTCTCAGGAACAAGAATTCAATCGCAGGGTGCGAGATCCCGCAGGCGGAGTGTTCCCCAAGGATTAAACGAAAGAGGACCGCAGATGAAATCCTACATCCGACCCCAGCCATTTAGGACGACACTGGTTTTACGCCCATTCATAAACGCCTCTCCCCTTAATTGGTTCGGCGGTAGGGAGGGGATTTGGTCGGAGAGGTTCCAGGGCGCCGAGCATTATGAGAATTCATTAAGAGCTTCGCTTACCGCGGACACGCCATCCTGAGCGAGGACGGTATCGTAGTGGCTGGCCTTGAGTAGGACGTGATACCCGAGACGCACATCGTTGTCGTCCTCAACAATAAGAACCTTTTTGTTATTCATGATGGACAGCCTCCGAGATGACTTTGAGATTTGATTAACTCTTCAAGACTTGTGGCCATATTTGTCACGATGTCTCTCGTGGATGCGCCGGTTTCTGGTGGAAACGGCTCCAGCATGTTTCTATAACGAATTAGCATGTGAAGCAGCCTAATGCCGGGCGATGCGTTCATCCGTCACGGCTAGGACAGTTTTTGAAGTGTCACATTAGACCTGCGCGTAGAATCGCACAGGACGAGAATCAAAAGCTCCCGCGGCTAAAGGATTTCCGGCGGGACTGAAGGGTCATGGCATGGATCGAATAGCCGTTCCGTTGACCATTGGCTGACGATGGTTCGCGTCACCGTGGCGATCTGCTCATCGCGGACGGAGATGCGGACCGTGGAATGACAGGTCATCACGGCCAGTGCTGCGAAACAGCCATTATTAAAATGAATGATTCCCACATCATTGGCGATCGCGCCGACGCTGCCGGTCTTGTGCCCAAGGCTTTTTACACAAGCGCCATGTTCTTTCAAGCCCACGGCGATTCTCTGCCTGTTTGCACAGTGCTCCATATTCGAGTAGACCAGCGCATATCTCGGATTCATCGCTAGAAGCTTCAGCAGTTGGACTATCGCACGAGGTGTACAAGTCTCTTCCCCGGAATCAATGAGATGTTCTTCACGATCCGAGCGGCAACGAAACGCTGGGGTCATGCGACGGACGTTTGCGAGCATACCGCCGATCCCGTGGGACGGTTGGAGATCGTAATAGTATGTGAGCAATTCGTGCATCGTCCGCTTGACACTGATTCCTTCGATGTCTGAGGCAAAAAGAAACTTCATGACTGCACAGGTGCCACCGAGACGATTAAGGATTGCGTCGGTTGCAGTGTTGTCACTGGCATGAATCATGAACGCCATTAGTTGCTCCACGGTGTACGTGCGAACGGTCGCAAAAGGCAAAAAGTAAAATCGGTCGATAGGATTTGTGATCAGTCCAGGCGAAAAGGCTCGCGGGTGTATCGTGATCGTCTCATGGAGTGATAAAGCGCCATTTGCGATTTCCGACGCGATCAACATGGCTATGGGAACTTTGACAACACTGGCCATTGGAAATCGCGCATCTTCGTTGAAGCTGATGTCAGCGCGCTTCTCGCCACTCGGATCGAACAAGACTGCGGAGATGCCGAGCCTGGCAGTTCCGCCTAATCGTTTCTGGCAAGCTTGGAAAAACGCCTGCGGTTCTTGTACAACGGTGGACATCCTGTGCCTCGCATCATTTAGAGTTTTGACAATCCTTGTTTCAGCAGTTCCTTGCCCCGGTTCAACACCGACTCTTGCCAGGTTTCATCTTGTGGGTAGAAAGTCTCCTTCAGAATCCGCTTTGTCGGATGATCGAGCGTGCCGGCGCCGTAATGGTGCCAACGGTTTTCTTCCCTCAACGCATGCAGGACCCTCGTCGCGCTATAGGTGCCGAACTCCTGAGTGACACTGAACACTTGCGCCTTCGGCACGGCTTGGGGAATCATCGTGTCAAGGGCCCCTCGGATCCGATAAGCGACGCTTCTGTCCGGCTCCGAGGGTGCAACGCGTTCGCCAAACATGCTGCGTAGCACATCGTAATCTCCCTCTTCGACGAGTAACGTGTCCTCACCATGTTTGCCCAAGCCCGTATGCACATCGATGGCAATAATCCGCTCCGCGGAAGACAAGCGGTCGGTAAGGAAGGTCTTGTATTTTTCCGGGCCTTGCTCGAAATGCTTCCCCCCAAAGAACAGTCCCTTTGGATATTCGTATTGTCCGCCAACGACGGCCTGTTTAAGGGCGGGCATACCCTCTGTGAGAATCAGCCAACCGGCCTTGAGGATAAAAAGGTCCGAGGCTGGAGGACTTTGCGGATTGAGGAACGAATTCAGGGCGCCATAGGTTGGCGGCGCGCCAGCATATATTCGGTCTGCGAGAAAATTCCTGTTCAAATCCACATTGTTCTCATTGAACCGGCGGAGCCACGCCATCCCGTAGGGATTTAGTACGTGCACCACAATCAAAGCGGCATCTTCAGGAAGGGTCGGGACATCGTTCAGAAGCTGAAACTGGATGGCCGAACCCGCAAAACCCTCGACCCCGTGAAGACCAGAAGAGTGCAGAAGCACGCGGCGCGGATTTGCGGCGCCGAACCACGCAATATCAATGCCGAGGGCTTCAGCGTTCGGCCCCTTGGCGTCCAATGGAATCGTTTCCAGGCCGCCTCCGGCACTTACCGCTATTTCACGAAAACGATCTCTAGCTGTGAAATAGTCAGGAGAAAAGAATTTTCCAGACAGCTTCATATGGACCTCCGCAGGCTTCTGGTAAACGTAGCGATGCACAAGCCAGTCGATCGATGAGGCCGACACTAGTGTGAACACCGCGCCTACTGCGAACTTTTCAATCGTTACGGCGGCCATGGATCATCTCCCTTGCCCGGAAGCATAGATCCGAAAAAGATCCCCATCAGAAGGCGTGTGACAGTTTCTGGAGTGTCACAGCAACTAAATCGCGTCGAATCGGCGCAACTCACTCGCAACCCAATATAGAGTCCGCTGCAACCTGTGTCCTGCCAAATACAGGGTACAATGCGGGCTCAGATTCTGAGGTCAATGCCGAAATGCTGCTTACAATTACGACAACGGACCATCCCGCGACGGACATCGGATACTTGCTGGGCCAAAATCCGAATCGCTGCCAATCGTTTTCCATCGCTTTTGGACAAGCGCACGTTTTCTACCCGATCGCGGGAGAAGATCAATGCGCGGCGGCTCTCTTGCTGTACATCGATCCTGTTGCACTTGTTCGAGGGCGTCGCGCTTCTTCCGGAGATTTGGGTCTGCTCGCTCAGTATGTGAACGATAGGCCATACGTTGCGTCTTCGTTTCTGAGCGTTGCAATCGCCAGTGTGTATGGCTCGGCGATGAAAGGATACGCAATTTGATTCGACGTTGTTGTCGTCACACCGGGCAACTTAGCGCAGCGGCTCGGCGGCAATGGCAGCGATTAGGACAGTTTTTGTAGTGTCACAGCATCGTCTGCGGATAGAATCGGCCCGGATATCGGCCAATGAAGGTCCGCATCGACAAGGCCAGCGAGGTTCCAGTCTGTAAGCAACTCTCGGAACAGATTGTCTTCTTGATCGCCACCGGCAGTCTGAGAGCCGATGACGCATTGCCAAGCGTCCGGCAAATGGCGCTGCGGCATAAGATTCACCCGAACACCGTCAGTGAAGCATACAAGGATCTGGTGCAA
>QHWY01000029.1:0-7569 GCA_003223875.1 Acidobacteriota bacterium | reverse complement strand
TGTCGGACATGCTGCCGCTGCTCACAATTGAGGCGATCTCGCCCGACAAACTTGTCGGGAATCAGGGTCCGGTGATCGGCGCACTGGTTGTGACTTTGCCGGGACGCGTGTGGAACCTCGTGGCTGGAAATCCTTCTTCACTACTTCCAAGGGGCCATCCGCTCCTTGCTGTAGCACCGTCTGGTGTTGATGCGCACCTCGACCATATTCGTGAATTGGCGGAAGAATCGGTCATTGCCGTGGCCTCGATCAGTCAGGAGTTCTTGCGCCTTGCGCGTGCTCTACTCGCTCCCGTCGTCGGGGGCCGCCATGCCATGGAGGAACATCTTCTCAACGAAAAGGAAACCAAAGATCTCTCCGGCACGGATCTCGTCTTCTGCGACACCACAGCACGGCGGAGCATCAGGGCGCGCCGAATCGTGCCGTATCACCTCATATCTAGCGCAACCGCACAGAACATTTCGGACCGGACTGCCTCATCAGAGGGTTGAATCGAAGCGCGAACGCCTCTGAGCCAGTGATGTCTTGAATCGGATCTTCGCTATACAAGCGCGGGCGGAAAAGGTACTACCGCTTGGCGAAGGAGGTCTATAGGCGCACCGTACGGGATTGCATTCGGAATCGCGCTTTTACCCAAATTTTTACCCACGGCGTGGAAGGTTCCGGGCGCAGTTTCTTAAGTGGTTGATAGCAAGTGCCGAAAAGAGGACTCGAACCTCCACGGGATTGCTCCCATTAGAACCTGAATCGCAAGTCTGCGATTCTTGCCCGCTTCGAACCGCTATTAACCGTTTGAAATCCCTCGTAAATGGAAGCACAGCTTTCTGACCGCTTTCAAACGGTTTTGAAGGTTTTTGAACCCGTTTTTACTAGGCTCTTTACTAGATAAATCGAGCTCCCCAGATTCGGGGTGCGACCGCGCCACGCGTCTACCGGAAATTCCGCGGGACCTACATGATGATCGCGAGCCTCTCTATCGTTGAATCGGGCTGCCAGCGAGACGACAACCAGACCGGATCGCGCGCGCGTCCAGCTTGGGAAACGAGCCCTGTTGGTAAAAATTAAATTGGTCACCGTCTTGGGAATCGAAGGGCAGAAAGTCCAAATCCTAAAGAAACCTGCACCGGGCAGGACTGCATTTTGGTCTATCCGACGGTCTGCTTGAATTGGATGGCGCGGATGTTGTTGTTTCCGATGCCGTTCTACTTTCCTCGGGGCATATTACCGCCCTGCCGCATAGTCATGATGTACACTTTATTTTTCACACTCTACTTCGCCTTTTACAAAGAATACAAAGAGGGAGAATTTATCCTCGGGCATGCGCGTGCTCGGGTCGGTTTCCGCATTTTCTCATCTCATCCTGGCAATCACCGCATCGGCAAACGCCTCAGTTCCGGCACTGCCTCCGAGGTCTCGGGTCAGTTTCGTCTTGTCCGCTTCTTCCAGCACCGCGTTGTAGGCGTTCTTGACCTTGTCGGCCAATACATCTTCGTGGAGGTGACGCATCATCATGACGCCACTCATGATGACCGCCAGCGGATTGGCCAGCCCCTTGCCGGCCAGCTCCGGTGCGCTGCCGTGTACCGCCTCGAAGACCGCCGCATCGTCGCCGATGTTGCTTCCCGGGACGACGCCCAAACCCCCTACCAGACCGGCGCACAAGTCGGAGACAAGGTCGCCATACAGGTTTTCCATGAGCAACACGTCCATCTTCTCGGGATTCTGGACAAGCTTCATGCAGCCGGCGTCGATAATGACCTCCTCGTATTCGATGTTCGGATACTCCTCCTCATAGATCCGTCGGGCACAGTTGAGGAACAGCCCGTCGGTCAGCTTCATGATGTTCGCCTTGTGGAACACCGTGATCTTGCGGCGGTGGCGGCGCGTGGCGTAGCGGAACCCATATCGGGCAATGCGCATGCAGGCGGCCTCGGAGGCGACCTTCATGCTGGTCACCACGCCCGGTACGATCTCATTCTCGATGCCGCTGTAGAGGCCTTCGGTGTTTTCGCGGACGATCACCATGTCGATCCCGTGGAACCGCGTCTTGATGCCGGGGAGGTTGCGGACGGGGCGAACGGCGGCGTACAGGTTCAACTTCTGGCGGAGCTGGACGTTGACGCTCTTAAACCCTTTGCCAATGGGCGTGGTAACCGGTCCTTTCAGCGCGATCTTGTGCGCCTTGATGGCGGCCAGCGTGCCCTCGGGCAGGACGGTATCGAACCCCTGCTCCAGGGCGGTGGCGCCGGCGGGCAACTCAACCCACTCGACGCTGAGGCCCGACGCTTCGAGCACGCGCCGGGCGGCACCGGTAACTTCGGGGCCGATGCCGTCGCCAGGGATCAGTACAATCGTGTGCTTGGCCATATCGATACCTCCGACGCACTCAAAGCATGGATCACAGCCGTTAAATGTATCGTTCCGGCCTCCATGATCTCCTTTGGAAGACCATACATCACAGCATGGTTATGTAGCGCGCCAGGAATTTTGTCCCTTGGTACAACGATCGGTCCTTCACCTCTATGGACGACCGAAGTCCCTGCTCCACAAGCGAAGGCGAGATAACCAAAACGGTTTCGATACCGTTCCGTCGGAATGTCTGCATAATGAAAACCAGTTTTTTCTCGTTCTGCAATTTTCAGCGTCCCTTCTTGCTGGAGCACGCGGTCACAGCCAGCATACTTGTCAATGAAGAAACAAAACGGGACTCCTGGCGGGTAAGGAGGAAGATGCTTGTACCAGCTATGCGCATGCGAGACGTATATTGCGAAGTCGTGCTTTTGTTGCTGCGTAGGCAACGGAACCTCTGCGACGAGATCTATGTACTGTCCCAAGGACAGGCCTGTTTGTTCGTTGACGCTGACTAGCTCCGTCAGCCTCAGAATGTTTTTCCAGGATTCACTCATGGAAGCGCTCCCTCCAAGTTGTATCCGGGCGTAACCGATACTCATGCCGGTTCGTGGCGGAATGATGCTTGGTATCGCGCATTGTAACGTAAACAATGAGCGAAGTTGCGATCAGGGCTGTGAGGTAATAGTAGAACCATGTCTGATGGCCAATCGACTTGAACCAGAGTGCAACCGACTCGGCTGTTCCACCAAAGATCGAAACGGTTATGGCATAAGGCAAGCCGGCACCTGTTGCGCGAACGTTTGTGGGAAATAACTCTGCCTTCACAACCGCATTGATGGACGTGTGTCCAGCGACAATCAGCCATGCTATCGCGATGAGAAAGAACGCCGCTAGCGCGGTCCGCGTTGCTTGCAACGCATATAGCAGAGGAACCGTGAACGCCGTTCCCGTTGCGCCGAACCAGATGAGCAGCCACTTGCGCCCGATCTTATCGGAAAGTGCGCCGTAAATCGGTTGAAGGCATGAAGCAAAAATGAGAGAACCACCCGTGACCAGCGTCGTCTCGTTATCGTTTAATCCAACCGAAAGCTTGAGAAATTTTTGCATGTAGGTTGTGTAGGTATAGAACGCCGTCGTGCCCCCCATCGTGAGGCCTACGACAAGCAGAACCTCACGAGGGTAATTGAAGAGCGCACGAATCGAGCTTTCGCGGCGGAGCGGCCTTTCGGCTTTGGAGTCAATGAAAGCATCCGTCTCGTGCAGATTGCGGCGCATCGCAAGAGCAACGATAGCGAGCATCGCGCCGATGACGAACGGTATGCGCCAGCCCCATGTCTTCAACTGATCCGTTGTGAGGAATACCTGCCGCAGGAGAAGCAGGACGAGGATCGCGCAAACCTGGCCGCCGATCAGCGTAACGTGCTGGAAGCTCGAGTAGAAGCCTCGATACCTTTCATCGGCGACCTCGGTAAGATACGTCGCGCTGGCACCGTATTCCCCTCCAAGGCTCAACCCCTGGATGATGCGGACAACGCCGAGTAGCACCGGCGCCGCGACTCCGATCGAGGCGTATGTCGGTAAGACCGCGATCATCAACGAACCGAAGCACATCAATGACACCGACAGCATGAGCGCGCTGCGCCGGCCGCGATGATCGGCAAGATGCCCGAACAACCAACCGCCGATCGGCCTTACGATGAAACCAATTGCAAACAGCACAGCGGCATTCAACTGCTGTACGACGGGATCATTTCCGGGAAAAAAGGAACTGGCGAAATACAAAGAGAATGCCGCGTATGCATAAAAATCGTACCACTCGACAAGATTACCGATCGACCCGATGAAAATCGCCTTGAGCCGGCGCCGTACATCGGTAATTTGGAGGCTGTCGTTGCTGACGGCAATGGCTACGGACATCAGAATCTCCTTCCGGCTGGATCAACTGCCCTAAAGGAGAAGGACGCCATCAAGGCTGGTATCAAACAGGCGGACAGTGGCGAACTTCTCAGTCAGACGAGGCTCGTCAGCGCATGGCGAGATGGCTGAAGTAAGATGGACTCCTCAAGCTTTGGAAGATCTAGCTAGAGGCGATTTGTATTCTTATCGCTCGCGATGCACCTCAAATGGGAGTGTTCGCACAGAAGGCATTTGATGCCGCGGATCGGTTAGCGCAGTTCCCACGATCAGGCAGGTCCGTTCCGGAATTGGACAACGTTGATTTTCGGGAGGTCATTCTCGGCAACTATCGCCTGATTTACAGATTGCGATCCGGCGACGTTCAGATTCTGACTGTGCATCCAGCCGCTAAGCCCCTAGATACTGTCCCGTTCGCCGACAACAAATAAATGTTCGGCGCCTTTTTCCGGTATCGCGACTGACGATATTTTCGGCGTTAAGCTTTGCCTTGACGAGCATGAGTCACGATCCGTGCGCTATCGACGTCACTCACTTTCAATCGGCATAACTCTGCCCGACGAAGTCCGGTGGAGTACAACGTCATGAGAATGACGAAGTGATATGGTTCCGGGCGGAGTTGATCAAACGGCCAACCTCTTCGAGACTCAGCCCCGTGGGCAGCCGTACAGGACGTCTCGGGTAGGGCATGTCGATTCGCAGATAGAGACGTCGGAGTGTCTTGACGAAAAAGAACCGCAAAGCCGCAATGACCTTTGGTAGAGCCACTCGTTTTGCTCGTTTCTACCATCAATGCACAGGCCCAGGAGGCCGGTCAACTTGGCCTAACCGTAGGCGGCTCTCAGTCACTGCTCGGCATCACGCCCTCCATTGGGATGATTTGGCACGTCACAGATCGGTTCGCGATCAGGCCTGACTTACTACTTGTGGCGCAATCATTCGAGGGCGGCAGCCGGTATACCTCCACCGGCATCAAGGTCGAAAGGAGAGATTCGGGTCTACGTCGCCCCAAACGTTTCGTATTCAAGATATACGTCGCGCTATTCCTTTGTTTTCAACCCAGGTGCTTTCGGCCCACCAAGTCCTTTCGGAACCCCTACGACTTCGACTACGAGCGACGGTACCGTTGTTGTTCAGAATTACACGCGAACTCATGCCTATGGATCCGCACTATCGGTCGGTGCTCAGTATCGCTTTGCGCACGGTTTTGCACTGTTTGGAGAGGCCGGAGGCGGTTATTCCAGAACCAACGGCGGCGGTGCATTTGTAGGCGCTTCGGGAGGGTCGGGATCCCACACATGGGCCACACATGGGCCACTCAGACGAGGGTGGGATTGGTGCTTTACTTTTAGCTAGCCCGCCGCGACGACTTGTCTGTGCCAAAAGGACGAAGCCAAAAACGATTACCGTCACTCCTTACCACTCCTAGTTATTACAGTTGATGCTTGATCGGGACCCAGCTGTTATTGGATAGAGCGGCTGCACCCCCTATTGCCTCGCTTGGTAAAGAATACATTTTAGTTCTTCCGTTCAGCGGCGGAGCAATAGAGCAGCGGCTCATTGGTGGAGACAATCACCCTCGCTCTCGCTTGGAGGCGCACGGCGGCGCATTTCGTACAACTAGATCTACTCCTTTACTTACATTCGGCTATTTACCGCCGGTGGCTGGCCGCGTCAACCGGTCGTTAAAGTCGTTCGACTCGGATGGCACGCACAGGTATTCCCAAATTTCGGCATTCGGGAATAATCCAATCGTGCCGGTTGTCGTCCACGGCTTTGTGTACACCTGAGGGTCAATAATGGTAATGGTGGCCTGCAGCCTTCCGTAGTCGAGCCGCTTGTACCTCTCCTCGACCTTCATAGAGGAACTATGCGGGAAGAGCGGACGAGTGGCGTCGGAACCGATAAACACACGCACGTCGTATCCATTGGACTCGACGACGAACGTGTCTCCGTCCCACCCGCCCACGTTGTATCCGTAAAATCGGTCGACCGGAGGATCTTCCGGCAGCTTGCGCCCGTCTGTCCAGATCGTCCTCCAGGTATGACCCCACTCAAAAAACTGGAAAACCCGGCTCGGCGATTGAACGAATTCCATTCCATAGTTGTATCCGAATGACCGGATATTGCCGAGGGGATCACAGATGGTCAGAGGATCGTTCAAAGGCGGACTATTCTCGTTTGCTTGATTCACTTCTTTCATGAGGGTTGCAAGTAACTTTTGCCCTCCGGAGTGAGTGGAGGACGTGTCTTTGGATCCGGCGGAATACCATTGTTGCCCCACACGCCGGACAGGTCGTGCGGATCAAAGGGATGGGTATCGACGGCCGCTTTTTTTCGATCGTCCGCCACGCGAGCACTGTTCGCAGCGAGGACACGTCTTCCAACCCGGACCTGGAGTCACCGGGACCACTTCCAGGCCTGATCTTTGAGCCAAGGCAAATATCGAAACGGCCATGAGTGCGGAGCTGACGCCAAGAATGAGAGTGTGTCGCACTTCTCAATTCCTCCTTTGTTCATCGAACGCTCACCAATGATAGCGCGTGCAACCAAAAAAACTGTCTGGCGGCGAGTAATCTTTTAAGTCGAATTGAGCAGTTAACGACTACTAAATGGAGACTAGTCCAGTTTCCCATCAAGGATATTTTCGGCGACACTCAATTGGCGCCGACAGGAACACTGGCTCTCAGAATATCCGCGACCGACACGCATGGGAATGTTGCACGGCTTGCTACGCCCGTTTTGTGCCGTTCCCCAAAAAATCCTCCCGTCCCTTCAGAAAGTTTTCAGAAAACTCGTTATACGACGTCCCGCAACCCTCTGAACCGCGCCCCTGTTGTCCCTACTGAAAATTCCATCAGCTGCTCAATTTTTCGATCCATAAGCGCAAAAATGTTGTGATTTTGTCGCCGATGTTGTTGAGTGCCGATGCTTGGCCCCCAGCATTCACCGTAGATCAAATGTGCTGCAGCACATTTGCGTTACCCTGGGTTGCAAACAGCGATTTCGCGAAGCCGTGAACGATCGGATCGGCATCGAACCCACCGTGTGAATCAAACGGGCCGGGCTGTGTCCAGCCTTCAGTTACCGAAATGCCCATATGAACGAACCCGCAAGCGCGGCGGACGCTACGCGTGGGCTGATCGGTGATTAGCAGCCTGTAAAGTTATAAGCCCCCAAGGAGGCTCCTATAACTGTTCTGCGAAAGCGAATGCTGGAAGAACTCCAGCGTCGAAACTATTCTCCCGAAACCATTCGACTGTACCTGTTCGCGGTCGCAGGCTGCTCGATCAGGCGCGATTG
>QHWY01000028.1:1162-10086 GCA_003223875.1 Acidobacteriota bacterium | reverse complement strand
GCATTCCGGTGAACGGTTCGGAGGGCACGGCGATTAACCTCACGAGTACCGTCTCCGATCCCAGCCCAGTGGACACGGCTGCTGGTTTCCTGGGTGCCTGGGCAGTGCTGAGGAACGGGAATCTCTTCGCGTCTGGCTCCGGTGCAGGCTTCAGCTTCACTCCGGATCACAGTGGCAGCTACGTCGTGACCCTGAACGTCACGGACAAAGACGGTGGAACCGGATCAGCTGGCACGACAATCAATGTCGGGAACATGGCACCGGTTATCACCAGCTTTACTGCTCCAACAAAGCCGAATATCCTCGGATCGTTGACGACGTTGAAAGCAAATTTCACCGATGCCGGTACTGGCGATACACACACCTGCACATTCACATTTGGTGACGCTGCGACAAACCCCGGCACCGTAACTGAAACCGGTGGAAGCGGGTCCTGCACGCAGACGCACACTTATTCCACGGCTGGAGTGTACACTGTTGGAGTGACAGTAACGGATGATGCGGGCGCCTCCGCGTCGTTCGTTTACAACTTTGTCGTTATCTTCGATCCGACAGAGGGTTATGTCTCCGGTTCGGGTTCGATCAATTCCGCCGCGGGATCCTACGTTCCGGATCCTGCCGTCAAGGGTCCTGCAACATTCGGTTTCCAGGTCAAATACAACAAGAACGCGCTGGTTCCAAGCGGGACAAACACCTTCAAAATAAAAGCGCCGAATTTCCTGTTCGAGAGCACCGCTTTCGACTGGCTTGTAATTTCCGGAGCAAGTGCGCAATTCAAAGGCTCTGGAACCGTGAACAGCACGGGAAGCTATGGATTCTTGGTTACGATTACGGATGGGGAGCAGATCGGTGGAGATGGCATCGACAAGTATCGCCTGAAGCTCACCGACAATTCAACTGGTCAAGTGGTATATGACAATGTCATGGGAGCGCCTGGCGATATGGCTAGCGCCAATCCGCAGCCGATCAGCAGCGGCAATGTGCTGGTATTCATCGATACGCCGCCGACGATTACGACGCTTAGCCTCCTGCAGCCCACGATCAATGAAGGCGACCAGGTATGGCTCAGCGGTGCGTTCAGCGATCCGGATGCAGGACAGAGCCACACCGTCATTATTGATTGGGGCGACGGAACCACCCGTACGCTCTCGTTCAGTGGAGCCTTCTGGGACTTTGCCACAGGTCACACGTACAAAGATAATCCCTCAAGTACACCTACGTATACGATCAAAGTGACCGTTACCGATCCACTCGGCGCCACCGGTACGGGGAGCACGCCTGTTACTGTGAATAATCTTCCTCCTGTCGTGACGAACGTGACCGGACCGACGGCAGTGGTGGCAACCGGCGCTGCCACATCGTTTACTGCGTACTTCACTGACCCTGGAGTTCTGGATACCCACACATGCTTGTTTGCGTTCGGTGATGGGCAGACCCGTTCGCCACTCGTAACTGAAACGAACGGCAGCGGCTCCTGCAAAGCTTCCTATACCTATCCAAGCGGCGGCACCTACACCGCCACCGTCACCGTGACGGACAAGGACGGCGGTTCGGTCACGTCGACGTTCCAGTTAACAGTCAATACACCGCCGGCGATCACGAGCCTGGCGCTCAGCTCGACGGCTATAAATGAAAGCGGACAGCCGACTCTCACAGGCAAGTTTACAGATCCTGACGCCTCCGATACCCACACCATCACGATCAATTGGGCTGATGGCACTGCCAATACAAGCGTCAGCCTCGTTGCGGGAACTTTGAATTTCTCCGCAACGCATCTATACAAGAACAATCCGGCGGGTAGCCCTTCCGGTCCTTACAACATCGGCGTCACCGTGGCCGATAATCATAGCGGCAAGGATAATACTGGCAGCACCGCTGTGACGGTAAGCAACGTTGCGCCTGTTATAGGGACGATTTCCAAGCCCGCGCCTGCTGTCATTCTCGGTTCGGCAGGGAATGCGAAGGTGAACTTCACCGACGTGGGAACGCTCGACACCCACACGTGTACATTCGCGTGGGGTGACGGGCAAACGGCTTCCGGATCCGTCACCGAGACCAACGGCAGCGGTTCCTGCGCCGCTTCGTACACGTATTCCTCGGCCGGCACATACCCCGTAACCGCAACCATTACCGACAAGGACGGCGGCTCAGTATCATCGAGCTTCCAGATTGTCGTCGATACCGCGCCATCTGCCCTGAGCCTAGGTCTGAGCGCGGCCACCATCAACGAAAATGACCAGACCACTCTGACCGGCACGTTTACCGATCAGGATCCCGCCGATACCCACAAGATCACCATCAACTGGGGCGACGGTACCAGCATTACCAGCATCAGCCTCCTCGCCGGGGTTTTCAAGTTCTCCGCAACGCACCGCTACCTTGACAATCCGGCAGGTGTACCCCCGACGATTAATGTGACTGTGGCAGATAACTGGAATGGTAGCGCCGCGGGCAGCACCAGCGTCACGGTGAACAATGTGGCTCCGGTCATAACAGGCCAAACTTCAACCGTGCAGACTCTGCCGGTCTGGTTCAATTTTAAAGACCCCGGAACGCTGGATACCCACACTTGCACGATCGCCTGGGGTGATGGCCAAACGATCTCCTTCCCGGCATACGAGAGCGCCGGAAGCGGAGCTTGCACAATCGGACACACATATACCACCCCGGGAACCTACACCTTGGCTATTACCGTTACGGACAAGGACAGTGGGTCAGCGACTGCGAATTTCAGCGTCGCGTCAAATTAGGCACACGTTCAGAGGTCCTGATTGTGTGGAATTCAGGGTGACCCTAACTAGTTTCTGTCTCGAAACTCTTGAATTTTGCGCTGTAGCGGCGCTCTATGAGCGCCGGTTTTTCCTGGAATCAATGAAATACCGGCGGTCATAGACCACAGCTACAGTCAGGACCGGCGATCGAAGGAGTTTCGAGACAGAAACTAACTATCGGCGCGGTCTGTGACCCCGCCGTTTTCGCCAATAGGCTGAGGTGCTTTAATTCCTTAGGCAAAAAACGCGCGGTGATAGATCGCGCCTGCTTGTCCACCCCAAAATCGTTGGTCTGCTTTTTTATCGCGTTCTTCTCTCAGTGTATACTCGGTGTCGGGACTGCTGCGAAGCAGCGCTCAGCCATTCCGTAAAAGAACCACGATGCCCCGCGGGCAGCCGTCCAGCAGCAGCTGCGGCTGAATGCGCACGCGGCGTCGGATGCAGTTGGCGGCCATCTTCGGCTCCCGGGCTGGCACTCGCACGACACTTCAAACGTCGTGTTCCCCCTCCTGTCGGATCAGCTGCCGGACCAGTTTCTCCACATCCATCCAGTCGGTATTGACTCACCGTTGCCGAGTGTTCAATCGACGAAGCATCCACGACCATGTCGTGGATCCCCTCTGCTCCAGCGCCTGATGCAACCAGAATCCTTCCCGTCCGGCCTCGTAGCAACTCCGGAATTCGACCCTCTCATCCACTCGGAATCGCCGTTTGATCTTTTTCGGTCTCCTTGCAGCAAACGATTTTGCCGAGCAAAAAATCGCTACTTGCGGCACGAGTCTCGATTTTTTTTGAAAAACACGAGGACTTAAGTCAGAAGTCCGCATTTTTCCCCGAAAACACGCTGACTCGCGGCACGAATTCCCATTTTTTTGGAAAAACATGAAGACTCAGCTCAGAAGCCTCCATGTTTTCTCGAAAGGATGAGGACTCGCGCCGCGAGCTAACATTTTTTTGCGAAAACATGCGTACTCGCAGCAGGAGTCTGCATTTTTTTCGAAAAACCCGAGGACTCCGGTCATGGGCTTTGCACAAAAAATACATCGTGGGCGCTCATAGAGCGCCCCTACAGTTGCGCACCCCAAGCTGTAGGGGCGGTCTATGACCGCCCAGGATTTTTTGTGCAAAGCCCCGGTCATGAGTCTTCATACCTTTCCGACAACATGAATACTTGTGCCGAAAGCCGCCGCTAGCTGTTCGTCATGGATTACATTCGAGGGCAGGAAACCTAGCTCGGCCTTAAAGCAAACGATTTTGCTGTGCAGCAAACGATTTTTAAGCTTCCGGCGCTGCCTACTCCCCTGCGACGTATTCCTGATGCCATCTGCCTATTAAGGTCGCATCCCGACGATCTGGCATAACGACGAATAAGGCGGAGGCGTCGTTCCTCAGCAGTTAAGTTGTTGACAAACGTCTTTATCTGAAAAAAATGAGTGAGTGTCTGCACGCTGGGATCAGTAGACTCGATTCGACTTCGCTAGAAATATTTAATGGGACCAAAGGGCGGTAGCCTGTCCAGGTCTTGTAGCGCATGCAGGCCCACCGACATCTCTTCGGTAATTTTCACCTTTAATCAACGTCTCTGACGAGAACATAGAATGGAATCTATCAGTTTATTTGGTTTGGGCTACGTCGGCGCCGTCACAGCGGCCTGTCTGGCTTCTCGCGGCCACCGGATCATCGGCGTTGATCCGAATCCACTAAAGGTCAAGCGGATCGCATCGGGAAATAGTCCCATTGTCGAACCCGGCGTTCAGGAAATGATCGCGAAAGCACACACCGACGGCCTGATTTCGGCAACGCAGGACCCGGCGGCGGCCGTTGCGCATTCGGATATATCCTTCATTTCGGTAGGCACACCGAGCCAGCGCAACGGCAAGCTTGATTTGTCATACATTCGGAATGTCTGCACCGATATCGGGCTTGCCTTGCCAAGGAAGAATTCGCTTCACCGGATCGTTGTCCGCAGCACAGTCTTGCCTGGAACGACGGAAAGTGTGATCGTGCCGGCCGTCGAAGCGGCCAGTGGCATGACCGCGGGACGCGACTTCGTAGTTTGTTTCAACCCTGAATTCCTCCGCGAAGGCACTGCTGTGGCGGATTTCTTCAATCCTCCGTTCACTATTGTGGGCACGGATGACCCGGAACAGACAGCTCCGATCTGCGAGTTGTACAGATTCCTGCCGGCCCGTTTGTATGAAACAGCCCTTCCGGCTGCGGAAATGATCAAGTACTGCTGTAATGCTTTTCACGCCCTGAAGGTCGCATTTGCCAATGAAATCGGAACGGTGTGCAATTCGATCGGCGTGGATGCAAAAACGGTCGCGGACATATTCAAGTCCGACATCCGCCTGAATGTGTCCACTGCTTATTTAACGCCCGGATTCGCCTTCGGGGGCTCATGCCTGCCCAAGGATCTGCGCGCGCTCACGCATCGCGTCCGAGAGTTGGATTTGAAGTTGCCACTCCTGGAGTCGATTCTTCCCAGCAACAGCGAGCACATTGAACGCGCTGCCGAGACGATTCTTTCCCTATCCAAGCGCAAGATCGGCGTGCTGGGATTGAGTTTCAAGCCTGGCACGGATGATCTTCGGGAAAGCCCAATTGTGCACCTCGTGAAAAGGCTTATCGCGGAAGGTTGTGACGTCCAGATCTGGGACGACAATGTCGCGCTTGGGAAGTTGATCGGATCGAACAGGGAGTTCATCGAGTCCTACATCCCGCACATCGGCACACTGCTGCGGGACGATATCCGCAACGTTTTGGGCCATGCAGACGTGGTCGTACTCGGTACCAACTCCGTGGCAGTTGAAGAACTGAGGAAGGGCCTTCACGACGATCAGCATCTCATCGAGCTGAATAATTTGACCTCTCCGTTACCCAAAGAAGCCGGGGTGGCTGCAGGCGCGTAGTACTTGTGAAAATATTGTGGGCCAAATCAGGCGGACTGCTTCCATTGGATAGGGGAGGCAAGATCCGGAGCTTCAACATCGCCAGTGAACTGGCCCGGCGCCACGAAGTCGACCTTTTTATGTTTTATCCGAGCACAACTCCCGATCCGCACGATCAGTTACGCGATCGGTTCGCGAGGGTCGACTGCGTACCGTTGGATCTGCCTAAGCGCGCGAGTGTCCCCGACACTCTGGCGTATGCCGCCAACGCGGCAACCACGCGGCCTTACCAGATGCGCAAATACTGCCGCCCGGCCGTCCAGCGGCGTCTTCGAGAACTATTGAGCGGTGAGCACTACGATGTGCTTTTGTGTGACTTCTTGCTGACGGCCGGCGTTGTGCCGTGGGACCTTGGAACTCGGACGGTCCTCTTCACTCACAACGTAGAGACCACGATCTGGAAGCGGCATTTCTTGGTCAACAAGAACCCTTTGTGGAAGCTGGTGGCATGGCGGGAGTACCGGACCATGGCACGCGCCGAGCGTCGTTTCACGGAAATGGCCGACCATGTCTTGACGGTTTCGGATGAGGATCGTGGAGCTTTTCTGGAATTTCTTCCCGAAGAAAAAGTCACGACCGTTCCAACTGGCGTGGATCTGGAGTACTTCAAACCCGCAGACAAGCCTCAGACCGCCCACTCACTTGTGTTCACAGGTTCGATGGACTGGCTTCCGAACGAAGACGCGATTATCTATTTCTCAACTGAAATTCTGCCGCTCGTCCAACAGCGCATTCCCGGCGTGACGTTGTCGGTTGTTGGCAGAAAACCAGGCCGAAAAGTGATCGCGCTGGCAGAAAAGAATCCAGCCATCCGGGTGACCGGAGCAGTCGCTGACATCAGGCCTTACGTCCATGAAGCGGCCGTTTATGTCGTTCCCCTGAGGATTGGCGGCGGGACGCGCATCAAAATTTTTGAAGCTATGGCCATGGGATCGGCCGTCGTTTCGACCAGCATCGGCGCAGAGGGACTTCCAGTGGCCGATGGCAAGAATCTCTTGTTGGCGGACTCGCCTCAAGATTTCGCGGACCGTACGGTCGCCCTGCTGACCGGACCAGCCGAGCGGCAACGCCTGGGCCTTGCCGCTCGAGCTCTCGTCGAAAGCCGGTATAGCTGGAACGAAGTCACCAATGTTCTCGAAAAAGTTCTTACACAAGTTGCAGAGTCCAACTTTTCGTCAATGCCGTCGAACAGAAGTTAACTAACCGTCACGGAGAACTCAGATGAAACGGCTGAAGCGTACGTTCGGTTAACAGTTATGCGTTGAAGGCTCGGCGGCGCACAGTTCAAACAGAACGAGCCGTCATTTTGTCAAACCGGATCCGGCAGGAGTCTTAGTTTTACGCCGGCGCGACCGCAGGAGGGGTTGACGCTGGGCATCACGCGGCCTTGAAATCCGGCGCCTGCAACAAACTTTGTCAGCCCGCCGGGCTGGCATTTTTGCTCTTTGTTTCTCTCAATTCGATTCCGGCTTGCCGATGACTTTTTAGGTAAGTTGGAAAATTCAATAACCAAACATACTGGGAATGCGAATGTCATTACATGGATGTAGTGTCTCGGACTTAGGCGAATGGATTCGCTCCTTAGGTTTGTTTGTACCGAAAGGAATGTCCGATGAATATCATTCGTGTTCTATTCCTTCGCAACTGGCAGGTTGCCGCTCGAACGGCCGCCGGAGCCAGTCTGCGGGGAGTTGCTTTACTTTTTCTGCTGGCCTTCGCATCGTCTGCCGCTTGGGCGCAAGGGTTGCCGCTTACGGATTGCCCTAGAGGCAGTAACGGTGCCAAAAACTACTACCTGTGCCCCGGCGACATCGTGGTTACGGACGGTGCCGCTTCCGGAATTTTCCTTGTCGATCCCATAAGTGGAAATCAGACACCGATCTCAACAGCGGTTAACGCGCCAACAATTAATGGGGTTCCTGTCAACTTGTTGCAGCAGGCGGCGAGCGTAACGATTGAACCCGGAACCGGAAAACTTCTGGCTGCCGGCAGAACATACGGGATCATTCGCGTCAACCCTAAGGATGGAAGCCAGGAGGTACTCCTCAAGGGCGGATCTGGATGGGGGACCGGTTTCCCAACAATTGTCGACTCAGCGCACAACAATGTGACCGAAAGCTTCATCTATCCCGGCGGCATCACCATAGATCCTGTCGACAGTAGCATCCTGGTGACCGATACGGGTATTCGGCTGAACCAATGTACCAATCCTAGTGATGTCACGACGTGTGTTTCTGATCCCGGCAAAATCATCCGCATAACCAAGGGACAGGGGAGCGGAGGCGGCGTTTACAATGGAACAGCCGTTGTGGCGAAGGGAGTATTGCTATCCAACCCATTCGACATCACTGTGGATGGTAATAACGGTGCAGCCAGCAACATTTATGTCACTGATATGAGCGCTAAACTGGGCGGGGAAGCCGCTCGCGGCATGGGTGGCATCATCTATTTGGATGCCAGCAGCACTCCTGCCTTCAACCAAAGCGTATTCTTCTCCTCCTACGCCCAGAATCCAACCGCCACGCCACCGACGTCGGGGACTGGCTGCCCAATGGGTATTACGATGGTTCCGCCCCTCACCGTAAACAGTGTGAGTTATCCAACCCGCGTTTTCGCCACCGTCTTCAGTTACAACGGTTTTGGATGCGCACCACAAGCACTTTTCAGTATGACTCCCAATGTTTGGGCACCGACTAGTCCTGGAAACAGTTTTCAGACGATTTTCAGCGGATCCCCCCTCGTATTTCCGTTTGGTATGGACACCGACTTGAGCGGCAGGGTCATCATCGCCGATGAAGGTAGCGGCTACGGTTGTAACGGGACGATCTTTCGTTTGGATCTAACTAAACAGATCCAAACAACGGTAGGTTTCTGGGACGGCATTGTTGCTGACTTGAACCCGTTTGGCATTTCCCCCATCGTCGGATCACCTAACGGATGCTCACCGCCAAACCAGACGTACCTGGTGAATCCCTCTGACGTCGCGGTCGTCAAGGTCGCTGTGACAGCGAACACTGCGGTTCCACCCGGCAACCTGGTAGTAACGAGTATTACCTCGCCGATCAATGAAGGTGACACTGCTTCGTTAAGTGGCAGCTTTACGGATACGAATCCCGCTTCAGATACAGTCACTGTAGATTGGGGCGATGGCAACAAAACGGTCGCCCAGCCTGTGTCGCCGTTTACATTAACGCATCAATAT
>QHWY01000028.1:0-1100 GCA_003223875.1 Acidobacteriota bacterium | reverse complement strand
TTCTGAGCTTACAACATCAACCAACAGCAGCATCGTCGTAAACAACGTTCCTCCTGCCATAATATCGGCGATCTCCGGGCCCTCATCCCCGATTGCCCTCGGAAACGCTGCCTCCGTCAGCGCGAATTTCTCAGATCCCGGCGTCTTGGACAAGCACACTTGCACGACCGACTGGGGCGACGGAACGACGACGAGTCCCGACGTGTTGCCAGCAACAGTGACGGAAACCAAGCCCAGCAGCAGCGGAACCTGCGCGGGAACTCACACCTACGCTACTGATGGCGTTTACACGGTGATCATGACTGTAAGTGATACTGACACAACGCCTGGCGTTTCCGCCCCCTCGTATTTCAAATACATTGTTATATACGACCCCACGGGCGGTTGGGTGACTGGTAGCGGTTGGATCAACTCACCTCCTGGCGCATTCGTCCCGAATCCGTCCCTGACCGGCAAAGCCACCTTCGGGTTCCAATCGAAATACCAGAAGGGCGCGACGGTTCCGACCGGTGACACGAAATTCGCCTTCAAGGCCGCGAAGATGAAGTTCCAGAGTATCTCATACCAGTGGCTCGTTATTGCAGGCGCAAAAGCGCAGTACAAAGGCACGGGAACACTGAAGTATCACACGGTAGCTCACACTGGCGATACCGACTGCGATAATGATGCCCATTTCGCCGCGATCAGCGGAACCTATGGTTTCCTGCTCACCGCTCAAGACGGAAGTCGGTTTAACCAGCCCGGTCCGGATACGTTCCGCATCAAGATCTGGCAAATCAGTACCGATGGTACTGACGGTGCGACTGCTTATGACAATGGTACCGATCAAGCCATTGGTGGAGGCAAAATCACCATCCACTCCAACTAACGATTCTCCTCCGCAAGGAGGAGAGTAGTTTTCCGGCGGCGTCTCCCGAGTTCCCTCGGGAGACGCCTCAGCTATTTAAAGTGGTATCAGCCACGGAATGCACGGATTACACGGATTTACCTGTGTAACCCTTTGAAAGACAGCCACGTACAAGCAGACCACATGCTCTTAGTTTCGGAGAGAATCATGGGTTGGCGCAAGCTAGCAATCCTCATCACCGTTGTTGCTTTAG
>QHWY01000027.1 GCA_003223875.1 Acidobacteriota bacterium | reverse complement strand
GTGTACTCCCGGTGGCGCGATGCACGGTTATGATCATACGGCCATCGATCCCCTACACCGCAAGCTGTACTATCGCCCCTTTAACGACATGGTGGTCCGCCGGCTGGATATGGCTTCCAATACATGGACCGATCTACCGGTCATCCCCGCGACGGTTATGGCGAACACCGACTGCTGTGTCGGCGTCGCCTGGTTCCCCGAACGGAATTCTCTCATCTATGCATCGGTCGAAACG
>QHWY01000026.1 GCA_003223875.1 Acidobacteriota bacterium | reverse complement strand
AAATCAGGAGGGCAGTCTCTTTTCTGTATAAAAGTCTTAGAAGATGCCGTCAGTCGTACGCACTTTCAAGGAGCGGTAGGCAGCCGCCGGAATCCGTAGATCTTTCGGCGCCAGAACGGCGTTATCTCCGAGCGTTCTGTTCCATAGATCACCTGTGCGTGGTAGAAACCCTGCGGTGAATCCACAATTCCAACGTGCGTGAGGTCATCGAAGAAGATCAGAGTGCCGAACTTCCACTGCTCCTCCTTGGGCACGGGCGGCAGCGTCATGTAAAGTTTTCTGGTCGTGGTGCGCTTCATCAGGACTCCGTTCTCGTACAGCACTCGCCACACATAGCCGGAACAGTCAAAACTTTTCATTCCCGTGGCGCCCCAGACATAGGGCCGGCCCAGATACTTTTGCATGGTGGCTTTCACGCCCTCGAGGAAGCTTGGCGGATTCGGTTGATCCATTGCCGATTGAGCCCCGGTTAAGCTTGTGACAAAGGTCATGAGAATAAGACAGGTAAGAAGCTTCTTCATTTGATCGCATTCCCCAGTAGCAGGCCCAATCCGATAAACAGACCCGCCAGAAAGATTGCCACCGCCCGATTATCTGCCTTCAACTGATCGGAAAAATGCACGCCCGGCGTCATCAAGTCGAAAATCTTGTAGGCCACGATAAATCCCACCAGGCCGACAACCAGCGAGATCAGCACCGAAATCGTATAGTTTGTGAAATCCACGATTGCCCTCCAGAATGCCCAGGCATTATAAAGCGCGTCGGCGCTAGAGTGCTTGACATGAAAATCAAAGCCAACCTATAAAGTAAACCACTCATACTGTACGGGCAAAGGACAACGCTGATGAAAAACCTGAAACGGATCTGTTTATTCGCGGCCGCGATGTCACTAGTCGCTTGGTCGACGGCTTGGTCGCACCACTCGCATGCAATGTTTGATCACAGCAAAGAAGTTTCCAGGGTGAGATCACGCTTTACGATCCCGACGTATTCGTCGAGCCCGTCCACGCGAAGATGCAGTTCCAGTTCAACCGCCAGACCCGTCCCGAGCTACGGCCGCTGTACAACACATGTGCCGACACCAATGGGCCGTCAGCCGCTTACTTCATGGACGAACGTGGCAAGCTCAACCAGCGTCTTACCGGCGGTCCCTTGTATTGGGACGCCACTGATCCACGCCCTTGGGGCACATGGTTGAACGAAAGCGATAAAAGGTAGGAACGGTATCGTAAAGCCCAGGGCCGCTGAGCCGGATCAGGAAGACTTCCAGCGCTTTCGGGAAAATTGCAATCCGAATGTTGGGCCAGTTGCGATGAGAAATATAAAACTGATTGTCGTATTATGCCTCCTCGCCGGGCCGGCTTATGCACAGTGGCTGGGTTATCGAACGCCCGGTGTCCCAAGAACGAAGGACGGAAAACCAAACCTCACGGCAGCCGCTCCGAAAACGCGCGATGGCAGCCCGGACCTAACCGGAATCTGGAAGATCGTGTACCCGAAGGAAGTTTTGCGCGATCGGTCAAAGAAGGAGCCGGTCCCAATTTAAGCTAATCAAATCGGCTCCGGAGCGGTTTTAGCGCCTTCAATGTAACCGTACACCGCGATTCCAAAAGCTATGTTGGGATCGAGGAAATCCTTGGCGTGTCGAATGAGCAGGGCCGTTCCAACAGCCACGGCTTCTGCGGCCTGTCTATCAGTGAGGCTGAACCTGGCCTTGATTGGAGCGTATGCAGGCTCCAGCTTCTTCTGAGTGTCGAGAAACTCGAGCACCGGTTTGTGTCTTGAGCCCGCGGCCGCGTCGGGTGGTGAATCGGCGATCTTGGTTCCAATACGCGAAAGAATTCCTGCGGTGATCTGAATAAGCTGCGCGGACTGCTCGTTCGCAGCTTCGGAAAGAACAACCTGGCCAGGCTTCAGGCCGGGCAGCTCGAGATCGAAGGAGCGAAAGAGATATGTCCCGGCCATTCTGGCGCTGGCTGCAATGATTGTCGGTGGATGCACTCCTTCGCCGATTTTCAACGCGGCGATCGTTGCGTTAGCGAACTCACCTGCCGCATCCGTCTGTTCTTTAGTTAAGGTAGCCATCGCTCGAAAACGTTGCTCCAATAGTTAGATCCGGAATGACACCTTGAAACGGAACGTGCGCGTGTGAGCGTAGGTTTCCTCCTCACCCTCGTCCACGAACGAATCAAAGCGGCGTGCGGGAACGCGGCGGGCAAATTTCAGGGCTTCAGCGAGCGCCTCGTCGAGCCAAGTGTGCAATGTTTTCGTTGGAGCGCGCTTGGAGCGCCGGTAAAGGAAGAGGCCGGAGCCACGGCCCTCGAACGACCATTTCCTGCTCTCTTCCAACCATTCCGCGATTTCCAGGCCGAAAGGCCATTGGCCTTCCGGGGCGTAAAGAAGCCAGTGCGATTTCAACGGTCCCGGCCGTGTCTCGACGCGCGGCAGATCGACCGTCGGCGTGTAAAGCCAGATATTCTTGGGGATCGCTGCAAACTCCGGCAAGCGCGGTTCAGAAAGCCTCAGCATGAACACCGTGGTTTGAGAAATGCTTTTGCCGGCTGGATAAGAAAGGTCGAAAACCAGAACGCGCTCACCCTTCCACGTGCCTTCCAACGCGGCCCCAATGATGCGGCCTCGCTTCCGCATGATCTCAACAGAGGGCACAGCAAGCGGCTCGTTTTTTTCAACCGCGCGAAATCCCAACGCGGTTCCAACTTCCTTCAGCAAGCGCGCCCGCCGCCGCTCCCAGCCTTGGACCAACATAAGCGTCGCCGCGATCGCGGCCGTCCCAATCAACAGAATCCAGAGGAAGCTCATGGCGGCTATTTTAAGATGGGGTCTTGAAGAGTGAATCGCACGACTCAAATTCCGGAAACCGTGCTTCAAGGCGAACCCCGCTGAGTGAGGCGCCCAGACATTGGAGATTGTTGCAGCCGTCTGATGGGATTCAACCACAATCAATCTGATGGCATCTCAATCCAAAGAATGATCAAGGAGCAAGCCGATTATGAATCCGATCAGACGCAACATGGTGATGGGCTTTTGCATCGGCGGCCCCTTCATCTGGAACCTACTGAAGCGAGCGCCGGATCGTGTTGTCGCGGCCGTGTTGGCGCGGCCGGTCGGGTTCCGGCCCGAGATGCCTACCATGCTCTACGTTCTGCTTTTGTTGGGCAAAGCACCGCCGACTCGAAGTTTTCTCAGTCGCAGCTGCCGGGATTCAGCGGACCGGCGCCGCAGCCAACTTTTGCTGGAACCAGCGAACGATCATGCCTTCCAGCTCGTCTTTTTTCTCGAGCATCTCGGAGCCTCGCCCGGCGTCGTCGTAGAGAATAAACTCGGTGAACTTGTTCTTCGAGAGCCGGTAGGCCTCGGCGGTAAAGTCGGCTAAGCTGCCGAGTTCGGTGTTGCGATCTTCGGTGCTCGCGATAAAAAAGATCGGGATGTCCGTCGTGGTGAGGAATTGTTTGACCGCGGCATCGAGTTGGTATTGGCTCAGCATGACCATGGTTTTGACGCGGCTGTCGCCGATGGAACCCTGCATCGCGAAGAGCGTGCCGAGCGTGGCGCCGACAACGCCGATCTGGTTCGGGTTGACGGCGGATTGCGAAGCCAGGAAATTGATCGCGGCTTTTACATCCAGAGAAGTTTTGTCGCGCTCGGCGGCTGAAAGGTTCACACCATAGTGGCCTCTTGTTTCCGTGATCTCCCGGTTTTTCCCACGCCAATCGAAAGAAACACTCGCGATGCCCTTCTTTGCCAGGGCCCGGCTCAAATCGTAATAGGTTTCCTGATCGTGCTGCGCACCGTGGACGAGGACCACGCCGGGAACCCGCGTGCCCGCATCCCGGTTGCCTGGCAGACGCAGCTTGCCGTGGAGCGACCAGCCGTCCTCGGTCTGGAAGGAGATTTCCGTTTCCGCTCCCAATCCCTTGATATTATCGGCGAACCACTGGTTGACCTGTTTGGCTAATCCCTCCGTGCGGCTGAAAATCGTTGTTCCATGACCGGTAGACAAGAGAATATTGCTGGCCTTGTTCTTCGAGAGGTAGAGCGCCTCCGACATGTCGCGGAAAGATTCTTTGTCATCCGTGCCGGCTATACAGAGGATCGGGATATCGCGGCGGGAACGGATGTAGTCCCTGGCGCCGTCGCTCAGGCTGCCTGAAATCAGGATCAGACCCTGCACCGCCGGACTTTCCGCGGCTTCCAGCAAAGCGTAGTTGGTTCCCACCCCTACGGCGACGATACCGATACGCTTCGGGTCCACACCTTTTTGGGAAGCAAGAAACCGGATCGCCCCGCGCACGTCGAGCTGCAACTTTTCACGGTCGCGCGCCGAAAACGTCTGAAACATCCTCCCGTTGACGTTGCCGGCGGTTCCTCGGAAGTCCACCGTCAGAGCGGCGATGCCGTAATTCTCCGCAAGATCGTGGGCAAGGCCGGCATCATACGTGGAGCGGACAATCCACTCCGGTTCCGCAAACAGAACGGCTGCTGCAAATGGCGGCTGGGGATTCTTCGGAAGATGAAGAGTGCCATAAAGAGTCAACCCATCTTCAGTCTTAAATGTGACAACGGACTGGGAGTGCGCCGGCTTTGGTAAGACAGCCAGCAAAGCCAAACCAACGAATAAGAAGACGGACGATGTCACAGCGCGATTTGTTTCCCGTTGCATGTCTCCTCCGCAGTCGAATGCCATCAGCCGACAGGTATTTTCTATGCCTACCAAAGCTTGTTCGTCAACTTAAGTCATCCGCGCCAGCTCGGGCGCGAATCAGCCGCCTGTATTACGCCTTTTTCTACCAGATTGCTTTGCCCAACAAAAGCAGAACGAACCACAAAAGGCACGAATGGGATCACAAAAAGGCACAAAAAACAGATTCTGTGCTTTTTCGGCTTCCTTTTGTGCCTTTTGTCACCTTCCCTGATTTGGGCAAAGCCCCTCTCCCGAAGTACCTTCACCTGCCGGTCCCTGTACGAGGTTGGTTGGGGAGCGGACCAAACTCCGGAGGCGGCAGACGGTGTTTTGTTGCTCGCTCATAGGCCGACGCAATTCTCAGGAGGGTTGGCTCGTCGAAGGGACGCCCGGCGAAGTCGATGCCGACGGGAAGCTTCGCGGGCGTTGGGCCGGTGAGCCGCGTGCCGTCAGCCGACGTTGGATCTGCCACGCGGTCGTATACCTGAGTCGTGAATCCGGCCGGCACCGTGATTGTTGGGAAACCCTGTTGACCGAACACAGTCCAGTGGTATGTGCCGCGGTTATTCAAAAGCGGCTCTTCAGGCTGCTGGATCTTCAAAGGGGGAACGTTCATCGTTGGATACACGACAACGTCGACGCGGAGTTCAGCCATGCACTGGAGAATCGTTTGCTGAAAAGCAAAACGCTGCAGCATCCGGTCGGCCATATTCATCTCCATTGCCTCTGGGCCGGTGCCTGCTCCTGGGGCGTTACGTGTTACGGCATAAAATTCAGGGTCTTTAATGTTATTGACCTTCGATGTCATATCTAGACCAGTCTTGATCGCCGCGTCGGCGCGCTGTCTTACATAGATCTCCCGCATATATTTGCCTTCTCCCTCAGCATTCGCCGGGGCAAAGCTACGGATCGTGACACTGTCGGGGACGAGCGACGGGTTCATAGCCATATCCGCAAGCGTCGCAATGTGGTCGGCTGCGGGTTTCCCTTGCGCATCGGCGGGGAACAGCTTCGGCAGTTGCTTGGTGAACAGTTTATTGAGCGCTGTGGGCGCATACGTGTTGATACACGCTTGAAACAGCGCGCCCTCTGGGCCCGGATCGACGATCGTGGCGCCCAAGCGCCGCAAGTCGCCCACGGCTCGGTCGACGACATCGATGTTTTCTTCGTCCATCTTGGTGAAAAGACGTTTGTCCATAAACTCGCGCACTACACCGATGCGCATGCCTTCCAGCCGCTCTCCATGCGCGAAGGTCTGATAGGGTTGCGCAGGCATGCGGCCCGTACTGAAGACGGTCAGCGGGTCCTTAGGATCGTAGCCAGCGATGACGGTTAAGACGCGCGCCGTGTCCTCAACAGTCCGGCAGATCGGGCCGACGCGCATGTTGATCCCTGCGCCGATCATGCCGTCGCGGCTAACCAGTTCCTGCGTAGGCGCAAGCCCAACGACGTTGGTGGAACGGGCGGGAATACGAATCGATGTTCCCGTTTCCTCGGCAATCGAGCAAGTGACCAGATTGGCCGACACCGAGGCTCCGCTACCGGCGCTGGAAACACCTGGCGTCCGCTCGGTGTCGTAGGGGTTGCAGACGACGCCGCCAAACCCGTTACGCGGCTGCGGTGTTCCTGCATTCGCCTTCGCCAGAATGATCGCGCCGGCCTCTCGAAGACGTTTGATATGGGTCGCGTCGCGTGGCGGACGATCGTTGGCAAATAAGACGTCCGCGCTGGCCGTCGTCCGCATGTCGAACGTGTCGTACCAGTCCTTGATCGAGAGAACCACGCCCTGCAGCGGGCCCACGAGCCGCCCGGTTTTTGCAATTGCGCGATCCTGCGCGGCAGCGACCTCCAGGGCGTCCGGCATCGTCGGGTCGTCATCTTTGAGATCGGTCATGCTGCGCGCCTTGTGATCGTCAAATCCCATCGCTCGCCGCGTTGCGGGCCGGAGGTTCAGCGTGCCGAGCGCATTCAATTGGCCTGCGTGCGGGATGGTCTTCATAGGACCTAACAGTCCTTCCGGCATCTCCACACAGGTTCCGTTGTATGCCTTAATGCGCGTCAGATACAGGTTGACCACGCCGACCGTCGTGATCCGTTTAGCGAGTAGTGCCGACTGAATGTCACTGATCGTGGCTTCCTCGATGTGGAACGGCGCCTTCTGTGCGCCGAACAACTTCCCCGAACCCAGTGACGCCACGACGACGCCTAAGAGCGCAACGACGCCAGCGCTCATGCAGCACTTCCAGTACCTGGACCGTTCCGATCGACTCTTCTTCCCGCTTGCCATAGGTGACCTCCCCCGAGAATGATCTGACGGGTTTGAGATAGCCGCCGTCAATGAAAAAAGTATCGGTTGGACGGACGCCACACTTCGCGGCGTTCTTCCGAACACGAGCCGCCGCTACAAATCGATAAAGCACAGCGCCAGTCGGGCCAGGTGTCGGGCCAGGTGTATACTTCGTGCCCGCAGCACAAACCCGCGAATTCAGTTAAAGAATTAGGAGGATCGATTTTATATGGGCCATGAAAAAACTTTGTATGCACGGTTGGGCGGCTACGACGCGATCGCGGCCGTTGCGGATAATCTCCTTCCGCGCCTGATGTCCGACAAAAGACTGGGACGTTTCTGGACAAACCGCGCTGAAGATAGCATTCGGCGGGAGAAACAGCTCCTCATCAATTTCCTTTGTTATTCCTCTGGAGGGCCGATGCTTTACACCGGAAGGGACATGAAAACATCACATAAAGGAATGGGCGTTAACGAGGACGATTGGACCGTGTTCCTGGGACATGTCAACGCAACTCTGGATGAATTTAAGGTACCTGCCCCGGAAAAAGCAGCCGTCATTGGATTTGTGCAGAGCCTGAAGGCCGACGTCGTAGAACGTGCTGAGGGCGCCACAGCCTAGCCGAGCTCAGTTCACCACTGTCAAGTGCTACGCATATGTAGCGTTCGGAAACTCTTGGATAAGCGTAGGAGAATCAAAACGCGGTTTTTCTCAGGGGTGTGGGCGGAGATGCGGCCAATTTGACGGCACAACTCTTCAATCTCGTCTTGGGACACCCCACCTCTCGCTTTCTGCGCCGCTATTAGTCGCCCGCCTCAACTTGCGGATTGTGTCGGCTAAGTCTGATCAAAAGGGAGCTCGGCCTGCTCTTCGGGCGGCTCTGACAGTTCTCGCACCGGAATGACTTTTATCAATGTTGTCGCACAAAGATCCGCAATGTCTTTGTCATCGGAATAGATCGCAATGACGTTATGGACCTTCGCAATGGCAACCACTTGCTCGTCAAATTTGGCCTTCGCCCAGGTCTTAGCCATCCCGCGCCGCTTATCGCCCGCGCCCTTGGCCATTGCCACACTTGTTGCAAACTCAACGGCGACGCGTCGATCGAAATCTCCGAATTCGAAGTGCGAGCTCCTCTCCAGGCGAGCTAGATAATCTGGACCGGACTTTCCCGACAATACCAAGACTTCGCCCAACACGGGCGTCGGTATCAGGATTTTTTCCTTCTGCTTCTCAAGCGTCAGTATCAGAAAGTTGATGCGCTCCTTAGCCTGTTCCACAGGCTTTCGTGCTCGCGTCGACTGGAGGCGGTGAAGCTGGGTTGAGGATCAGCGACAGATACGTACTATCGAAGGCAACCATCAGTCGGCCTTCTGGCGCCCGCGATTGCCATGCCGAATGTGATTCAGTTCATCCAGGGATCTTCCAGCGTTTGCCAAGAGCCATCGATTCGACGAAGATCGTCGACGACGTCCGATAAAGATGCATCATCAAGTGGCTTGAAGTCCTGAATAAGGAACCGCTCCATCACCCACAAACCGGATTCTTCTCGTCTCCACACACCCAGCCCGCTAGCCCGAACTGGCGTTGTAAAAATAAACGCTGCGATTTGGCGGGCAACGGTGCGCTTCGCGTAGCAGTTATGGATCCGATCGCGATCTTCCAGATGAACGGGCACTGGGTCCTTTTCTCCGCCAATCACGATCGGGACGCCATCCACCGTTCCCGGCTGTCTCACCGCGCCATATTCCAGTTCAATCTTCCGCTTTCGTCCTGCAAATCGAATGACCGTCTTTCCTGTCGGCTCAACCAAGGCTCCAGTGGCGTTGTCTTCAGCTAATCGGTTGTCGATGCGATGGAACGCGCGTACTGCCTCCAGGGGAGCATCCGGGTTCTGGGAGCGGACGGCCCGAATGCGCTCGCGGACCTTCGGTATGGCTTCCCATTCGACATTGGCAACAACAGCGGTACTTCCCTTTTGAAGCCGCACGAAATGCACGTGTTCAGGCTGGCCGAGCATCAATGCGAACTCCGCCATATATTCGGCAAGCCGAGCCATCGGCAGCGTTTCGGGAGTAAAGGCGTCGATTTCGAAGCGATATTCACCGCGCTGGAACACCAAGTGTTTGGTCCTAGTCTTTCGAGGCATTGCCCATCTCCGCCGTAGCAGTTTTCCGCGCTTTCTCCAATGCGGCTTTCCGCTCTAGCGGCTTGATCTGGTCATAGACTTTGCGATTCGCCTGCATCGCGTCCCAAAGATCAACGTCCTTTTGAAGCCCAATCCACAGCTCCGGACTTGTTCCGAAATACT
>QHWY01000239.1 GCA_003223875.1 Acidobacteriota bacterium | reverse complement strand
TACTCCTATGGCGCCAAGACGATTCCCGAGGGCGGCTACTGGGCATTGTCTCAGTACTACTTCAACGGCGGAATGATTGTAGGAGACGCAGCAGGATTCCTCAACGCGATGCGCCTGAAAGGAATCCACCTTGCATTCAAGACCGGGATGCTCGCCGCGCAGGCGGCATTCGAAGCCCTCGAAGCGAATGACGTCTCTGCCAAAAAGCTGAAGCGATTCGAGGAACTCGTCGAAAATAGTTGGGTCAAGAAAGAACTCTGGAAAGTGCGGAACTTCCATCAGGGATTCGAACACGGCTTCCTCGCCGGCATGATCCACACCGGATTGCAAATGGCGACCGGCGGCCGCGGATTGCGCAACCGGTATCGCAATAGGCCAGGCCACACGCGAATGCGCCAACTGAGGGAATATTACGATGGCAACCTGCCGCCACGCGCTGAACCGACCTTCGATGGCAAGCTGACCTTTGACAAGCTGACCGATGTCTACAACTCCGGCACCGTTCACGATGAAGATCAGCCGTGCCACCTCCACATCCTCCAGCCGGATATTTGTCACCCGCGCTGCACGAACGAATACGGCAATCCATGCCAATTCTTCTGTCCTGCCGCGGTCTACGAAATGGTCGAGGACGGCCAAGGCGGCCAACGCCTGCAGATCAATTTTTCCAACTGCGTCCATTGTAAAACCTGCGACATCATGGACCCGTACGAGGTCATCAACTGGGTAACGCCCGAAGGTGGCGGCGGGCCGGGTTACGAGCTTTTGTAGAAATCGGGCTCTTAATTTCCGGAAAGCACTTTGACCTCAACTGTTGATGTTGATGACTCCGAGATCTGGACGGGCGTCGCAACTGCTTCATATTTCCGAAGAAAATCAGGATCGTTGTATGCGCCGGGTTCCAGATCCTCCCATGCGAAAAGCTTGTAATCGCCTGGAGCGATGGCATTCATGGTGAAGTGTCCGGTTTGATCGCTTGTTGCGAACCTAAACAGGTCGCGGCGATCACGCTGCCGATCCGGGATAAGAACGGCTTGAATGCCCTGCATCGGTTTTCGATCCTTGTCGACCATTAACCCGTCGATCCGGCCGCCTCTGGTGCTCAACAGAATTTCAAGCGATTCAGATACCGGCCCCAGGATTGTCACGTGCGACGACACGTCCGTTTGGCCAAGCCGGATTGATTGAATGAAGGTGTTCTGGGGCATCCCGAGGTTGATGCGGTATTCACCGGGATGGACATTATCGATTGTGAAAGATCCGTCCGGCTTTATCGGATCCTGTGGGGAGCCAAAAGGCATCGGCTCCAGGGGCGTCAGGAATACCCTGGTACGCTCGATATTTGGCAATGTGGAAAGCGACCCGCCTTCGAGCTCGATGCGACCCTTTATTTGAAATCCCGGCGTTAAGACCAGCACGACATTTTCGATATCTACATTTGAAATCTCGAGCGGGACCTGAGCGGTATCGCCGGAGTAGGGTCCGCCTCCGGGATTCGCGAAATTGATTGCGCGTACCCAGTACGAACCCGGAGGGACATCTCGAATTTCAAATGTTCCGTTGGCCGAGTTGTAATTCACGGAAGACGGCGTAATTCCAAACCCTCCAGTAGGTTTCATCGGATTAACGGAAACGTTCGCGTTACGAGCAGCCTGTCCCGTTCGAGCGTCAAAAACACGGCCGCGGATTCGAAACAACGGCTGTTGCGTGAGCGTAAAGTCGACCGTTCTCAATTCCGCACCCGCCTGAAGTTCAATCGCCGCTGTCGAGGACTCATCGGTTGTTCCGGGGTACCACGTCGGCACGTAACCGGGCTCAACAACTTCGTTGCTATTGGGGGTTCGGAAGCCGATGAATGCCGATGCTGGGCTGGCGTTCACATAATACCGGCCAGGCGTGATCCAATACATGCGGTATTCACCCCGATCATCAGTTCGTGCGAAATTTATCGGTTGAAATGTTCGCTTTCCAGTTGGATCGTACGTGAAGCGGCCGATCGTGATGCTAATTCCCGCAATTGGTTCGCCCGTCGAATCTGTAACGCGTCCGCCGACCGTGCCCGCCGGGACCAGACGGAACACAACGTCTTTTAATGCTTGACCTGCAAGGATAGTCAACGGCGCTCCGGGCCGCCCCGTAGCGCGTTCGCCGTACGCCTGACGCGCAAAACCGTTGCGTTGAGCCGTGACTGAGTATGAACCTGGATCGAGATCCCTAAAAACAAAATGCCCCTGACTGTCCGTAGTCATTGGAGGGATGGTCTGCGGTGGACCTGCCTGCTGCAGCGGTGATCCTCCAGGACCCGCCGTCCTAAACACCGTCACGCGGGCTCGGGCAACCGGCTCATTGGTGCCGGCCCGCACAACGAAACCCTCGATACTGGCCTTCGCATTTTGTGCTTGCTGAGATTGCTCGAACGGCGCGGCGGATTGCAAAACAAGTATCAGCGCTGCCATAACAATCATGGCTGCCTCCAACTTCAAAACGTTTTGCGATCTTTTAGTCGAGAAGATTGATTCAAACTCAGGTCCATACCGAACCCCCTAGCGCTCACGAGCTATTTTAGAAATGACGCATATGCGGCGCGGGCCGCAAAAACGGAGAGCACGTATTTCTTCGTCTCGGCGAATCCGATATCGGCCACGAATAGTTCGGGGTCCGATGACTTGCTCCGCCACTTTTCAACGTTGTCCGGGCCTCCGTTGTAAGCAGCCAAAGCCATTTCCGGCGAATTCAATTGAGTCAGAAGCATCGACCAATACTTGGCGCCCAATTGAATACTCGTGGCTGGATCGTAGAGCATATCAATCGTTAAATCCGGCATTCCGGCGGAGGCTGCGACCGAACGCGCGGTTTCGGGAATAAACTGCATCAGGCCGCGGGCGGCCGCGCCGGATCTCGCATTCGGGTTGTATTTACTCTCTTGCCAAATGATGGCGTGGAGCCAAACCGGATCGACATTTTGAGCGAGAGCGGCGTCACATATCGTTTGCTGATAGCCGGCCGGGTACAAGAGAGGCAATGTCGATTCAGTTTTCGGCAGGCGGTCGGCATAGAAGATCGAACGATTGTACCGGCCTGCAAGATAGGCAATTTCCGCTGCCGGTCGCGGTGGAATGCGCGCACCCGGCCGTTCGATCCAAAATGCAGCTTCATCCCAAAGGCGTAGGAAGACGAGCTCCGATACGATGTCTGAAGAACGACTCATCTCGGCACGGACGGGATGCCTTAGGCCTGCGAGGTCCGCCTCAACCGCCGCCGCCGTCAGACTCGCATCCGGCAGACACGCCTGCGTGGAAGTGCCGGTTAACTGTCCGGTCCTCGAGCGGCCCAGTTTTTCTGCCGCGCGTTGTCCGTAATACGAGAACTCATCAAGCGCCAGCTTCTGCCAGACCCTCTCGGCCGCGGCTTTGTTCCCTAGCTTCGCTTGAGACAGGCCCTGGAAATACTCCACTTCTTCCAATGTCGCGGCGCCGGCAGCCCAGCGAAGCCTCATCTGGCCGAGCTGCTGAAAAATCGCCAGGGCCGCGGCGTGCCGGTTTTGCGAGTAGAGAATTTTTGCTTTCGTAAATAAAAACACTTGCCGGATGATAGGTGACAAGCGGGTTCTTAGCGCACGGTCGATGGTTTCGACAGCTTTTTGGTTTTCGCCAAGCACCCGATAGACGTCGACCAGATTGCGTGTGGCAGCTTCTTGATTTCCGGCTGATCCGTACTTGCGGATGTAATCCTGGAAGGCGATTTCGGATTTTCGATAATCCGCCATCCTCCAATAACACAGCGCGATCTGATATTCGGCGTCTCTTTGCCAATCTGTTCCTTCAAAGTCCCTGGCGACGGCGCGATAGACGTCAATTGCCGAGGGGTAGTCCTCAAGCTGGAAGTAAACGCGACCTGTTTGATATCTCGCATCGGCAGCGTACGCTGGATCCATCGAGGCTTTTTGGAAAAGCGGCAGTGCCTGCTCAAATTGACGGTGAGCGGCGAATGCTTGGGCGACGTCCATTTCATCCGCTGGCGCGAGGACATACGGTGCAAACAGTTGAGCCGCCTCGAGCGCGACGTCATCGTCTTTATTCTCGCGGAGCAGGTCCCGCATTGACCGGGTGTCGTTTAGCAGCTTCGCCTGCTCTAGGCGTGCTTCACGTGTGGATACTTCCTCATAAATCTTTAGAGCAAACGGTCCACCCGCTTCGCGCGCGATCCGCATTTTGAGCTCATTTGGAAAGTCCCGAGGCAACGCCGATAAAAGCAGCGCGGCTGCCGGTTCATCATGAAGCTGAACTGAAGCTCGCAGTGCGTGCCATACCGCAAGCGGATGCAGAGGATTGTCCGCAGCAATCTTATTGAACTCCTCGCCAGCGCGTTGCCAGTCGTTTTCGTTTTCAGCAACTCGGCCGCGCAGGTAATGAAGGTTGTTTGCCTCGAACGTCTGTGGATCCTGGCTGAAGGCCTCATCCAGCGCCGAAGACGCGCTCGGCCAATCGTTGGCCTTGAGCGCTATGAATGCCCTGTCCATGGAAGATTGGAATAAAGCGGAGAATAGCGCAACGAACAGGGTCCCGACTAAATACATCGGAGCCAGTGTATGATGAAATTGTGGGAAGGCACAATTCCCCTCCTCGCAGAGGAGGGGTGGCGCGACAGCTTAATAGAAGATGGCGCGCCGGGGTGGTCAGCTCGGCGATACTGTTCGGCCGATCTTCTGTTGAGGCTTCGCCCTATCGGGCTTGCGCTTCGCGCCACCCCGTCTGCGCTGTCGCTTGGCTCGGCGCATCCGCCCCTCCTCTGCGAGGAGGGGCATAAATTCCACGACGTGGCTGCTACATTCATTAACGGGACAAAAATCGCGGAAGACATCAAGCGGGAAGTGGCTTCCGAGCTTGAAGACCTCAAGCACCGCGGCATTCAGCCGGGGCTGGCTGTCGTATTGGTTGGGGATGACGCGGCGTCTTCCGCGTACGTGAATATGAAAGCCAAGACCTGCGAACAGTTGGGGTTCTATAGCCGCAAGCTGACGATGCCCAGTTCCCTATCGACAGATCAACTTTTATGTGAGGTTCGAAAGCTGAACCAGGACGATGCGATCGACGGCATCCTGGTTCAGCTGCCGCTCCCTAAACATGTGAACAAGCATGCGATCCTGGAAAGCGTCGACCCGCAGAAGGATGTTGACGGCTTCCATTCCGCAAACGTGGGATCGCTCGTACTCGGACACGAGACTTTGGTTGCGTGTACGCCTTTGGGAGTGATGGAGGTGCTTCGCCGATCAGGTGTAAAAATCGAGGGCGCGAATGCTATCGTTTTGGGCCGCAGCGACGATGTTGGTAAACCTCAAGCGATTCTCTTGATGCACGCCAATGCCACCGTTACGATCTGCCATTCGAAGACGCGAAATCTGCCCGACGTCGTTCGCCAAGCCGATATCGTCGTCGCAGCAATCGGAAAAACGGCGATGGTTACGCGCGACTGGGTAAAACCCGGCGCCGTTGTGATCGACGTTGGAACCAACAAGGTCTCGGATCGCGCCGAGGTCCAGCGATTGTTTGGTGATGATCCCACCCGGTGGAAAGATTTCGAGAAGCGCGGTTATATCTGGGTGGGCGACGTTGACGAGCGGGGCGTCAAAGAAGTGGCTTCTATGATGACGCCCGTACCGGGCGGAGTTGGTCCGATGACCATCGCAACACTCATGAAGAATACGCTCAAAGCGGCGCGCACGCGGCGAGCTGTCTGATGCTGCGAGTCGGGCTTACCGGCGGCATCGCCACCGGCAAAAGCACGGTGGGCATGATGTTCATCGAGCTTGGATGCCATCTGATCGATGCGGACCGTATTACACACGGTCTTCTTCGGCCGGGCCAACCGGTGTATTCGGCGGTCGTTGAAGCTTTTGGCGAACACATTCTCTCCTCGGACCGGACAATCAACCGCAAGATTCTCGGAGAAATCGTTTTCAATGATCCTCAAGCGCGTTCAAAGCTGAACGGGCTTGTTCATCCTGCCGTTATTCAACGCCAGCGGGAATGGCTGAGCGAAATGGAAGCAAAGGATCCCGCCGGGATCGGCATTGTCGATGCCGCTCTGATGATCGAAGTTGGAACGTACAAAAATTACGATAAGGTCATCGTCGTAACATGCCGGCCCGAAGTCCAGAAACAACGTCTGCGGGCGCGCTCCGGATTATCTAAGGAAGAAATCGAGGCGCGCATTCGATCGCAAATGCCTTTGGAAGAGAAGGCCAAACACGCCGATTTTGTCGTCGATAATTCCGGATATCTTGCCGAGACGCGCAGCCAAGTTGCCGAGGTTAATTCCAGACTCCGGGAATTCGCCGCGAACACTTCGGGCAAGCGCCGTCCTTGACGCGCATCGCGCGGATTCGATATCCGGAGCGTTCGATCAATAACTCTCCACAACCTGGACAATAGGTATTTTCCCAGTTCTGGACACGGCCTGGCAGATTGCCTGCGTATATGAAGTGCAGTCCCGCCCGTTTCCCAATCTCTGCTGCGCGAAGCAAACTCCCGACGGGCGTGTTGTCGGGATCCGTCATTTTGTAATCCTGATGAAATGCCGTGATGTGCCAGGGAATATCAGGTGACACTTTGACGAGGAAATCGGCGATATCGCGAAGCTCTTCCCCGCTGTCGTTGAACCCTGGGATGACGAGCGTCACGATTTCCAACCAGAATCCCATCGCATACAGGCGCTGGATCGTATCCAGAACATTGTTCAATAAACCGCCAAGCTTGCGGTAGTTTCGATCCTGAAAACTCTTGAGATCCACCTTATAAAGATCGACCCAAGGTTTGATGTATTCGAGAACTTCCGGCGTACCGTTGCCGTTGGACACGTACGAAGTCTTCAGGCCCTCGGCGCGCGCGATCTTGAAGATTTCGACAGCCCACTCGCTAGTGATGAGAGGTTCGTTGTAGGTGCTGGTCACGATCCGGGCTCCATGCTCGAGCGATAGCCGAACGAACTGTTCGGGGGTGAGCCGACGAGGCGGCGCAATGGCATTCGGATCACGCAGCGTCTGCGATGTCACCCAATTCTGGCAATAGGCGCAATGGAAATCGCAGCCGAGCATGCCGAAGCTCATGGCGAGCGAGCCGGGGAGCGCATGGAAGAACGGTTTCTTCTCGACCGGATCGAGTTGGAGAGCGCCTACATATCCATGCGGAACCAGCAATCTGCCGCCGCGATTAAAGCGGACCCTACAAATGCCGTCGAGTCCGTCGAAAATGACACAGCGGTGGCCGCAAGCAAAACATCGCAGCCTGCCGTTTTCCAGCCGCTGGTAGAGTTCGCCTTCCCGCGTGTACGTCTCGAGAATATCCTTGAGTGTAGGTGTTTCGGTGGTCATGACTTAATATTCCCCTCCTCCTCGCAGACAAGGGGTGGATGCGCCGGGTGATGAGGCGCTGACGGGTTTTCCAGCCGCTGGTAGAGTTCGCCTTCCCGCGTGTACGTCTCGAGAATATCCTTGAGTGTAGGTGTTTCGGTGGTCATGACTTAATATTCCCCTCCTCTGCGAGGAGGGGAATATCTCTTTCTCATTTCCTCCTTATAAAATTTGTTTCCCGAAGGCGGATAGAATCAGCTCCATCCCAAAATGTGCGGTCTTATTGTGCACGTCCAGAATGGGATTGATTTCTGCGATTTCGAAAGAAACCATCTTCTTTGTGTCCGCGACCATTTCCATCGCCAGGTGGGCTTCGCGGTAGTCGGCGCCGCCTCGAACGGGAGTAGCCACTCCTGGAGATTCATAGGGGTCGAGGAAGTCGGCGTCAAGGGTCACGCTGAAACCATCGGTATCTTTTGTGACGATCGAGAGCGCCTCGTCCATGACCGCGCCGATGCCACGCCGGTCGATTTCTTTCATCGTAAATACCCGCACCCCGGATTTCTTCACGAGTTCGCGTTCTTGCGGATCGACTTCCCGAATTCCGATCATTACCGCATGCTGCGGCTGAATTTTTGGCGCAAAGCCGAAAATCTGGGTCAATTCCATAGGGCCGTATCCCATGATGGCCGCCATGGGCATGCCATGAACATTTCCGCTGGGCGAAATTTGTGGCGTATTGAAATCGGCGTGCGCATCAAACCACATGAGTCCGATCTTGCGTTTTTGGCGGCGGAAGCTCTCGGCCATACCGGAGACCGTTCCAACGGCGATCGAGTGATCGCCGCCAAGCACGATAGGGGTCCGATCATTCGTATGAATTTCGAGAACGAGATTTGCTAAATGCATGCACGCGTCGGCGATTTCTCTCAGGTACTTTGCGTGCGGATCGCCGAAATGCCGGGTTTCCGGAATAATGACATCAAGATCCCCAAGATCCTGCACCTCGTAGCCCAAGGATTGCAGCTTTTCGTTCAAATCCGCGTAACGTAACGCGGAGGGGCCCATATCGACTCCACGGCGGTCTGCGCCGAGATCCATCGGCACACCAACGATCGAAATTTTCATACCTCAATTGTACGCCTCTCCCTTTGGGCTGATCTTCACCATAGTCTCTGTTGGTCATTTGGTAATCTGGAAATCGAAACAAGGACATTACACATCGCACAACAAGTCATTTAACAGTTGAACGTGTGGCGGTGAGGGTCTCTGGCCTTTACGGATTCAGTCGGTACAGCATCCGCGGGAAGGGGATGGTTTCGCGCACGTGTTCCAGTCCGCAAATCCATGTAACCGCACGCTCAATACCCATGCCGAAGCCCGAATGCGGCACTGATCCGAATTTCCGCAAATCCAGATACCATTCGAACGCTTCGCGCGGCAGGTCGTGTTCTTTGATCCGCTGGGCGAGCAGATCATAGCTGGCAATGCGTTGACCTCCGCCGACGATTTCGCCGTATCCCTCCGGCGCCAGCACATCCACGCATAATGCAACTTCGGGCCGCGCGGGATCCGGTTCCATGTAAAAGGCTTTTACCGCCGTAGGGTATCGGTGCACCATGACCGGTTTGTCGAATTGTTGGGAGATGATCGTCTCGTCACCGCCCCCGAAGTCGCTGCCCCACTGAATTTCCGAACCGTGCTTTTGGAGCAGTGCTACGGCTTCGTCGTAAGAAATCCGAGGAAATGGGACCGACACTTTCTCTAGCATGGAAAGATCGCGTTCGAGAGCCTTGAGTTCCTCGCTGCGCCGCACCAGGCATCGCTGGACGACGAACGTGATCATGCGTTCTGCTAGATCCATCATGTCGTCCACCGTCGCGTATGCCACTTCCGGCTCGACCATCCAAAACTCTGTCAAGTGACGCCGCGTCTTGGATTTTTCGGCGCGGAAGGTTGGACCGAAACAATAGACTTTTCCCAGAGCTTCGGCGGTCGCCTCGTTGTAAAGCTGTCCCGACTGGGTGAGAAACGCTTTGTCCTCAAAATATTTCACTTCAAACAGGGTTGTCGTTCCTTCGCATGCCGCCGGTGTGAGCACGGGAGTATCGCAGAGGGTGAAGCCATCGTCGTCGAAGAAATCGCGAACGGCCTTGATGATTTCGTGCCGGACTTTCAGAATCGCGCGTTGGCGGGTCGAGCGGATCCAAAGATGACGGTGATCCATCAGGAATTCGATGCCGTGTTCTTTCGGAGTGATTGGGAACGGTTCGTCTTTGGAGACTTCTTGATAGATCTTGAGTCCCCTCACGTCGAGCTCAAATCCACTTGGAGCGCGGGAATCCGCACGGACCTTCCCGGTAAGTTCAATCGACGATTCGTGGGTCAGGGTGTCGGCGTCCGCGAACACTTGGGGGGAAACCGCGTTCTTGACGATCACTCCCTGAATGTAACCCGTGCCGTCTCTCAGGATAACGAACTGAATCTTGCCGCTGGAGCGCTTGTTGTGCACCCATCCGCGGAGCGTCACTTCCTCGCCATCGTGTTTTCCGACATCCTCAATGTATGTGTGCTTCATCATTCCTCGCCTGGTTCTGGTTGATCTCCAATCCGGTATTTCAGGCGAAATTCTTCAATGGAATGGGTCGCTTCATACCAAAGCTCTTCAAGGCGGCTCTTCACCTCATCGCCCTTGGATAAATCGTCGCCGCGAGTTTCAAAGATGAAGGGGCCCTGATACTTCGCCAGCACAAGCTTCTCGACAAGTACAGGCCAGATCAGCGTGCCTTCGTACGGCCAGAGATGCTCGTCCTTTTCGCCATGATTGTCATGGACGTGCGTTGTGCGCGCATGCTCAAAACCGCCAGTGATACCTTGTAGATGACCGTGTCCGGTATCGTAGCAGATTCCAACGCCATCGAGGTCCGATACTCGTTTGAATTCTTCGATCCGCTCGATCGTCGAAATCTCGTTCGGAATGTTTTCGATCATGATTTCAACACCCGCGAAAGCGCGAATCTGAGCAACGGCGGCGTAAGCGTATTCGAACGCGACAGGATTGAATGCGTCTTTCGGATTTCCAAGGTGCATCACCACATAGGACAATGCAACATGATCTGCTAATTCGAGCGCGCGCTTGATCTCGTCCATCGCTGCTTCGCGAAGCCGCCGCTCGGATTCCAGGACGGAAATCCAGATCTTGTCGCCCGCATGTTCGATGAACGGCAAATGCAGCGAAGGGGCCGGAATGCCGTTCTCCGTAAACCAACGGCCGATCGAGCGCAGGAGAGCCCGGTTGTGAAAGTCCAAATGAGGCCTGTTGGCGAAAAGCTCGATTCGGTGGTATCCCGCTCTCCTTATCGATTCAAGGAGATCAACCGTCACGGATCGGCTGCGATGAATCTGCGTTGAGATTCCGAACTCCATGAAGGAATTGTACAGGAGGGCAATGTTATGATTGGTGGCTATGTTCTTGCTTACGTTAATGCTGGCTCTGCCCGCTTTCTTCCAGAACACGAATGTCATCGTCCAGCCGGACCTGCGGCTGTTCACGACGATGGCCGGGTTGAACGCTGCTGGATTCGACGTGGAATTTGCATCCGAGTACCACCCCGTACGGCAGACAGTCCGTAAATATGCAGCAGAAGTCGATGCCGACCTGCGCTTGCGCTTGAAAGACTTCTACAGCAGTCATAAAGGGCAGGAGACTGATGAAGCGCAGCTCGCGAAGTACATTTCGTTGGCCGTCAGTATCAGCGATGCACCCGCTTTCAAACCGGTAACACGCGAAGAATTCCTCCCGCCGGATGCCCGTTCGGTCATCGGTTTTGCCGATCTTTTGCGTGAATTTTATGAAAAGGCCCACATTTCACAGCACTGGACCGAGGTCCGGCCGGAATATGAGCGCGCTATGGCGAAAATTGCGTCTGCTCTGAGGGAATCGATTGTCCGAACAGACGCGTATTTGCATCTGCCGCTCGGCGGGTTTGCCAGCCGAAGCATGGCGATTTACCTCGAGCTGGCCGCGCCGATTAACACGGTGAATGTTCGCAGCAATCAAGACAGCTACTCGGTGGTTATCGGTGATTCCACCGCGCCGCGAGTCGACGACATTCGTCACGCCTACCTTCACTTCCAACTGGATGGAGTTGTCGCTACGAATCTCACGAAGATTCAAAACAATGCGCAACTGCTGGCGCTCGTCAAGAAAGCCACCGGGGTCGATCCGGCTTATACGTCCGAAGTGCATGTGCTGATTACGGAATCATTGATCCGCGCGCTGGAATTGCGAATGGACCGCGTACCCCCGGCACGCGCGCGCGATAGCGTCGATGTGTATTACCGGTCGGGCTTATTACTGACGCCGTATTTTTATGACGAGCTCGCAAACTTCGAAGTCAGCGATCTCACGATTCGAGAAAGCTTCATCAACATGGCCCGTCAAATTCAGGTGAAGACGGAGCAACAGCGATTTGACGAAAAGTTTTACAGCATCCCTGTTCCTCAGAAGGCACTCGCACGCCCTGAAGTCCCTCAGCCACCTTCCGAGCCGCCGGCGAATCCTGTTCGCGACCTGCTTAAAGAAGGTGAAGCGGCTCTCAATGCGGGTGATAACGAGAAAGCAGAAGCGGCATTTCATAAGGTTCTCTCCGATTTCGATCGCGAGAACGGCGCGGCAATGTATGGACTCGCGCTGATCGCAAGCAAAAATGAGGACCGGCAAACCGCACAGCAGTACTTCGAGCGCGCCATTCGCGGCGATGCGGCAGAACCTTCCATGAAGGTCTGGTCTTATATCTATCTCGGCCGGATCTTCGATCTCGAATGCAACCGGGGTCGCGCAGTCGAGTATTACCAGCAAGCGATAAAGATCGGCGATAACACGCGAAACGCGCAAACCGCCGCCCGCGCGGGTGTTCAAAAACCTTACGGGGACGCGTGTAAATAAAAAAGCAATAGCCACAAAAAGGCACAAAAATCACAAAAAACGATTTGTGACTGTTGTGCTTTTTTGTGGCCTTCCCCTTCTATTTCATTGTCCTCTCCAGACGGTCTAGCACGCGCATAGCTGGCATGACCTGAGCCACGCTGGCATTGGGTTCCCGCTTTTGCTGAATCGCGGCGATGAACTCGCGGTCCTGCAGCTCGATTCCATCGAGGGAAACCTCCACTTTCGAGACATCGACCAGTTTCTCATTGCCATCGACGAGTTCGTCATAGCGCGCGACATAGGTCCCGTTATCGCAGATATATCGGAACCATGTACCTATCGGGCCGTTGTTATTGAACGACAGCGCGAGCGTGCAAAGGATGCCCGAGGGGACTTTCATCTGGATGCTCATGTCCATTGCGATCTTTAGCTCGGGATGCATCGGACCCTGCATGGCATGTGCTTCCGAGGCAATCTCACCGGTTTGGTAATGAAACAAATCGACAGTGTGGCAGGCATGATGCCAGAGCAAATGATCCGTCCAGCTTCGGGGTTTTCCTTCCGCATTCATGTTGGTCCGGCGGAAGAAAAATGTCTGAACGACTAGATGTTGCAGCTTGAGTTCACCGGCTTTGATTCTCTTGTGGATCCATTGATGGCTTGGATTGAATCGCCGAGTATGTCCGCCCATCGCTACGAGGCCGGTCTCTTTTTGCACCGCAAGGATTCGCTCGGCGTTGGCAAGAGAGTCTGAAATTGGGATTTCGATCTCCACATGTTTTCCAGCTCGCATGCATTTGATGGCTTGTTCGGCATGGACCTGCGTCGGTGAGGTCAGAATCACCGCCTCCAAGCCGGGACGAGCGAGTGCTTCATCGAAATTGGTTGTCCAATGCGGGATGCCGTACTTCTGGGCGGTGGCTTCCGTTGTTTCAGCAGTCCGGCCATAAACACTGATGACTTCCGCGTCTTTGATGCGCTTGAGTCCTTCCAAATGCTTCTTGGCAAACGCACCTTGCCCAACCATACAAATCTTCATTGCCTTCCTCCTTACAAAAACCCCTTCGTCGAAAAACCCAATATACTAGCGCGAAATTCGCGGAAACGGGCACGGGACTTGTTATAAAATCCTTTCCATCCAGAACTGGAATCAGAATTAAAAAGGAGAATTGTCGACATGATTGGGAAAAAGGGACCTGCAATTTGGGTAATTCTTATTGCCCTCACCCTGAGCTTGCCGGTAGTGAGTGCTGGTCAACGCAGGAACCAGCAGCAACAGCAGCAGCAACAACAGCAGCAAGGGCAAGGCCAACAGGGAATCGGCCCACAAGTGAAGAGTAAAGACGAAGCCGATGCTTTTAATACGTTACAGATGGAGCAAAATCCGGCGAAGAGGGTCGAACTCGCTGAAGCATTTGTCGCGAAATTTCCGGATTCGGAGTTCGTTTCCTACGCTCATACCTTCCGCGTGACGGCCTACAGCCAGTTGGGCAAACACAAGGAATCGGCGGCGGCCGCCGAGCAAGCGATCGACACAACCATCAAATTCGGCGAGAAGCTTGTCGCCAAGGCGGATGCGGACGCGAAGTTGTCGGACAAAGACCGCGAGAACATTCGGAAGAAGGACAAGAACGCGGTGTTCCTCGACAAGAATTCTCCTCAATTCCTAACTTTCATGAGTCAAGCGGAACAACGAATACTTGCGCTGTATCAGAGCGTCATTCAGTCCTATCAGATGTTGAACGATGCGCCGCATATGATTGAGGCGGGCAAGAAAGCCCTCGGTTTCAAGCCCGATGATGTGAACACCCTCGCGATGCTGTCCAACGTCATGGCCGAGCGGCCGCCCGTGAATGACCAACAGAAGACAGAGCAGATGAAACTCGCCGAGGAGTATGTCAACCAAGCGCTGATGCTGCTTCCAACATTCTTATCGAGTCCGGAGGCGGCGACCTTGACGCCTGCGCAAAAGACCGATCTGACCTCGCAGCTCCACTACACGTTGGGTTTGATTTATCTGCATCAGAAGCGGCTTAGCTCTTCGCAGAACGAACTTATGACTGCGCTCAAATCCAAGCCGAATGATCCGATCACCTATTACCGGTTAGGAATTGCATACGTTCAGGAGATGAAGAACGACCAGGCAATGGACGCACTAAGCAAGTCCGTTTTCCTCAAAGGCGTCTCTGAAGCGAATGCTCGCGACCTTCTGAAACAACTTTATATTCAGAAGAACAAGTCCGAGCAAGGTATGGAGGACTACGTCAAGAGTGCCGGGGCAAAGATCGGCCAATAGATGGCGGACGTCGGCGTAGTAGAATAGAGGTTGGTGATGGGAAATTCGGGGTCAGACGGGTGAATTCCCTATTTTCCAAACAAGAACCTTGAAGCGGAAAATAGGGAATTCACCCGTCTGACCCCGAATTTCCCCACCAACCTTTTCATTTATGAGTCCTATTGAGGATCTGCAAGTCAAGCTCGGATACACGTTTAAGGACATCCAACTTCTCATAAAGGCACTGACGCACAGCTCCCATGCTAATGAGCGAGCCGTCGGTGCGGGTGATAACGAACAACTAGAGTTCCTTGGTGATTCCGTTTTGGGGTTTCTCGTCAGCGATTTTCTTTTTCGATCCCATCCCCGGCTGACCGAGGGTGAACTTTCAAAGTTGAAGGGATTCTTTGTGAGCTCGGCGAATCTCGTCAAATACGCGGAACGAGTTGAATTGGGAGAGTACCTGCAACTTGGAAGGGGAGAAGAAAAGACCGGCGGACGGACAAAACAAACTCTACTCGTGGACGCGCTCGAAGCGATTATCGGTGCGATCTATCTTGATGGTGGTCTTGAGGAGGTCCGCCGTGTGGTTCTGAATTTTCTCGAACCCCAGATGGACGATGTCGGAGATTCAGACCGGCAACTGCGGGATTTCAAGACTGCGCTTCAGGAGGAGTTACAGGCGCAATATCGCGGGCGCGCTGATTATGTTCTCAGGAGCGAAGAAGGACCGGACCACCAGAAAATATTTACTGTTCAAGTGCTTATTGCTGGCGAACCTGTCGCCGAAGGATTCGGTCTGACCAAGAAGGCAGCCGAACAAGCGGCGGCACGGCAAGCTCTGGAGCGAGTATCCAATGGCTGAAGCGGCATTCAAAAAATCAACGGCTCGCGAGTATTTTGAGTCCTTGGTCATCACGGTGATTCTGGCGCTGTTCGGGACGACATTCATCGTTCAGGCGTTCAAGATACCCACACCTTCCATGGAAGACAATCTTCTGGTCGGCGATCATCTTTTGGTTAACAAATTTGTCTTCGGCTCGCGCGGCTCAGCCATCGATAAGGTCCTTCCCTTAAAGGATATTAGGCGGGGCGATGTGATCGTTTTTAAGTATCCCAAGGATTTAACGAAACATTACGTCAAGCGCGCAATCGGACTACCGGGAGACCGACTGAAAATTGTCGACAAGCAGGTATTCGTCAACCATGTGCCCTTGAGTGAGCCCTACAAAATTCATAAGAGCCCCCCGGGTTCTTACGCGGATCCGTTCCGTGATTTCTTTCCTCCAAAGCCTCACACCGGCCGGATACCCCCCTTCTCCGAGGAGGATCCTTATTGGTATGAAGAGTACACGAAGGATGGCGAGATCGTCGTCCCGGCGAACCATTACTTCGCTATGGGTGACAATCGCGACAACAGCGCCGACAGCCGGTATTGGGGCTTTGTTCCTCGCGAGCTTATCGTGGGTAAAGGGCTGATCATTTACTGGTCCTATGAAACGGATTCCGATGAATACCGTCGAACCGACGTTGTGGATCGCGTCCAGCAAATCACCGACCTCGTCACCAATTTCTTCACAAAAACTCGGTGGTTGAGGAGCTTTAGGATCATTCGGTAGATGAGAAAAATTGGACTCATCGTCATCAGCGGCTTGGCGGTGCTGGCCGTTGCCGGCGCAATCGCCTTTCATGGAATCGCGGCAAAAGGCACTGGTGTTTCAAAAAGCCTATCTGAAAAGTCCGCGCACTCTCTGCAGGCGAAGATTGACGCCATCAAGAAGGCAACGCGAACGTTCGGGCACAAACGAGGCTCATCGCGAGTCGAATTGTCGGAAGAAGAGTTGGGATCCTACGTTGTTTATTCGTTGAAAGAAGATATTCCGGGACAGATCGACTCGATCGATGTCCAGCTTGCGCCCGATACGGTCGGCTCGGACACCCAAATCACATTCCCTTCGAACGCAACCGGCAATCCCGTCGTCGACGCATTGGTCGGTGGAACTCATAACCTGTTCCTCAAAGGAAAGCTCAACGGCCGTGACGGCCGCGGAAAATTCGATCTGCAAGAGGTTCAGGTCGACGGTATTCCGGTACCGAACGTCCTCATCCAAGCCTTGCTGAAAAGGTACGTGAAGCCGAAATACCCTGAGGCCGATTTGAGTGAGCCGTTCGATTTGCCTTGGGAAGTCCAGGAGTTGAAACTGGAAAACGGCAAAGCGACGGTAATTTATTAGCCAAAAAGAGGCACAAAATTCACAAATGCCTTTTGAGTCTTTTGTGCGTTTTTGTGGCTGACTCTCTTACCCCGACTTCGCCGCGCGGAAGATGTAGTTGATATTCGATCTCTCCTCGGCCTGCAAATCGAGATTGAAACGATAGAGCCGCTCCTTGAGGTCGTCTAAATAAAAGTATCCGAACTTCAGCATACGGTCGGCCATGCGAATCCACAGCGGCGGTTTCCGCGGCCCCAGCGTGGTCTGGCAGACGAAATCGCCCTGCATTTTCAGGACCCGCGCGATCTCGCCGACCGCTTGGTCCTGATCCCTGAAAAGCTGAAGGGCGCCGCAGCAGGTCACGGCATCAAACGATTCCGCTTTGAAGGGAAGCGACAGAGCGCTGCCACGGACGTAATAAACATTCCGGAGGCGCTCTTTGTTCGTAAGTCGCACCGCTCGTTCGAGCATTTGCGGCGAAAGGTCGAAACCGAGAACAGTCGATTCCGGCACCAGACGGGCAATGCGTCTTGTGAAGGTGCCGGGGCCGCATGCCAGATCGAGAATCAGGCCGTGCTTTCTTTGGATCAGCGACGCAATGCGGTCGACGTCTTTGGGAAACGAATGCTTGCTGGCGATGAAATATCCGACCGGACGCCACAGCGCCTCGTATACGGCGACAATCGGCGGAAATTGCATCAAATGTTGTATGGGTGGGATTGGTTCCGGATCGCCGGGATGCAGATCAAGATATCCATTTCTAACCTTGAACGCCGTTCCGCAGCGGGTGCACATCAGCCGGCCTGGACTGCCGAACGGATGGTCAGAACGATTCGAAGAAGTCCAAACCGGATCGTTTCCTTGGCAGATGGCGCATTGAAATAGAGCAAGAACCTCGGGAACTTGATCGGGCATTATCCGCTTCCCGGCCTTTCTGAATTTGATTTTGTACTACGAGTTGTATTCCCCCCTAAACCCGGCGGATCGCCGCGACTACATCGCCGGGTCGAAATCTTAATGGATACCGCGCTCTAATTCAAAGCGGATGGAAGAATAATCCTCAGCTTGTCCCGCTTTTCGCTTCGGAAAAATGTCTTCCCGTAAGCCTTCCGAATCTGGAAGTACGGCTTCAGCCGCTTCATCGTATTCTCCATGCCCCGACGGACGTGCTCCCGCATTGCTTCCGCGGCTTTTACGGGATCTCCGGCTACGAGAATATCGACAAGATCGGAATGCCGGCGCGGCGGACTCTCATCCGAATGGGGACGAGCGACGCAAAACCAGGTAGATGCGAGCGCGTGAGTCTTTTCGATGGCAAGACTGAGGGCAGGACAGCGCGCACCCTCGGCGATCCGGCGGTGTAGCTTCTCATGTGCCGGCAGATAAAGCGACTGATTCGTTGCCGACATGGCGTCGACTCGTGCGGCCAGCGCGTGAAGCTCGATGCGATCTTCCTCGGTAGCGACAGCAGCGAAAAGCATTGAAGCCTGAACCTCCAAGGCTTCCCTAACGATGTAGTGCCCACGCACATCTTCAGGCGAGGGAATACGGACGCGGGTGCCCGCCCGAGGCCGGCTTTCCAACAGACCTTCGAACTCCAGCCGTAAAAGAGCTTCGGATACGGGCAGGAAACTCATGCCCAATTCAGCCGCTATTTTCCGGCGCGATATCACCTGACCCATGGTGAAGTTGCCGCGAAGGATCCGCTGCTTAACAAATTCGTAGGCCTCACTGGCAAGGCTCGACGGCATGGCCGTCTCTTTCATAGGATTCCTCTCATCAAGCTGTAACCAGCTTGACCGCAGTCTGCCATCCATGGCATGCGCCAAACCATCCATGGGGCGCAAAGACCCTTCACCTTGTTTTCATAGAACTTTTGGCACTACCGCCGCGCGTCGTCATTGTTCGCGTTTTTCTTATGCCGCCGCGCGTTCCATGTGGCATATTCTTATCTCATTTTATGATATGACAGATCTGAGTCCCGCCCGAGCGATTCTTCAGCCCGAATTGCCATAGAAGGAGACACATGAGTACAACCACCGGCGCCGAAATAACTGAACCCATTTCCGATCGTGCTTGGGAAGCGATTCGAGGCGCGTATGATCTGCAAGTCCATGTCGCACCCGACGTCATCGAGCGGCGCACGGACGACGTCGATCTTGCTAAGGATTTTTTGTCGCACGGGTTGAAGGGATTTGTTTTGAAATCGCACTACATTCCAACCGCTGAACGCGCAAAGGTTGTCCGGCGTGCGGTTCCTGGAATTGAGGCATACGGCGCGATCACACTCAATCATAGCGTCGGCGGTTTCAATCCTGTCGCGCTCGAGATTGCGGGACGATCCGGAGCCAAGATCGTGTGGATGCCGACGGTGGATGCCGCCAATGAAACTGCAGGGCGTCTCGATGGACCGAACACCAAGCTTCCGTTTTGGGCGAAGATCCAAAGGGAACTCGCCGCGGAAGGGATCTCGCCGGCGCCGCTGTCGCCGCTGGGTTCCGGCGGCAACGTCACGGAGGCGGGGAAGCTTTGTCTGGAACGCATTGCGAAGCACAACATGATTTTGGCCACCGGCCATCTTGGCCGGCATGAAATCTTCAAGCTCGTTTCCAAAGCGCGTGAAATGGGGGTGAAGAAGATTGTCGTCACACACGCCGAGTTTCCCTCGCAAAGCCTCACCGGCGAAGAGCAAAAGCAATTGGCCGATATGGGCGCGGTTATCGAGCATTGTTTTACGACCACGCATACGAATAAGGCGCGGTGGGAGGATCTGTTCACAAACGTCCGCAAAACGGGCATCGAGCGGACGATGCTCTCGACCGATCTCGGTCAGACCATTAACCCACCTGTCGCCGAAGGTTTCGCCCTCTATGCTCAGCGATTTCTCGACGCCGGATTTTCAGCGGATGAAATTCAACATATGGCCGCAACAATACCTGCGAGGTTAGTGGAAGGATAAGCGAATGAAGCGGACAATTTACGGCTCACGCGCCAAGCTTTCACAGCTTGGCGCGTGGTACGACGAACTGGAATGAGCGCTCCCGCCCTCGGCTTCGTAGGATTCGGCGAAGCTGCTTTCCATATCGCGAAAGGATTCAAAACTGCGGGCATTGGCTGCATTTGTGCTTTCGATATCAACCGCGATACTCCGGAACTGGGAAAAACCATTCGCCGGCGCGCAAAAGAAGAGCAAATACCTCTCGTCGATTCCAGCAACGAGCTCGCCGCTTCGGCCGGCATTTTGTTTTCAACCGTGACGTGCACTCGCGCGAAGGAAGCGGCAGAACAAACAGCTCCTTTTTTAAAGCCGCACCACATTTACGTGGATTTGAATTCCGTCTCACCGTCTCTGAAGCAAGAAATCGAGCACGTGATCCATTCGAGTGGTGCGGGATTTGTTGAAGCGGCCGTGATGTCCCCAGTTCCGCCCCACGGGCATCGCGTGCCGATGCTGCTCGGCGGAAACGCGGCGCGCCGTTTCGCGGGCCGGATGGAACCATTCGGAATGCGGCTCGAAGTCGTCTCGGAGAAAGTCGGAACCGCCGCCGCGACAAAGATGTTTCGCAGCATCATTGTGAAAGGACTCGAAGCTTTGATGTTGGAGAGCGTACTGGCTGCGAGTCCGTACGGCGCCGACGAGCGTGTGTTTGCCTCGCTTGCCGACAGTTTTCCTGGCATCGATTGGAAGAGGCTTGCCGACTACATGGTCGGGCGCGTTGTGCTTCACGGCGAGCGGCGCGCGCATGAGATGGAAGAAGTGGCCGAGACCCTGCGATCATTAGGAATTGAACCCATCATGAGCGAGGCCGCGGCACGCCGGCAAGAGTGGTGCGCGAAGCTCGGAATTGCTTCTGAGTTTGGCGCCGATGGGCCTAAAACGTATCGTGAAGTTCTCGAAGTGATCGGCCGCTTGACGTAAGCCGAGCGCGAAGGCATGATGGTCAAGCACAAATACCTGGAGGAGGTTCTCTATGAAAGGTAGACTGCTAACGATTTTTGCTGCAGCGATCGTTGTAGCTGCTTCTGCCATTCCCGTGGTCGCGCATCATTCCTTTGCCGCCGAGTTCGACAGCGCAAAGACCGTCGATTTTACCGGAGTCGTGACGAAGGTCGAATGGATGAATCCGCATGTTTACTTCTATGTGGATGTCAAAGATCCTCAGACCGGCAAGATCACCAACTGGGGTTGTGAAATGGGCAGTCCCAACGGCTTGACCCGTCAAGGCTGGAATCGAAATACCCTTAAAATCGGGATGATGATCCGGGTCGAAGGATCCGCGGCAAAGGACGGATCCAACGTTGCCAACGCGCGGAACGTGACCGTCGACGGAAAGAAACTCGGCGCAGCATCGAGTGAAACCGCCAATCCGTAGTTGCGGTTCGATAAGGAGGTTTCCTCGTGCGAAACCGTTTAATCATTCGGTTTCTCTGGCTGGCGGTTGCGTCTTTTTTTCTGCTGATCGCAACCCTGCTCACGCTCGTGGCGCAGCAGCCACAAACTAATGCACCTCGCGGCGAACAAGGCGGCGGACGGGGCGCTCGCGGACGCGTCGCTCCAAATCCGTTATTGAGTCAACCGGCTCCACGTTTGCCTGATGGAACCGTAAATTTGGGAAGAGTCCCCGGTGAACTGGGTATTTGGCAGGTCCCCTACATTCAAAACATGGGTGCGCGAAATATTGTTGTCGGCGCGCCGCCCGCCCCTACTGGTGGCGAGCGCGGCGGTGCCGGCGGCCAGCGCGGTGGAGCGCCCTCGGAACCATGGGTTCCTTTTCAGCTATGGGCAGCTGCCTTTTACAACTACAATTCATTGAACCAATCCAAGTATGATCCCGAAGGCTATTGCCTGCCTCCGGGTGGCCCGCGTCTATTTGCAACTCCGTATCCGATGGAAATCATCCAGCAACCGCAGCTGAAGCGCATCATTATGATCTTCGAAGGAGGAACGCACGTTTGGCGTGAGATCCATATGGACGGGCGTCCTCACCTGAAGAACGACGCCATTAAAGGGCAAACCTGGCTCGGCGATTCCGTGGGTTATTGGGAAGGCGATACTCTCGTTGTAGACGTTATCGGATTCAATGAGGGAACCTGGCTCGATTATTTCGGACACCCGCACACGGACCAAATGCACGTCATCGAAAGATTCTCACGCCCGAATAAGGGCACGCTGCACTACGAAGCAACGATTGATGATTCCGGTGCGTACACAAAACCCTGGACTGTGGCTTGGGATATTCCATGGAATCCAACCGGCGAACTGCAGGAATACATTTGCCAAGAAAACAACAACTATTACAACCGGCTGACCGATGACTTCGGCCAACCGATAGTGGGCCCGCGTCAGTAGCCCAAAATGAAAAATGACAATTGAACATTGAACATTGGCAATTTTTGAAGAAATGTTCATTGTTCAATTCTCATTTGTCGTTTTCAGTTCCTTACGATCCTGAATTCCCCCTTCTGGTTTCCAGCCATCCAGGTCCCCGTCACAAATTTTCGATACGCGCCGATATTCTGAAGCTTTCCATCGACAACATAATGCACCGTTCGGCCGGACGTATCCTTCACGTCGGCTTCAAAGTGGAGATTCCAGGGATCGATTGCTCCTTCAACACCACCGGTAGGCGGCTCGAGTGAGAGTTTTTGTAAGACAACATTGTCTGTGCCGGGATTCAATACACCTGTCAGAGTTTTACCGTCCCAGTCGAAGTCGAGCAGAAGGTGATTCTCTTCACCTTTCTTGAGCCACCAATCACCACTCCATGAACCCTTCAAGGGATAGCCCATTTGGGCAAAAATGGGCGCCACCAGCAGCAACCAAGCCAACAGAAAAACTGTGCCTGATGTTTTAGATCGCACCAATTACTCCTCCAGAATTCAAGAGAACCAGGATCTTAGCAATTGACAATTGAACAATGAACATTGCCAAAGCATTTACTGTTCATTGTTCAATGTTCAATTGTCATTTGTCATCTATAGGAAACCGATTCCCCGGCCGCCGAGGCCTACACCCAGCCACAAAACAACGGAAATCAGGGCGAGAGCAACACTCCACACAGGCTTCGGTTCACGATCGGTGTTGGTAACCTTTCGGTAAATCGTGAAGTGATAGGCCATGGCCGCAAACAGGAACAGCATTTTCGCCTGGAACGGCACGCTCGCATAACACTTCATGGCTTCCGAACTGAAGAGCATGAAGCCCGAAACCAAGATGATCGCAAGGCTCCACGACAGCCAAGGCGACAGATCGCTCGCCACCTGCCGGACAGGCAGATCCTTCATCACGAGCCGGCAAAGGCGCAGGTTCAACATCAGAATCGCGCCGAATAAAAGTGTAAGCGCCAGTAAGTGAAATGTTTCGATGATTGGAAAATACAGCCGCGAGCCGCGAATCGTTTCCGCCAGCCACGTGCTGTCGGACCATTTGAAAAAGGGCAGTAGGTAATGCATTTTTTCCGCAACTCCTAAAACAGGCTGTACGCCGTACCCCTGCCGGCAATGATAACAGCACTCCAGGACACGATCGATAGCCAGCCGGCTACTCGGGCCGGCGGTGGCGGGATGGGAAACTTGTCCCAGTCCTCAATCGTTTTCTTTGTTCTGAACTCGAATATGATTGCATTGAAGGCGGCTAGAAAAAGGAAGAACACCTTTGCGCGGAAAAAGATGCTCACATAACACTTCTCCGCTTCCGACCAGAAGAGAAGAAATCCGGTAATAATCTCGATGACGAAACCAGCCACTACATACGGCATGATTTGTTCATGTATTCGCGAAATCGGCTGATGTTTCATTCCCCAACCGAGCAGCCGCAGATCGAACCAAATGAGCAGGCCGACGGATACGGCCAGTGACAGAACGTGGGTTGTTTCGACTACCGGAAACGTCCAAACGGATTCCCGAATTCCCGTACCAAAATCGCTGTTTTGCATCCATTGAATGATGGCAGGAACCTGTACGGGTGGAACCTCTTGCATGTAAACCCCTGATCCTAAAATCGGGCGAAGTGTATGAAGAATGCCGATTGTTTCACGCTCCGGCACGATACACAGCTTACTGATCCTATGTCAATGGCCCGGAAGGCGTGGGTTGTGCCATTCCCTCCTTTGCGGAGGGTGTTGCAAAACTGCCGCAAAGCGGTTTTCGTCTGCTGTAGCGGCGGTCTATGACGTCTATGACCGCCGGTACTTCGTTGATTCTGCGAAAAACCGGCGCTGGTAGAGCGCCGCTACAGTAAGAACCGAACCCGCTATTCCGTAGTTTTGCAACACCCGCCTGTGAGGAGGGGAATAAACCTGAAGACTTCCTGAAATCTTCGTCAGGACCGTCTAAGCTCTTGCCGTGTTCGACAACGCCCACTAAACTCATTAACCATGCCCCGATACACAATTGCGATAATCCTTAGCGCCGCGCTTGCTCTGGCGGCGTCTCCTGTTCCGTCTGTCAACGAACTCAAATCGCCAGCGCCTCCCGGAAGTGGACAACCGAATCTTGCGGTTGGTGCGGACGGGCGCGTGTTGCTGAGCTGGCTCGAGCCGGACACGCCGCAAGGTTATGTCATGCGCTTTTCGGTCCGTGGCGCTCAAGGCTGGTCTGCGCCCAAAACAATTGCGCGCGGCACGAACTGGTTTGTGAGCGATGCCGACGTTCCTTCACTCGCGGTCCTGTCGGACGGGACGCTTGCAGCCGATTGGTTCGTCGCCAGTGTCGGGCCGCGATCGGAAGCGTATGATGTCAATCTGGTGTTTTCTAAGGATGGCGGTACGACTTGGACGAAGCCGCTTATGCCGCATCGTGACGGCAAGAAGCGCCAGCACGGCTTCGTCTCACTGGTTGCCACTTCCGATGCCAAGCTCGGAGCGATTTGGCTCGACGGGCGCAACATGCCCAGTGAGGAAGAAGGCGATATGGCGCTGATGTACACGACGATTGCTGCCAACGGCACCCTCGGGCCGGAAACGCAGGTCGACAATCGCGCGTGCGAGTGCTGCAAGACTTCGATGACAGCGACAGCTGAAGGCCTTCTCGCCGTCTATCGCGACCGTTCCGACAAAGAGATTCGTGATATCTCCATCGTCCGCTACAACAACGGCCGCTGGTCGCAGCCTCAGGCCTTGACCAATGACGGCTGGGAGATTGACGGTTGTCCCATCAACGGTCCCGCTGTTTCAGCGAATGGAAGGAACGTCGCCGTCGCTTGGTTTACAGCTCCACCCCCCGACGAGAAGCCGCAGGTGTATGTGCTCATGTCAACGGACGCCGGTAAAACTTTTGGGAAGAAAATCCGAATCGACGATGGAAATCCCATCGGCCGGGTGGACGTCGTCAGCCGTCCGTCCGGTGCAGCGGTTGTCAGTTGGGTAGAACGAACCAACCAAGGAGTTCAGGTTCGTGTTCGGGAGATTGCGCCGAACGGAACCGCTGCCGCCCCGCTGAACGTATCCGGAACTCTGGGCCTCGGCTCCGGCGCATTTCCACGAATGGTGCGCTCCGGGGAGGATATCGTGGTTGCCTGGACCGATGCATCGAAGCCCTCGCAAATCCGGACTGTGGTTGTGAGGTAGTTAGAATTGCGATTCCCCTCCTCTGCGAGGAGGGGTGGATGCGCCGAAGGCGCAGACGGGGTGGCGCGAAGCGCGAGCCGATAGGGTCGAAGCCTCAATAGAAGACCGGCGAGACGTTTCAGCCGAACTGACCACCCCGGCGCGCCAGCCCGCTGGCTGTCGCGCCACCCCTCCTCTGCGAGGAGGGGAATCCGATTGGTCGCATGCGTGTTCTTGTAGTCGAAGATGAGGTCAAAGTCGCCAAAGCCCTGAAGGAAGGCCTCGAAGATGAACGATACGAGGCAGTGGTTGCACACACCGGCGAAGATGCTTTTTTCCGCATTAATACGGAGCAGTTTGACATCATTCTTCTCGATGTCATGCTTCCCGGCCGTGACGGCCTTCAAATTCTCACCAGTATCCGCAAACGTGGAATCATCACGCCGGTTCTGCTGCTGACCGCGCGCGATACGCTGGAGGACAAAGTCGCCGGACTCAACAGCGGCGCGGACGATTACCTGATCAAACCGTTTGCTTTCGAGGAATTATTAGCGCGGGTGCGCGCCTTGCTGCGTCGCGGCCGGCCGGCCGATTCGCTCCGTTTGGGTATCGGCGATCTCGACATGGATTTAGTCACTCGAAAGGTCATGCGCAGGGGCCGAATGATCGAAGTGACCGCACGTGAATTTGAACTTCTCGAATACCTGCTCCGGCATCAGGGGCAGGTCGTCCTGCGTGATACACTGACGCGTGAAGTTTGGAAGGAAACAACGCGCGGCACGCCGCTGAATAACGTGATCGACGTTCACATCGCCCGGCTCCGCCGGAAAATCGACATCGAGCAATCCGTCAAATTGATTCACACGATCAGGGGTGTAGGGTTCATGCTGCGTGAGGGAGAGCCATGATCCGGCTTACGCCAAAAAGCGTCCGCGTTCGCCTGACGCTTTGGCACATCGCTGTCATGCTTGCCGTATTGGGAGTGTATGCGGCGGGTGTGTACACGTTCGTTCGCAACAACTCGTTGAGTCTTCTCGATGAGCGCCTGCACGATGACTTCGATTGGGCATCCGATATGTTGGCGCAGCGGCCCGACGGGACGATCGCACCATATGAGGAAACGGGCGAGGGTGACAGTCCGTGGCTTCAGGTCTGGAGTCTCGAGGGCCGGCTTCTTTACGACACCCCTGAAGCCCGGCGCAATCCGGTTCCGCGACCAGCTCAACTTGCCGAATCCGCCAAAGAAGTAGATCGAGTCGTAACGGTTCCAGACGTCAGCCCGCCGTATCGCGTTATGAGCGGCGGCGCGAGAATTGGTGGCCGTCCTGTGTTAGTTCAGGTCGCCAGGTCTGAAGGGCCGCTCGCCCAAAACCTGAATCAATTGATCTACATTCTCTTTCTGGGGTTGCCAGGTGCTGTCGCGATTTCGGGATTAGGAGGCTATCTTTTGGCTCGCCGCGCTCTTGCGCCAATCGGGCGAATGTCGGAGCGCGCGCGTTCGATCAATGCCGAGCGTTTAAACGATCGTCTTCCTGTCGACAACCCGGACGATGAATTAGGTCGTCTCGCAACGGTCTTCAACGATACCTTGACGCGGCTCGAGTCCTCATTCGAGCAGATGCGCCGATTCACGGCCGATGCTTCCCACGAATTGAGGACACCGCTTACGGCAATTCGCAGTGTGGGTGAAGTCGGCTTGCGCGGAAAGCGTGACGAAACCGCATACCGCGAAATCATCGGCAGCATGTTGGAAGAGGTCGACCGCCTAGCCCTGTTGGTCGATCGCCTCCTCATGTTGTCGCGAGGGGATACCGGCCGGGCGAATCTCTCGATGGATGTCGTCGATATTCCCGAACTTGCAAAGGAAGTTGCCGAGCAGTTGAGCGTTCTGGCCGAAGAGAAGGGTCAATCCGTCCAGGTGCGGTGCGACGCCGTACCGCGTTGGTTCGGCGACCGGATGGTGCTCAGGCAGGCAATGCTCAATCTCGTGGATAATGCCATCAAGTACACGCCGGACGGTGGTGCTATTGAAGTCCGTGTGACCCAAACAAGTGCATCCATGACAATCGATGTCATCGATTCCGGTCCTGGAATTGCTCCTGAATTGCAAACGCGCATCTTTGACCGTTTTTACCGCGTCGATAAATCCCGCTCGCGCGAGAACGGCGGAACCGGCTTAGGCTTGGCGATTGCAAAATGGGCTGTCGAAGTCAACGGTGGGTTGCTCACACTGGTGCCGGCAGTCTCGGGCAGTTGCTTCCGGATCACACTTCCTCAGACAGTACCCAATGAAGTTACAGGCGTCTGTAGCGGCGCTCTATGAGCGCCGGCAAGCCAGCAATGCGGGACATCGTCGGCGGTGATAGACCGCCGCTACAGTTCCGTAAGTGGTTGATCCTCACTCACCGCTATGCGGGCGTCGTTCTCTCCTTCTTTTTCGTCATGTGGTTTTTATCCGGCATCGCCATGATTTACGCGCGTGGCATGCCCGGGCTGACGCCCGACATGCGGTTGGAGAGAATAACTGAACTGAACCTTGGCGCGGTGAAACTGTCGCCCGCCGAGGCTGTAGCCAAAGCAGAATTGGGCGAAGCACCTGCTCGCGCGATGATGCTCATGATCATGGATCGGCCCGCATACCGGTTTACCGTAAGTGCAGGTACGGTGACTCTGTTCGCCGATACCGGCGAACTCTTGTCCGAGATTGGACAAGGGGAAGCGATGAGGATCGCGAGCAGCTTCATGGAAATGCCCCAATCCAGGATGCATTATGCCGGCGAACTCAACGAGCCGGATCAGTGGACACTTCAAGAACGGCGTCGGCTGCCGATGCAGAAGGTGATCGTCGATGACGATGCGCGCAGCGAACTCTACATCTCGGAGGAAACCGGCGACGTCGAAGTGATGACAACAGGCGGCACGCGTGCTATGGCGTGGTTTGCCGCGATCCCTCACTGGATGTACTTCACAGCGCTGCGAATCAAGGATGAAACGTGGCGACAAGTTGTCTTGTGGACGTCCGGCGCCGGAGCCTTGCTAGCTCTTTTGGGGATCGTTCTTGCGTTCACTCAGTTTCCTACGCGCTACTCGGGCCTGATGAGGTGGCATTACGTTACAGGCGCGATTTTTGGAGTCCTTACCCTGACATGGGTCATTAGCGGCTGGCTCTCTATGGAACCGTTTTTCTGGGCTTCAAGCAGCGGGACAGGGGGTCTCATCGGTCAAGCGCTGAGCGGCGGTCCACTGGACGTCGCCTCGTTTCCAATGATCGACGCCGGAACCTGGTATCAGGTTTTGGCTGCGCGATCTCCCAAAGAAATCGAGTTTGTGCGAATTCAGAACGCGCCTTTTTTCATCGCTCGGGGTGTCGAACGGGAGCCGCTCTTGATTTCAGCGAATCCGTTGGAAATTCGCCGAACGCCTTTCTCCGTTGACTCATTAATATCTCGAATCCGGCAAGGAAATCCGGATGTTGCGATTCTGGAATCGCAGGTCCTTTCTGACTATGACTCCTATTACCGTTCGCAGGAGCAGCGGCCGCCGCTTCCGGTGTTACGCGTGAAGTTCAGCGATCCCGATTCGACCTGGTTCTACGTGGATCCTCGAATGGGCCAGGTCGTGCGGCGCTTCACTCGGCGCCAGCGTCTCGAGCGCTGGATCTACCACGGTCTGCACAGCCTGGACTTTAATTTCTGGTATTACAATGGTGCGGTTTGGCGCACCACGATGGTTGTCCTCAACGCCGGCGGTGCGCTTCTGAGCACGATTGGTTTGTTGCTGGCGCTCAAACGCGTGAAGCGCGGCACGAAGCGCGTTTTGGTTGGAAGAAACTAGATTTAACACCATGGCTATCAAGCTCAAAAAGACAAATGTCGTAATCGTTGGTGCGGGAGCCGCGGGCGGTGTGGCTGCGCTGCCGCTGGCGCAGGCTGGCATCGAAGTCATCGCTCTCGAGGCCGGAGGTTGGGTGAGCCCGCGCGACATGGCTCCCGATGAATTGCGGTATATGCGCGGCTGGCCGGCAAAGTTGCAAAAGGTCAATGATGAAATCCCAACGCACCGCGCGACCCCATCGTCGCCGATGACGCCGCGGCCGGAACGGCATGCGATGATGAATGCCGTCGGTGGGACTTCCATCCACTATTGGGGGCAGTGCTGGCGGCTCAATCCTTGGGACTTCAAGGTCGTCAGCGATACTCGGCGGCGCTACGGCGCTTCGCGAATTCCGAAAGGATCGACCGTCGAGGATTGGCCGTTCGGTTATGGCGAATTAGAGCCGTACTACGATCGAGTCGAGCGGGAGATCGGAGTCTCCGGCCAAGCAGGCAATATCAATGGAAGACGAGACCGCCGTGGGAACATCTTTGAAGGTCCCAGAAAACGTGATTATCCGATGCCGCCGCTGCGAGGCACCGGCTTCACCGAATTGATGACGGCGGCTGCGAACAAGATCGGACTGCATCCGTTTCCCGGGCCGGCCGGGATTGCGAGTCAGTCCTATCAAGGCCGTCCCGGATGTGTATACCACGGCTATTGCGCCCGCGGTGGCTGCCACGTCAATTCGAAGAGTTCGACGGCTGTCTCTACGATCCCAAAAGCGCAGGCAACAGGCCGCTTCAAAATCGTGACCGAAGCGCGCGTCAATACAATCGAGGTCGATAAAAATGGGCGCGTCTCGGGCGTTATCTATATCCAAGATGGCCGTGAATATTTCCAGCCGGCCGACGTTGTCCTGATCGCAACCTATACCTACGAAAACGTGCGTACTTTGCTGCTTTCGAAGTCGCCCGCTTATCCCAAAGGCTTGTCAAACAATCATGGCCAGGTGGGCAAGCACTATTTCAGTCACAATCAGACCGCGACCGTCACGGCGCTGTTTCCATTCAACATCAACACGTGGTACGGAACTCCGTCGCAAGGGGTCGCTGCAGATGACTGGGCCGACGACAACTTCGATCACTCCGCCCTGGATTTTATAGGCGGTGGAAATTTATGGGTTTATCACGAACGGAGACCGATTGTCGCGGCCAATATGAGCACGTGGAATCGGGCGCCGCTTTGGGGCTCGGCATGGAAGGCATTCATCAAAGAGAACGCCGATCGTCAAAACACGGCGTACATCCAGAAGACGACGCTTCCTTATGAGGACAATTACCTGGACCTTGAGCCGCAGGTTCGCGATCCGCTCGGGTTTCCAGTAATTCGAATCACAGCCGAGTACAAGGAAAACGAGCGACGGCTCGCGCTCTTCATGCAGGACAAGATGGAGCAATGGTACAGAGCTGCCGGTGCGATTGCGATCCAGCGCGCCGAGATCGGGCCCATGACTATGTCCACGCACGCATACGGCGGCACACGCATGGGCGACAATCCGGAAACGAACGTTGTCGATCGCTGGGGTTTTTCTCACGAAGCGCCGAATCTCGGGATTCTCGGCGCGTCCGTCATGGGGACAAGCGGGGCGCACAATCCGACGCTCACCCTTCAGGCACTGGCGTGGCGCACCGCCGAGCATCTGGCGAAGAACTGGAAAACAATCGCGGGATAATTCTGGCCACCAAAAGGCACAAAATTCACAAAATAGTTTTTTTGTGCCTTTTTGTGGCTAATCCGCTTTGGAATTACGGTACCTGCGGTTTCTCGAACGGCTTCTGTTCCGGCGTCAAGCTCTTCAGGAATGCAATCAGTTGCGATCGCTCTTGCGGCTTGAGCGTTTTGGCTTTTAATTTTTCATCAAGGTTCGGATTTTTGATCCCGCCCTTCAGCATCAAGTCCACCGCATCTTCCAACTTCTGCGCGCGGCCGTCGTGAAAGTACGGTGCGGTCTCAGTGATACTCCTCAGGGTTGGCGTCTTGAACGCCCCTTTCAAAGTGTCGGCTTCGGGATCTTTCTTTCCGGCCTTCTCGGCGGCATCGCCGAGAATCTTACCGCGTCCGAGATCCGGCATGGGTTTATCGAAGCCGATACCGACGTTGTGGAAGAGCGTATCGGTGAAAAGCGGCGGCAGATGGCACAGCGTGCAATTGGCCTTGTCGGAATTGCTGAAGACGTCGAAACCTTTGACGACATCGTCGTTCACAGCGGACTTGTCGCCCGTCTGATACTTGTCCCATGGTGAATCCTGCGACCGAATCGTCCGCACGAACGCGGCCAGCGCTTTCGGAATGTTGTCTGCGGCTGCGGGTCCGTTGAACACTTTTTGGAAGTCGGCTTTATACGCATCGACGCCGTTCAACGTCATTGCCATGGCTTCCGGATCACCACCCATCTGGCCTCTCCAGGCAGCCGTGATCTGACCTTCAAGCGTCGCTGCGCGTCCATCCCAATACCACTGCTTGTAATAGCCGACGTTATACAGCGTCGGTGTGTGACGTGTATTCATGCTGCCGTCGAATCTTGCCGACAGCGGCTTGCCATCGGCCCAACCTTTGTCGGGTTGATGGCAGGTCTCACAGGACATGTTGCCGGTTTTCGACAATCGCGTGTCGAAGAACAGTTTTTTCCCAAGCTCAACTTTGTCCGGCGTTATCGGATTATCGGGCGGAATCGCCATCTCTCCGAGCGGGCCCACATCTGGTGTTGGAGCCGGCGCTGTGGAAGCGGCCGGCGCTGGTTTTTCCGTATTGCTCGCGCACGAAGCCGCGAACACAAGCAATGCAAGCGCAAGGATCTTTAGAGATTTCATGGATGCATTCCTCACTGGGCTAAAGCGTTAGGTAAAGGCCAACGGGCGGATATTAGCTCACCCCTCGCTCAGCGTCCATGAAGATTTTCTGACCTCCGTGGATTTAGCCGTCCCGAGTTGGCCTCCTCAAAGCCGCCCGGTGGCTAAAACTCCAGATGCAGTCGCGCGCCTGGCACCCACACCGGACCGCGATCGCGATTGTACCCGGGATTCCTAATATGCTGGAGGTCGGCGGAAATCGAGATCCCATGAGTCACGTGGGCCGTGTAGTAGAGCTCGACGATATTTTCACGTCCGTAGCGGAGGGCGCCATCGCCGAGCAGGAAACCGTGGCCGCCAAGTTCGAGATACCGGCGGTGGTCGCCGGAAATTCCATTTGTAACGGCGGCGATACCTAGCTTATCGGCGGGGCGCTTCCAGCGGTTGCCCTGAACATCCGCGCCCACCGCAGCGGTGGAATTCACCTCGGTGTAGGCGAACGATTCATGCCGTCCTTCATTCCAGCCAGCTCGGGAATACATGCGCAAGTTATCAGTCAAGTGTTGTTCGCCGTTGATGCCGAAGCCATACTTTTTTCGTCCTTGCCGCCGGTGCGCCTCGATATCGGGCGCCACATCACGGCGTTCGAGAAAGGCATCAATGGACTCAGGATAACTTCCCATGTTGGCGTGGTTGAGATAGCTCAGCACGCGGATCGTCGTCTTGTGTTCAGGAGACAGGGCCGGCTGCCATTGCCATTCGAGGTTCTCGCTGCGTGCGCGGCGGATGTTCCAATCCATATCGATGCCGTTCGCCACTTTCGGCATCAGAGCCTCGGCAAATCTGACGGCCCAGCGCCGATGCTCATAATCGGCGACTACTCCCCATGTATAGCCGCGCGTATCGGCGGCGTAGTCATATGCGCCGTTATTATCCACCGTCCAATTCATGAACTGAAGATGGCTGTCGGTTCCAACAGAGTTCGTGTCAAAAAGATCGGCAAGGCTCAGTTTGCCCGCGTAGATTTCGAGCCGCTTGTCGAACTTTTGCGCCGCCAATGAAAGAAAATTGCGATCGGCGTGTACCGGTTCACCGTCGAGATTCAATATTGCGTGGAATAAGATCCGTGCCACGTAAGGCTTCGATCCGAGAGAGGGGTTTCGGACCACATCCAGATTTGTGAACCCAGCCAGACCAAGGGCGTCGCTGAGGCCTCGACCACCGGTGCTCTCCAGATCAAACAAGATTTCAGCGGACTTGGTGACCGCGATGCCGGTGTAGAGCGTCAAGACTCGCGAGGTCGCCTTCTCGCGCGTCGGCTGAAGGCTGTTCTCGCCCGTGTACTTTGCGGGGAAGCTCGGATGCTGTTGATGAATGACGTTGATCTGGCCCGCGGCCCAAAAGCGCGAGTTGTCGGAGTGATTAAAGATCGTTGGGTTGTCGTCGCCGCCAGACAGCGGCAACACAAATAAAAGCGCGACACCGAGGCGCAAAACCATCTTATCGGCTCTTCTCTCCCAAACGGAAGGTGAGCCCCGCCGTTAAACCAAAAGGATAGCCCGGTGTCGCGTGTATTCGTGTGATCGCTGGAGCGTCCGGAGAGATTCTGGACTCAAAGTAGTTTTGAGTCTCGTAATAAACCTTATCCGTCAAGTTATCGATAGCGAAGTTCAGATCGACCCCCGGCCGAATCGGCTTCGTTACCGCCAGATCGAGAACATCCAGTCCTGCTGCGCGGATGCGTCGATCCTCACCGTCTAGCCGGTAATTTCCAATGTGTCTATAGCGGAGGGAAGCGTAGGCATTACGCCAGCCCGACAACGTCAACGCGCCGTTGGCGACCGTGTGCGGCGCGCTATCCACATAGATCCGCGGCGAAGTACCCCGATAGAATGAATTCGTGACCTGCGTGAGCCCACCATTGAGTGAAAGAAATCGCGTTAAACGGATCGACGCTTTCCCTTCGTAGCCGTATGAACGGCTCGGTCCCTTCAACTCGAATGTTCCGTCGTCAGGAATGTAGACCTGTTCATTGGAGCGGTCGATAAGGAATAGATCGCTCGTCACGGAGACGCGGCTCATCTGATACGCCGCCGCGACTTGGTAGAAGTCTGTCGTTGCGATCCGGGGAGACTCTGGACGCTCTACGATGCCGCGCGCGTCCTGTGTATTGATGCCGCGGCCGTAATTGAAGCTCACGGTAAGCGGAACGGAAGTGGAGGGGCGATACGCAACGCCGAATTTCGGCTGCGATCGAGCCGCTCCTTGGTTGCCGGAATGAATGGCGTCCACTCGGTCGGTGACTGCAAATCGGAAATAATCCCATCGCAGGCCGCCTTCGACATGTAGACGTCCGCGTAGGAAATCGACACCTTGCTGGGCGTATCCGGCACCGTTCGTGACGTGGGCAAATGCACGGCCCACCAGATCCAGGGGCACGCGGCGTTCCTGAGAATACAATCCGACGTTGATCTGGTTGTCGTGAAAGTTGGTTCCAAATGTCAGCAATGCTTGATTACCCCAAAGGCGATAGGGATGTAGGAATTGAGAGTTGGACCCTTCTTGATATCGCGAGTCATGTTGCTGGATGCCGTCGCCGTGCAGCGGGTCGTTCAAAAAGAATGTGAAATTGGAATACAGGTCAAAAAGCGAGCGGCTGGCGAACGTATCCAGTTTCAGGGTGTCACCGGAAGTCAGGCTGCGCTGGTAGTACACGGCGGTCGTCCCGGCGAGTACGCGTCCGCCGTCACTTGGATCAACAAAACCAAACCGAGAAAGCTGGCCAGCTCGAACCAGGTCGAGGGGAATCTGTCCCGAGGAATAAAAATCGTTTCGTCCAAAATTGATTTTGAATCCGAGTGACTCGTGATCATTGAGGTGCTTTGTATAATTTCCAGTGACATTGTCACGTCTGTAGCGCAGCGGATTCAGGAAGGGTCCGTCGGTGCGCGATCCTTCATATGCGAGAAAAGCATCCGCCTTGTCCAGTAACGGGCTGTAGCCGAAGAAGGTTCGGTAACTATGGAACGACCCGCCTTGCACGCGTGCAATGAATTGCTCGGGCAGGCTCTGTTTCAAACGAATGTGGACCACACCGAGTCCGGAAAAATCCCCATACTCGGCGCTGAACGGTCCATTAAGGACAGTCACATCCTGAATCAACTCCGGTGTCAGTGTCTTCAAGGTCCCCAGATAACCCTGGCCGTGTCCCTGCGTGGCTTGGTTTTGCTGGATGTCGTCAATGAGAACTTTCAGGCCGCCGTTCACGCCGCCATGATCGAGATTGAATCCAAACCGCCGGATCTCCAATGACTTTCCACCGCCTTCGTGTTGTCCTGCATTGATACCCGCGTTCAGCGTTTCCAGCAGTTGGTCGTCTCGGGAGAACAAGGTTCGTTTATAAACTTCGTCGCTGTGGGTTTCTGCCTGAGGTTCCAAGGCCGATGCAGTGATCACGAGACCTTGATGAATCGGTGGAATCAGATACTCGATTTCGATTCGCAGGTTTGTCGTCGCGGCCTCCGCAGGAATGATTCGATCCTGCGGCTTAATGTATTGTCCTTCTATATGAAGCGTAACCTCGCCGGGGGGAACCTCGATTCTAAATTGCCCCCGGTCATCTGTGGTGATCCTTTGTTCAGCGCCAGCGGCTCGGGCAATTACGGTCGCGCCGGTGAGGACTTCATTTTTTGGGCCGACAATCACACCGGAAACCGTGCGGCTTGGAGGAAATTGCGTCTCGGAAGCAAGTCGAGCCGGAGCGATCGCGGTTAAGAGAATAATGAGCAGTAACGACCTCTCGTGCCGGAGTGGCTGACTTGCCTTACTTCGCATGGTCGCCAAAAAGTATCTACTCGAATGGCCTTCACCGCAATATGCGAAATGGCTAGTCAAAGACCCGTGAAGCCGCGGATCGCGGCTGATCACGCAATCCGCCGCCGATCGTATCAGGGCGTTGATGCGGCATAGCCTTGGCTGGTAAACCGGCATCGAGTGGCAGGGTGATCTCGGCCGGATCACTTCGGCTGCTGTGTAAAAGTTTCGGCCTTTCTAGGCCCGGAACGGTCGTTCTGGGATTCAATGGGCGAGGTGACGCGCAATCTCCTGAAGCCTTCCCGCAATCAAGAACTGCCGATATTCAACGGCGATCTTCAACAAGGCGGCAACGACAGGCTGAATCTGTTTCTCATCTTCGGAGTTGAGCAGCGATTCGGTACTCGATTCCAAGTAGCGGCGGATTACTTCCAAACATTCTCCCACACGGGGATCTTCCTGGGGCGGCATGGCTTCGGCCGCAAGTTCAACAGTCGATTCGAGGACAAAGTGGGAAAAACCTCTCATGCGTAGCTCCCCTCTTTTATGAAGCCATGATGATAAGAGCACTTATACTACCAGAAGGTCGCCGACCTAAAAGTCTCGACAGATGTGTGTTTTACCGGGTTTCGGCATGCAGATTTCATCTATCAACGGTCTTGGCAAGTGTCCACGCCGTTAAATCCCTACCTCTCCGTTGGCGTGAAGTGTGGCGGCAGGCGTGAAACCAAGGCGGATTTTTTACGCGGTTACACATCCGTTTTGTACTAGGGTGGTAATCGGATTCTTTCCGTAACTCATTCAAATGATGCTCTGAGCCAATTGGACATACGTATGCTAGCCTACACACGAGCTGACGGCGTTATGGAAGATCAGAGAAAACCAACGTTGGCAACAACACACATTGAGAATCGTCGCTTGTTCAATCTCGCCAGAGGGCGAATCAAAGTGGAGGAATGGGAGAAAGACCACCTTCACGCATGTAAGGTTTGCCAAAGCGTTCTGTCTCTCTTCATAAACCTATCGAGGACTCCGCCGTCTGATTCCAAACCCAACGCAGCGTAACCTGCCGTTAATGCCCGTGGCA
>QHWY01000025.1 GCA_003223875.1 Acidobacteriota bacterium | reverse complement strand
GCGAAGCCTCAATTAGTGGTCAGTTTGGCCGAAACGTTTCGCCGGTCTTCTATTGAGGCGTCGCCCTATCGGGCTCGCGCTTCGCGCCACCCCGTCTGCGCCTCGCGTCGCTCGGCGCAGCCTCTATTCAGGCTTCGCCCTATTGGGCTCGCGCTTCGCGCCCTCCTCTGCGAGCAGTGGAATACGGTTCACTCTAGCGAACTGCGATGGGTGCGACGGTGGATCCGGTCGCGCCTTTCAGCTTCAGCGGTTCCAGGATAAACGCGAATTCGTTGACGCGTTTTGCTGCGAGCTCATCGAGCTTCAAGCTTTCGAGGATATGAATGCCGTTTACAGCCAGAAGGATCTGGTGAACCGGCGAGCTGATCTTAGGATCGGGATTCGGATTCACTTCGACCGACCAGTTGTCGGAACCGATGAGCATCGGATTTTGTTTTGCAAGCCATTCGGCAGCCGCAACGCCGATGCCGGGATCTGTTTTGATGTAACGGACATTATCCTTGCCCCACAGTTTGCCCCAGCCGGTGTTGATGATGACCGCATCGCCGGGCTGCAGCGTCAGATTCTGGCGCTTCAGCGCATCCTGTAAATCGCGGACGGTGATTTCATAAGTGTCCGGCAACATCTCGACTCCTTTAAGAGCAGCGATGTCGATCAGCACGCCTCGGGTCATCAGCGTACCTACTTTTTCAACGCCTAGCTTGGAGAAGCCGTTCCTCGTGGCGATCTGATCCTGCTTGAAGCAGTTGTAAAAGCCGTTATCGATGCCTTGATGGCTGAATCCGTCGAATTGCGTGCCGATCTGACCCATTTCTCCGATCACCATCTCCTCATTGCTGATCCGGCGATTCGACTGCGGCAATACGTTCGTACGCTTCGTCAGGATGCTCAACTGCCGGCCCGGAAAGAAGGGCATTTTGTCGGGATCGAGAACCTGACCCAGTTCAATAACCTCGCCGCTGCGAATCAGCTTCGTGGCCTTGAGCACCTGCTCGGGTTTCATCAGGTTTCCGGAACCGCGCTCATCGCCGGCACCCCACTTCGAAGGACACCGCTGGCTTTCAGCAGGAGGAGTCCACGACTGTGCCGCCGCTCGAGGCGCGACGAGCAGAATTGCAAAGAGTATTGTGAGCATGGATCGCATATACGGACCTCCTTGGGAGTGTCAGTCTACCGAAACTCCCGCCAAGAAACGAACGATTGATCGTGCGAGAGGGACCAGTTCTGTCCGTCAACCAGCCTAAATGCTAGTAAGGTTAGACAGAGGTCCGCCGGCGCACTTCATGACGAGCCGGCGGGTGGAAATCCGGACGCCACACAGGAAACCGGGAATTGGTCAGAACCAATTTCGACCCTATCCCTGTTGCTCCTCTAGAAATCCCCCGGACGATTTTCTGATGTGGCATAACTAAGGGGAGCTTCAATGAAAACGATTGCGATCGTGAATCAAAAGGGCGGTTGTGGAAAAACCTTGACCGCCATCAATTTGTCTGCTTTTCTCGCCCGGTCGTCCAGGCGAGTCCTGTTGATCGACATGGATCCGCAGGGACACGCGACACTCGGCGTGGTCAAGGATCCCGTTCAACTCGAGAAAACAGTCTACGAGGTGCTGGCAGGCGAAGGCGGTCTGACGGCTCTGCGCGAGGTCGTCATCAAGGTCCGCGATAATTTCGACATTGCACCCTCTGATGTACTCCTGAGCGCGTTACCTGAAAAACTTCGGGACATGCCTGAAAAGGAAAACAGGTTATCGGCCGCTTTGGAAGAAATCCGTCAGGACTACGATTACGTGATTGTCGACTGTCCTCCCAACGTTGGTCTGTTGACGTTCAATGCTTTGATTGCCTGCTCGGAAGCGATCATTCCGGTCGAGCCAAGTTTCTTTTCACTGCATGGCATCGTTAGACAACTGGAGACGCTCGACTTGCTTGCCAGAAAGTCAGGTCACCACATCACCGCTCGCGCTTTGATCACGCTGTATTCAACGCGGTCGGACTTCTCCAAAACGATGGCTGAAGAAATCCGCCAGAATCTTGGAGAGTCATGTTTCAAAACAGTTATCCGTTTCAGCGTCAAGCTGCCCGAATCTGTCGGGCATGGTTTGCCAATTGACGAGTTTAGCACTCGCTCCGCCGGATTTGCCGATTACAGGGCTCTGGCGGCGGAAGTTTTGGAGCAGGAATCCTCGCACGAATCGGCTTGTGCCGCCGAGCCGCTCGCCGAAGAGGCATCTTTTCACGGAGACGCAAACCTCATTGAAGCGGAGTCCGATTTCCAGGTCCATCCGGAGGCGGCGCCTCCAGTCTGTCTTGCCAACGGTGTGTTGTTCACGCTCGACGCGCCAGGCGCGCGCTGCGTCCAACTGGCCGGCGACTTCAACAGCTGGGTGGCAGAAGGCAACGAAATGCAAGCCAGCGACGGGATCTGGACGAAAGTAGTGCCGCTCGGGCCTGGGCGCTACGAATATAAATATGTCGTGGATGGAAGGTGGCTTGAGGATCCCTTGAACATCAATGTCGAGCCGGCACCCTGGGGCGGGCACAACTCGGTAGTCAATCTGCAAGAGAGTGACGTCCGCGACTGGGAGTAGGAGGGAGGACATGGAGCCGAACAAGTCCGAGGAAGGTTCGGAACAACACCAAAGTGTTACTCGGGGATTGGATCAGGTTTCTCATCTGTTTCTATCGCATGTGGCGGAGCGCGCGGCTCGGGGACGATCGCGAAACGGATCTGAGCCGCCGGTAGCTCCACAAGACAACCAACCCCCGAACGTCTTGCTCACTTCGCGCCGCGTGAATCGCCGGCAGCTTTTGTCTTTGTTACGCGAGCAACCGGTAGCGTTGGAAGAAGGGATGAAAGTAATTGACGTCGACCTTCCTTGCGAGACATTTGGCAACATTGAACTGCTCGCCCTGGACGGGACGGATCGACTCGCGATCATCGGTGTTGACGATAAGCCAAACGACAGCTTGCTGCTGCACGGAATGGCGCATTGGGATTGGCTAGTTGGCAACGTCGCCTTGCTCCGCCGGATGTATCAGGGACAGGCGATCAACTTTTCCCTTGAACCCCGGCTCGTTCTCGTGGCCCCTGACTTTTCTCCTTTTTTCCGACGGGCGATGCATTATCTCAGCTCATTGCAAATCCATTGCATCAAGTACCACGGAGTGGGACTGCCAGGCGGAACAGGGATCTTCTGTGAGCAACTTTTCGGGAATACCTCACAGAGCCAGCGTTGATCGCTCCTCTCGGCTCCCTAATTCGTGGCGAAGCGAATCAGCAGTGCTCGGAATCCGTTTACATCAATGAAGTGGTGTGGCAAGCCGGGCGGGACATAAAGGGTGTCACCTCTCCTCACCTCGGCTCACTTGGTCCAGAGCTGATTTTTTCCATATGTTTCGACTGCGCGGCGCACTTCCTCGAATGTGACCGTGCGGCCGTGTATGGGAACGACCTGGTCCACGTCGATGCCGAGGCGCTCCAGCGAATCATGGAACTGCACGAGGAATTGCAGTCCGCCGGGTGGCTCGTTCGGGGGCGGCGGCGTGTAGGAATCGGCCTCGATGAGTATCTTCTCTTTTGGGAGAAATACCATCAGCATCCCAGCGTTGTGATTGTTGGGGTAGTGATAAATGACAACTTCCCGCGAGCCATCCGTCAAAGTGCGATTGCCGACCAGTCCTTCAAATGCCGGCTTGCGGCCCGACCGGGCGAGCCGATCCGGATTGATCGTGCGCGGACTAGCCCACACATTTTCGTAGTAGGGAATGTTGCCGGCGTAAGTGATGATGGTTGCGCCCTCGGCGGCGTAAGTGCGCAGCCCGCCCAAGTGATCGAAATGGGAATGGGTGTTGATGACGTACCGTATCGGCTTATTCGGAAGGACCTTCTTAATAGCGTCGATCACTGCAATGGACCGCGTCTCGCTCTCGGGGGCCTCCACAACCACGATGTAATCTCGAAACTCGATCGCGACGCTGCGTGCGCCACCGGGCAAGCTCCACACGCCCTCCGAGAGCTTCTCGGGTACGATTGCCTGAGCCACAGCCGCCGGAGCCTGTCGGATATTCGCCGGCACATCGAAAGTTGCGGCAATGTTTGGTTTGACTTCCGTTATGGTCACATCGAGCACGGGGTATCCGCCATTTCGCTGGAGAATACGTGTTGGGAATTTTACGCCCCCGAAATCCTTGTAGTCTCTGAAGACGGCTTCGAAAACGTTGTCGCCGAGAACGGGGTTGTCGAAGCGCGTCGTGATCATCTCGACGAGATTCTGCTCATTCAGCAATCCTTCGAACTTTGCTTTGTTGGGCGCAGTGAACGAGATTACCGTTTTTTTTGTTCCTCGCACGGTCTCTGTCTTTGAGGTTGCGTGATTGGCCGTGGCGGCTTTGATGAAACCGTGCGGCGTCATCCAGATTTGCGCGAGCCGGCCGTCGACGGCCGATCTCAAATCACGTTCGGCCGCCGCGGGTACTGCGTTCTGGCCGGCAACGTCCCACGCATAATTACCGCTCAGAACCCAGAGCTGCCGCAGCTCGCCTACGAGCGGCTGAAAACCACCTCCGCGCGGAGGGTTTTCGGACTGCTGCCGCCGCCGCTCGTCACGCATGGCGGGAATGGTGTAATCGATCGTCATGGTGTAGCTGGGTAGGTAGAATCGCGGCCAGGGATTGCTGCCCTCGTAGGCCTGGCCAAACATGAAATCGTTTCCTCTGCCGGAGAATTCGATGGTCCTGAGGTTGGTGGCGCCGAGGGCCGCGGCTGCGGCGTCGAGTGTCGTCTTCGCATCCTGAGCCCAGGCCGCCACGGCGCATAAACCTGCGACGGCAAGCACGATGATCAAAGTCTTTTTCATATCTCCTCCGGCGATGCGCACGAAGTAATAGATTTAATCGAGTACGCGGCACTATATGTCCTCTTCTGAGGAGAATCAACTCCCAACGATCTCCTTCGGACGTGGCCCTTAGCTTTGATAACGAATTTGGTGGGCGTTCTCGTTACGTAGATTGCTGCGGCACTAGATCGATCTCAAAACCGAAGTATCTTTTTGTTGTCCCGTCCGCAAACCGGACCTCGTAACGATAAACAAAATCTCCGGCGTGGCCGATGAGCTGAATGATCTTTCCTTGTTTTCCCTTGTCGAGACCGGGAATGACAATCCTTACCTGATCGCCCACCCCGAAGTGTGGGGTGCGATTGGATGGCGTCTCCGACGTCACAGGCGTCGCCTAAGCAAACAGAGTGCCACCGCCTGATTTTCGCGCGAGAGCGTGCGCGAGTCGCGCCAGGAGATACAATCGCGACAGGTTAACAGGGAAAAACCTGTTACGAAGGCGCGAAAAAATCCTGGAAGAATTACATGAAGTCGACGGAAATCACTCACCGGTAGCTCTATGCAGTTTGTGCAAGGCGCCGGTCAGCATTCCCTGACGAACTCAGTTGATGAAGGATCATTTTGAGGCGCCATGCGGTGATGAAATCCCCACTCTGGCGCGCAATTCCGGCAAGTTCAGTGAGCGCCTGCCGGATTCTATCCGTATAGTCGCGATTGTCACGATTCAGAATCAGTAGATCCATACAGGCACGTATTACCATTACACATTTAGCCAATCTCAAGCGCTTATCGTGTAGAATCGGCCGCTTTGCTAGTGTGGTGTCCCACTTCGTGTTTGACACCGATTTGGGGTAGGTACATTCCCCTCCTTGCAAAGGAGGGGTGGACGCGCCATTAGCAAAATGGATCCGTTCCGAAAAAAGGCACGGACGGGGTGGTCGCTCACAAGCGATGCTTCGGAATGCGTTTGTGAAACGTGTCGCGTGAGCGACCACCCCGTCTGCGGCTCTTCGGTGGCTTCGCGACTTTTGATTGATGCCGCAGCCTCCCCTCCTTTGTAAGGAGGGGAATGTACCCAAACTGAAACATGTCTGCTTGTATGGAAGGTTCGTTGCAAGGAAGGATTATATGAAGCCGGGAAAAAAGAGACTACGTGGATGCCTTAGCCTTTCAGTTACCGTTGTGTTGATAGCAGTTTTTTGCCCAAGCCCTGCTCACGCTCAGCAGGGTTTCGGTGTCCGCGGCGGTGTCAGCGCCGAGCCTGAGCAATTTTACTTTGGCGGTCACGGGACTTTCGGTCCGGTGGTCGAAAAGTTGTGGTTCCGGCCGAATCTTGAAGTGGGAGTGGGCAACGGCGTCACCTTGGTGGCATTGAATGCGGAGTTCACATACTGGGTTCCCCTCCGAAAGAGGCCGTGGAACGTTTATTTAGGCGGTGGTCCCGCAGCCAATATCTTCACTTCCGGCGGCCCCGGGAACCGGAATACCCATGCAGGGCCAGGATTCAACTTTCTTGTTGGTCTGGCGCAGAGTAAAGGACTATTTACCGAAATCAAGATTGGCGCGATCGACAGTCCCTCCTTCAAGTTTGGAATCGGCTACACGTTTCGTTGAGAAACGTTCGCTCGATGTGCTAAAACGGCCGGCATGAACAACACGATGAAACTTTTATTGTTGGGTTTACTGTCGGTCACGCCGGCAGCCGCTCAAAAGCTGGAGAAGGCGAATCCCGTTGGGCTTTCGAAACCTGCGCGGGGTACTTACACGCAAGTGATCAGAGCAGGAAAGCTGCTTTTCATCGCGGGTCAGACCGCGACAAACGCCGAAGGGAAAGTCGTTGGTTCCGGAATGAAAGAGCAAGTGGAACAGGTGTTCGCAAATCTGGTCATGGCACTGAAATCTCAGGGAGCCGACCTCAGCCACGTGGCGAAAACGACGACCTACGTGACCAGCATTTCGGAATTTCGGGCTCCGGATGTTGCTGCCGTCCGCGCAAAGTATCTCGGGTCGAATCCGCCGGCGAATACGCTTGTACAGATCCAGCAGTTAGCCGATCCGGCATATAAGGTGGAAATTGAAGCTGTAGCCGTTCTGCCGTAGTACAGCATATTCCCCTCCTCGCAGAGGACCGGCGAAACGCTTAGGCCGGTCTTCTATTGAGGCTTCGCCCTATCGGGCTCGCGCTTCGCGCCACCCCGTCTGCGCCTTCGCTTCGTTCGGCGCATCCACCCCTCCCCTGCGAGGAGGGGAATGCGATATGGGAGGCCAACCATGAGAAAACTTGCAACGATGATCACCTGTGTCCTGGCGTTCAGCGTCGTCTCGCACGCGCAGAGTGCGCCAAAAATCCATGAACTGAAGGCGACAACCCGAACGGTGCATCGCGGCTTTTTCGATGCGTCGCTGAAACCCGTGCTGACGATCAACTCCGGCGACATCGTGAAACTGGAGACCGCCAGCGGCAATCCCCGCTACTTCGAACAGCTCGGCGTCCCGAAAGAAAAAATCCCGGCAGAGCTGTACGACGTTTTCGAGGGTGTCGACAACGCCGGACGCGGCGATCACACGCTGACCGGCCCGATCTACATCGATGGAGCGCAACCCGGGGATATGCTCGAAATCCGCATTCGTTCCATCGATGTGAGACTTCCGATTGCGGGGCAGGGCTTCGTTCCGAACCGCGGCTTACTACCCGAGGATTTTCCCCAAGGTAAGGACCGGGTTCTATGGTTGGATCTGAAGAAGAAGACGGTCGAGTACGCTCCAGGTGTGGTTGTTCCGTTGAGACCGTTTTGGGGCGTGATCGCGGTTGCGCCCCCCGCCGCAATGGGCCGTGTTCCTAGCGGTCCGCCATATGTCTTTGGCGGAAACATGGATAACCGCGACCTGGTCGGAGGCACGACCTTATACCTGCCGGTCTTCGTTCCAGGCGCGTTGTTATCGATTGGTGACGGCCACGCTGCTCAAGGCTATGGAGAGGTATGCTTGTCGGCGATCGAAACTTCTCTTAAAGGTGAGATCCAGGTCGTGCTGCATAAGAACAAATCACTGAAGCAGCCGCGCGCCGAGACCCCAACGCATTACATGACGATGGGCCTGAATATGGACCTGGACGAAGCCACAAAGATCGCTACGCGCGACATGCTGGACTGGCTGGTCGAAATGAAAGGCCTCAGCCGCGATGATGCTTATATGCTGGCCAGCGCCGCGATGGATCTCGTCGTGACACAGGTCGTCGACGGTACCAAAGGCATTCATGCCTTGATGCCCAAGTCGATCTTCAGAAAGAATAAGTAAACCACCGCTGGAGGTGCTGTATGCAATTCGCTCGCGTTCTCATTCTTATACTGGTATTTCTTGAATCCGCCGGTGCCCAAACCGCCCAGCGCGGGGGCACCTCCGCGCCAGCGCCACAGCGTGGAGGAGCGCCGGCGCCAGCGCGTGGCGGTGCTGCTTCGTCCGGCCGCGTCTACGCGAACCTTGGGCAATTGATGAAGGGAATTCTATATCCCAATTCGAACGTCATCTTTGCCGCTCAGAACCAAAATCCGGCCGAAGTAAAACCAGCGCAGGATCCTGCGACGGCAACGGATCCTTTGGCCAGCACGTATGGAAAATGGGAAGCGGTTGAGAACAGTGCTCTGGCTTTGTCGGAGGCCGCAAGTCTACTTCTGGTTCCGGGAAGACGATGCGCGAACGGACGTCCTGTTCCGTTGCAGAATCCGGACTGGCCGAAATTCGTTCAAGGGTTGCGTGAGGCCGGAATGACGGTCTACAAAGCCGCCCAATCGAAGGATCAAGACAAGATCATCGATGCCGCCGACGTCCTGACTACGGCTTGCGCCAACTGTCACGACAAGTACCGCGAAAAGACAAACCTCGCCGATCGATGCCAATGATTCTCCATCTGCTCTCGTTGTTATTGGCGTTCGGCGCTGTGCTTTGCACAAAAACTGCATGATGTCGGGCTCGCCCGCTGTAGCGGCGGTCTATGACCGCCGACAATACAGCAATTTGCGAGATCGCCGGCGGTCCGCGAAGCGCAAGCGCGAAGGCGCGCAGCCTCAACGATAGACCGCCGCTACAGTGGCCATGCTCGACTTTTTGTGCAAAGCCTCGGCGCTGTGCAAACTCCCGCGCCTGCTCAGCGCGTGATTGCCTCATCCGCTGACTGGACCATCACTCGCAGCGGACTTTGAACAGATCGTGAAAACGTCCCCGCCGCAAGACCGCGAACGTTACGCCGATCCGGATAATCGCCGGCCGCTTGTGAATGAACTCGTCCGGATCTGGGCCCTCACGAGCGAAGCGCGCCGATAAGCTGAAGTAACCGATTGGCTAGTGTTGCGTTTGAAAATTGCGTTGACGAATTCCCCTCCTCGCAGAGGAGGGGTGGCGCGAAGCGCCGGGGTGGTCAGTTCGGCGAAATCCAGGACGTGCCGCTCTGACCACCCCGTCTGCGCCGCTTTCGGTGGCTTCGCGCCATCTTATTGGTGGCGCATCATCCTCCCCTCCTCTGCGAGGAGGGGAATGCGGCTCTGCCGAACCATAAGTAACCGTAATTATGAAACGCAACACTAGTCAATCTGGTTCAGCAGCGGAATGGTTTTGGGATCGGGTGAAGGCGGTACCGATTTGATGTAAGCATAGATGTCCGCAAGCTCAGCTTCCGGTATCTGGTTTCCGAACGGAGGCATCGTACCCTTTGGCTTGCGGACATAACTTACAAACGTCTGAAACGTGATCGGGTTTTGCGCCAGGCGCGCGCCGGCCCCGCCCTGGCCCGAGTAGCTGTGGCAGCTGACGCAGCCGCGCGCCGCGAATTGTTTCTTTCCGTTTTCGACATTGCCCGTTGGACGCTGCGGAGCCTGCCCCTGTAGAACTGGAACGGATACGCCGAGAAGCGTTCCCAAAAGAGCCAGCGCGAATATGCGTTTCACCTGCGACCCCCTTATATTGGTTGCGTAACAGCATCGAGCAGCGCCGGTTGGCCTTTTTCCACGACAGCCAACGCGCGGCGGATGGCCGGACCGAGTTCCTTGGGATCGGTGATAGGACCTTCAGCGTACCATCCCATACTCTGCGCCAATTTCGAGTAATCGATGTTCGGATCCTCGATCGCCGTTCCGATACGGCACCGTCCGATGTCGCGATGGTGTTGACCGGCGATCTGCTGCACCTGCATGACTTCCGTGTTGTATGCGCGGTTGTTGTGCATGATGGTCAGCATCGGAATCCGATGATGAGCGGCCGTCCAGAGTACTCCCGGCAGATACATCAAGTCGCCGTCATGCTGAAGATTGATCGACAGCCTGCCGTACTTCCGGTTCGCCAGTGCGGCGCCCACCGAAGCCGGCGCGCTGTAGCCGATGGCAACGGAGCCGGACTGACCGATGTGGTGATAGTACTTTTCGAATTTCCAAAATCGATGGGGCCAGCCGGCCATTGCATCGCTTCGTGAAACCAAAGACCAATCTTTGTTTTTGATTTGAGCCCACAACTCGAGTGCGATCCGCGCCGTGCTGATAGGGCTGTCGTCCCAGCCGTATGTTGCTCGGACACGAGTTCGTTCCATTCGCCGTTGATGTGCGGCAGCCAACTTCGCGCCTCGCGCCTCGATGACTCTCCTGCGATCGCCGGTGATGAGGCGCTTGACCTCTTCGATCAGCAACGGCAAGGTCGCTTCCGCATCGGCGGCCAACGCCATGTCCACTTCCTGGTAACGTCCGAAGTCCTGATAGTTACTGCGAGTAAACAAATCGAGCGAGCTGATGCTGAAGACCTTCGCTCCCGGTTTCAGTCTGGACCGCGATGGCGAACCTTCCTCGCCTCCCGCGTAGACGACACTCTGTAGCAGCGGGTGTTCCAAAGCAAGAATGACGTCCGCTTCCGAAATGACTGAAAGATCGGGTCCACGGCCGTCGTTTTGGTTCAGTGGATGACGCGACGGAAAATTCATGCGTTGGATGCTGTCCACCACTGCAGCTTCGAGAAGCTCGGCGAGCTCGACCAGATACTTGAGCCCGGCCGGCGTGCGCGCGGCTCGTTCGACGGCGAGCACCGGAAACTCGGCATTCACGAGCATCTTTGCGATCTCTTTGACTGCGGCGGAATCGCCCTGCGGCGGCAGAGTGGGTGAAAGCTTCGGGATGTGGAGATTGGCGCCCTCGGGCACAGGCAGTTCCTGCAGATATTTGTCGACCGACAGCACGACGGGCAGCGTGGGCGGCGTCATCGCGATCTTGTAGGCTCGCACTGCAGACTCGGCGAAATGACCGTGGGAGGCGGGGGCATCGTCCCACTTCGTGAAGTCGCGGACAATAGCCACCGGGTCCTGCGCCGTGTGAACGATATCCGTCCTGGACACCCGCTTCATCGCGTCAGTGTCATTGCCGACAAACAGAACAACGGGCACCCGGTCGCAATAAGCGCTATAAACCGCCATCGCTGCATGCTGCAAACCGACCGTGCTGTATGCGTACACGGCCATGGGTTTGCCTTCGATCTTGAAGTAGCCGTGCGCGATGGCGACCGCAGCCTCTTCGTGGAGGCATGTCAAAAGCTCCGGGTTGCGGTTCATGCCGTAGTTGATCGTCGATTCATGCAGACTGCGATAGCTCGATCCCGGATTCGCCGCAACATATTCGAAGCCGAGCGACTTGATAACGTCCAGCATGAAATCGGACCCAGCACGCACGGGAGGCAGTGCGCCCGTATCGTTGCCAGCAACATCCGGTCGAGCAGGTGTCGACTGCTGCGCGCTCAGGGCCGTGCTGCTGCTTCCGACCATTGCCGCAGTGCTAGCAGCCATCTGCAAAAACTTTCGCCGATCGACGGAACTTTGTCCCGAATTCTTCTCTTCTTCTTCGTTTTTCATGCTATTCACCCCGGGCACATTATAATACCGGCTATGGCGATAAAAAATATTGGTCCGGAACAGGCTAAAGAGATTCTCGACAGCGACGGCAACGCGGTTTATATCGACGTCAGAACCGAACAGGAATACATCAATGGACACGTCCCGAAAGCGATCAACATTCCGGTGGTATGGCCCGATGCGACTCGTCAGATGAAGCCGAATCCGGACTTCGTCAAAGTCGTGTCGGCTCATTTTCCAAAAGGCAAGCGCATCATCGTCGGATGTCAGGCCGGCGGCCGTTCCCAATTTGCCGCGGACCTGTTGACCAAGGAAGGCTTCGAGGACGTCTCCAACATGCAAGGTGGTTTCGGCGGCGCTCGAGATCCGATGGGCCGTGTGGTCACGCCGGGCTGGAGCCAATTGGGATTTCCCGTCGAAACGGAGACTCCTCCAGATCGCTCCTACGCTTCACTGAAAAATACCCGATAACTCGCCTTCGCTATCGAATTCGATTGTTGGACTATCAATTCTGATTGTTTCCGGCTGGGGCCCGCCCTTTTGAACTCCGACGCCGAAATTCACCGCAACAAGCTTACCTGCGATCATTCAGTCGGTTACGCGGTAGAGGATCAGTGGTTGAGTATGGTGACAGGATTGGCACGCGTGTTGCGTATCCGAGGCATGGAAGACGGAACGTAGTGGTAGAATGAGCGCCTCGCAAAACAAAACCAGATATTTGGCAGGACGCTGGTCATATCTACACTGCGACATTGTTGGTTGAAAAAAGAAAGGAGTAACTATGCAGGACGACGACAAGTTGAAAAAAAAGGAACTGGAAATCAATGACCTTACCGATTCTGCTCTTACTGAGGAAGAGGCGAAATCCGTGAAGGGTGGTTATTACACCGGGCGACTTCCCATCTTCGGGTCGGGCACTCTCGGAGCCACTGCCAGTGAACCACCGGTTTCGAACGGCAAGGATTTTTCGACTAACCTCAACACCAAGGATGCTGACGAGGATGTTGATTAGTTGAACAGATCTGCAGCGCGTCGAAAGCAGGCGCGAAGTCGAGCGACATCGCGCCTGTTCTTCAAAGAAAACGCCGGGATTTCCGGGATAACTGTTCGACTTAATTTAAATGGTGCCCAATGATCCTTATCCTGAGTCATCGTGACGATTGCCACATATCTTTAGTAACCGAAAAGCTTGATGGGCTCGGTGCCGAGTACGTTTGGTTTGATCCAGCCGATTTCCCCGCCAATGCGAGTATAACGGTTGCGTTTGATCGCCGAGGCATAAACCGAAGGCTGCTACGTACCGGCGATCGAGTCATTGATCTGGATCGGGTCACGGCAGTCTGGGTACGCCGCCCTGGCCAGCCCAAGGTCGCCGATCAGATAACGGACCAGGACCAGAGGCGGTGGGCCAGTTTGGAATGCAGGGAATTCCTCGAAGGCCTTTGGCAGACTATGGATTGTCAGTGGATACCAGCCAGGCCTCGTGACACGCATTTTGGGTACAACAAGACTTACCACCTTGGATTGGCCGCCAGCCTGGGATTCTTAATTCCCGATCACACGGTGGTGACCAACGATCCAGATGAGTTTGTTGGTTTTTATGCAGAAACAGGCGGACAGATGGTGTCCAAAGTGAGTTGTCCCCTGAGCACCGAACGCGACGGGGAACTGCACCACACCTTCACTCACGTCGTGCGCCGTCGGGATGCAGTCTCTTATAGATCAGTGCGTTTTGCGCCAATTATTTTTCAGGAATATGTTCCCAAAGTGCTTGAACTACGGGTCACGGTCGTCGGCTCACGCGTCTTTGCCGCCGCTATCGACTCGCAAGCCAGTCTTATGACGCGCGATGACTGGCGTCACTACGACAATGATCGCGCTACCTACCTTGAATACGAGCTGCCTCGGGACATCGGGCTGCGTTGTGTGCGCCTGACGCAGGCTCTGGGGCTGTGTTTCGGAACGATCGACCTAGTCCTGACTCCGCAAGGTGAATATGTCTTCCTGGAAATCAACGCGAATGGTCAGTGGGGTTGGGTTGAGGCTCTGACCGGTATGCCAATAGCTGGCGCGATCGCGCAGTTACTGGTTTCCGCTTCAGTTTGTGAACAGGAGGTCAATCATGCAGCAAGCGTTTGACTCAGCAGTAGTACACGCGACAGAGTTTCTCAAATCGTTGCCACGCATGCGCGAAGACGTACGCTCTGCGAACGAGCGCTTGAACCAGTTCAGGAGCGATCATCCGGAGGTGCGCGCCGATCTGCTCATTGATCAGCCACCCGGCTCAACAGAGGTCGACTACGATCTGTTGCTCGGCGAATCTGATAACGGGACTCTGGCGCTCTCCTGGAGGGCCGACAACGCCGATCCGTGGGTGGTCAAATATACCGAGCATTGGGCAGCGAACTTCGTAGTCACAGTCAACGGACATAACGTCAAAGTGCAAGATGTGCTGTTGCTCCTCAAAATCATTGGACAACGCGACAATCGTCTGCTCGATGACATAGTAGACCAGGCGTTACTGTTCCAGGCACTACAAGAGGATCCCATTGAGATAAGTGATGAAGAGGCACAAAGTGCCGCAGATCGCTTCCGAATCCGAAGCGGACTGCGCAGCGCCGAAGCAACCCGTCGATGGATGAAGGAGATGGGACTTACTGCCGACCGTTTTCGTGACCTGGCGTCCAGCGAAGTACGAATCGAGAAGCTGATAAACAAGGTCAGTGCCGACAGGATTGAGAGCTATTTCGCGCAACACAGGGACCAGTTTGATCAAGTTCTCGTGTTTGAGATTTGCGGAATGGACAATGAAACTGCCGGGAGAGTCGTCGAGCGTGGACGGGTTGATGGCTTGCTCAGCGCTGCTCAGGGATTGCTCCCCGATGCTGCGAATGAGCACCTCCGAGGGGAATTACATGCGTGCACCGCACAGGACCTTCCAGCCGAGGCGCGCGATGGCGCTGAAGGCTCTGTCATCGGGCCATTCGCACGACGAAACGTTTGGTGCGCTTTGCAGGTAATTCGCCGGAGTCCAGCAGAGCTGAACGCCTCGACGCGGACGGCTATTCGTGAACAGCTTTTTCGCGACTGGTTAAATAGTCGGTGCCAGCAGGCAGCCGTCCGCTGGCATTGGATGTAGCAATTGACATGATTCTTATTCTGAGTGAAAACGATGACCACGTTGGTCTCGTGACCGAGTCTCTTAAGGAACTCGGGGCCGATTTCTACGTGTTCAATCCGGCGGATTTTCCGGCTAATGCCAGCCTGACTATAGCCTTCGATCGGCGCGGAATAAGCCGAAGACTGCTGCGGACTTCAGTTCGAGTGATTGATCTCGATCAGGTGAGTGCGGTTTGGGTGCGACGTCCACGGCGGCCGCAAGCCGCTGAGGAAGTCCATAACGAGGAGCAGCGACAGTGGATCGCCCTCGAGAGCCGGGAATTTCTGGACGGACTCTGGCAGACCATGGACTGTCTCTGGGTGCCCGGACGACCGCGTCATACACATTTTCGCTACAACAAGATTTATCATCTCGGATTAGCTGCCAAACTGGGATTCACGATTCCCGACCACACCGTGATGACCAACGACTCGGATGAAATCCTTCCCGCCTATACGGAATCGTGCGGCAGGATGGTTTCGAAGGGCGTATATCTTCCTGCGAGTGCAATCCGCGACGGGGAGCAGCACGTGGCCCGCACTCATTTCGTACATCGCCGAGACCTTGCTGCCTATCGCTCTGTGCGTTTCGTACCGACAATATTTCAGAACAGCATTCCAAAAAAAATCGAGTTGCGGGTTACGGTTGTGGGGTCACGCGTTTTTGCAGCAGCTATCGATTCGCAGGCCAGCCGTGTGACGCGGGACGACTGGCGCCGCTTTGACAACGATCGTTCCGTTTATCGCGAATATCGACTTCCTTTGGAGGTCGAAAAACGCTGTGTGCGCCTGACCCAGGCTTTGGGGCTGTGTTTCGGCACAATCGATTTCATTCTCACTCCGCAAGGTGAATACGTTTTCCTCGAGATAAATCCGAATGGTGGTTGGACCTTTGTTCAAGAATTAACGAATATGGCTATCGCAACAGCGATTGCGGATTTGCTCACTTCCGCGTCGGTTCGGACGGCTTGACCCCTGTTTGCTCCCTTCGTACCATCGCCAACGACTAAGTCGGAGGAGTTCGTGATGATGATTCAATTTTTGCTGGCGCTGCTGGTGTCCAGCGGCCTGGCGTTCTCAGGAGACGCGCCTCGCAATTACCGCGTACTGGCGACAAACAAAACTTCAACCATGGAAAAAGAGCTGAACGAGGCGGCCGACGCCGGTTATCACTTCGAGGCAACCATGGGGGGCGAAAGCGCGTTCGGTGGATCCGAGGTGATTGTAATCATGTCGAAAGATAGAACAGCGTCCTCGAATGGCCGATACGTCTATAAACTGCTCGCCACGAACAGAACATCCACGATGCAGAAGTAGCTTCGAGAAGCCGGGCACGAAGGATTCCAATATAAGGGTCAAACTATTTTCAAGACCGCGTTCGGATCGGAGGTCAGGAAGTCGTTGCCATTCTGGAAGCCGATCGACAAGCTACGTCAAAGAAGCGATACGACTACAAACTCCTCGCCACCTCCAGGACGTCGACCATGCAGAAGGAACTTCAAGAGCCGGAGATGCCGGTTTTGTATTTGTGGGAATGACGATCTCGAACACCGCGTTTGGAGGAAAGGAAGTCGTCTCGATCCTGCGCAAGGAAGTAGCGGAATAACGAGCGTCAGAATAAGCCCGATCATCCGATCCCGCCAGCTTAAACAAACTTGCCGATGATCTTGAGATCGACTCCGTTTAACCCGATTACCAATGCCGGCAGTCACAAGCTGCCCAAACGCTCTTAGCCCGCTGAGCGCGCGACCGCTGTCATACGCTGCGCAGGCCCAGCTCGGCGCCGGCTGCCGCGGTGCGGATCGTGAGCAATTCGTGTCGCGCGAGCCGGCCCGGCGGCGGAAACGCCACATGGCACCAATGGCCGAACTCGTGAATAACTTGATCCGTGCCGATACCGGAATTTGCGATCGCACGGCAGACTTCTAGCGGCGGACCGAATGACGGACACAGGATGTCCGCCGCCAGACCTTGAATGTGGATCGAATTCTTCGAACCGCCCACAAGTTGATTTAACTTGGGCGAGCGGAATCCGCTGGTGACATGGATGGATCTGTTTCCCAATGCCAGACGTACGAGTTCCAGACCTTCGGCCAATCGCACAAGATTGAGGACCGCTTCCGGCGATGGCGTATTGTCGATAGCTGCACGTGCTGCCACCTCCGAGGCGGTGAGCTCTTCTAAAGAAAAATGTGCTGTGATCATCATTACGACTCTTCCTTTCTCACAACGGTTCTTCGGAGTGGATCAAGGATGGATCCACGGCTTCGCCCGTGTGATCCTGATACGCTCGAGCCGCGACACGGACAATCTCAGAAAGAGTTGTGCCGACGTCTTCGGCCGCGTGCAGGCTACCGCTCGTCTGCGTTTTCACGAGGGACACGGCCAGGTATACGATTTGGAGAGCGATATCGATGTTCATCTCGCGTCCTTTATTGATGGCTGCGCCCTATCGGGCTTGCGCTCGCAGCTGACTCGCGGAGCTCCCGGATTCGTGTTGCAAGATCCGTGAGGCTCTGGTTGAGTTCTGTGAAATACACACCCTCCGGCCCATTATTGGCAATGGCTGCACGGTATGTCAGCCAAGAGTCTCGCGCGAGGTTGTACGACCTCACGAGCGCGTCCAGCGCCGGTTTCGCACCGGCGGGAAGCTGCCCAAAGTTATAATCCCGTCGCGCCTGGTCGATCGCTGCTTCGGCCACGAGCAATATGTCGTAAGCGGCGGAGTCGGTTTTGTTCAGCGCGCCGGGATGCACGATATAGCGCGCCGCGCACGCCGATGTGGCGGCGGTCAACAGCGCTACCAGGAGTACCGTGAAGGTCTTTAGGCCCGGGATCTTGTTTCCGAATGCCGTCGTGATGTTGCCGGCAATGGTATGCAGAAACCGATAGAGCCAAAGATATCCCGAACCGCCATTGCTCGCGGGATCGGGCATCGAAGAGACTGCAGCGGAGAAAATCCAGTAGATCACCACTGCTGTCCAGAATTGATGTTCGCTCATAACTTCAAACATAGAATGGTCCTCTCTTTCATTTGGTGAAAATACCGTGGAATAGATAACCGCACGCTGCGGCCAGGACGGCCCATCCGCCTTTCAACCACGCTTGGTTCTGTTCGAGCATCGAAACGCGGTAGGAAAGCCGGCGGATTTCGATCAGTTCGCCCTTGATTGTTCCTAGCTCGTGACGAAGTTCGCCCAGCGTTCGGTGGATCTCGTTAAACACGTCCAGCAGACTCATGTCGTTTCCTCCTTTTAAAAATCGGCGCTGCGAGCTGGTGGTCTCGCAGCGCCGTGAGAATGGCTGTCCGACTGTAGCGGCAGTCTGTTAATTGAGGCTGCGCGCTATCGCGCTTGCGCTTCGCGGACCGCCGACAGTCCAGCAACTTCAGATCTCCTGATCTGAGGGAAATGGAGTTGAACCCGATTAGCCGGAAAACGAGCCGTTTGAGGTCGGCTCCCCCTGGGATATCCACCGGTGGATGCCGGGAATTCCGCGACGTCAGGTCGGACTGCCCAGGTCTCGCAGTGGTTTCCTGATCGCTTAATTCTGCCAACCGTCCCGTATGGCATCAGGAACGATCGCATCGAGTGTCGCTTAAATGATTGATTTATTAAATTTTTGGGAGTTTATCGCAGCGGCGTTCGGGATTCCATTACGGGTTCAGATGGCATCAGGAACTTTTGGAGAGAAATGAAATCGCCGGTGACTCCAGGCCAAATCGATCGGCGGCGGACGGGCTGTTCAGAAAAACCTGGCCTTCGCAACCCGAGAATTGGGAAAATGAAGCCCCGCAATCGCGATTGCAAGTCTGCAAACGCCGATTGTCAGGCTGCAATCCCGATTGCAGCGCGGCAAACGCCAATTGTCAGGCTGCAATCCCGATTGCAGCGCGGCAAACGCCAATTGTCAGGCTGCAATCCCGATTGCAGCGCGGCAAACGCCAATTGTCAGGCTGCAATCCCGATTGCAGCGCGGCAAACGCCG